>NZ_JBBCJO010000012.1:0-355913 GCF_037190085.1 Gemmatimonas aurantiaca
TGGTTCCAGCTCCCGTGGTTCCAGCTCCCGTGGTTCCAGCTCCCGTGGTTCCAGCTCCCGTGGTTCCAGCTCCCGTGGTTCCAGCTCCCGTGGTTCCAGCTCCCGTGGTTCCAGCTCCCGTGGTTCCAGCTCCCGTCGTTCCAGCTCCCGTCGTTCCAGCTCCCGCTGTTACGCCGCCGCTTCCTCCGACTGCCCCTCCCCGAGTACGCCTTCCCATCTCGCCATGACCGCGGTGGCGAGGCAGTTGCCGAGCAGGTTCACCGAGGTGCGGGCCATGTCCATGATGGCGTCCACGCCGAGAATGACCGCGATGCCTTCCAGCGGCAGACCGAACTGCGCCAGCGCACCGGACAGGATGACCAGGGAAGCGCGCGGGACGGCCGCCACGCCCTTCGACGTCAGCATCAGCGTCAGCATCATCAGCAACTGCTGACCGATCGGCATGTCGATCCCGGCCGCCTGTGCCACGAAGACCGAGGCGATGGCCAGGTACAGCGTGCTGCCGTCGAGGTTGAACGAATAGCCCGTGGGCAGCACGAAGGACACGATGCGGCGCGGCACGCCGAACTTCTCCATGGCCTGCATGGCCTGCGGGAACGCCGCCTCGCTCGATGCGGTGGAGAACGCGATCAGCCACGGTTCCTTCACCAGCTGCCAGAACCGCTTGATGTCGAGCCGCGCGAGCAGCGCGATCGGCAACAGCACCACGAGAATGAACACCACCAGCGACACGTACAGCGTGCCCACGAGCTTGGCCAGGTTGAGCATCACGTCGAGACCGCTCTTGCCCACCGTCACGCCGATCGCCGCACCGATACCGATGGGGGCGTAGGCCATGACGATGCCGACGAACTTGAACATGACATCGCTGAGCGACTGCAGCCAGTCGAGCATGGTCTTCTTCGAATCGCCTTCCACCCGCGCCAGCGCCACGGCGAAGAGGATCGCGAAGAACACGATCTGCAGCACTTCGTTCTGCGCGGCCGCTTCGAAGAAACTCTGCGGCACCGTGTGTTCGAGCACCGAGGAGAACGTGGGCGTGCGGGACGCCAGCGCCTGGAACTCCTCACCGCTGCCCGTATCGGGCGCGATCTGCAGTCCCACCCCCGGCTTCACGAGATTCACCGCGAACAGACCGATTGCCAACGCCAGCGTGGTGACGATCTCGAAGTAGATGATCGAACGCAGCGCCAGCTTGCCGACCTTCGCCATGTCGTCGCCGTGGCCGGCAATCCCCACCACCAGCGTACTGAAGAGCAGCGGCACGATCAGTGACTTGATCATGCGCAGGAAGATGTTGGCCAGCGGCTTGAGGTTCGGCGCAAAATCGGGGGCGAGCCACCCGATGAGGATGCCGACCACCATCGAGATCAGAATCCACTGCGAAAAACTGATGCCGAGAAAGCCCTGTTTACCCTTCGGCGCCGGTGCGGTGGAGACGGAGATATGAGCCATGAAGTCGAAGGTCAGCGGTTGTCGGAAGGATTGCGCAGCACCGAATGACGGAAGCCGTACGCGAAGTAAAACGTGAGACCGATCACCATCCACACGCCGAACGCCATCCAGGCGCTGGATGGCAGTCCCCGCATCACGAAGACACAGGCCCCTGCGCCCAGCAGCGTCACGGCCCAGAAGAACGGCACGCGGAACGGACGGTGCCGATCGGGTTCCCGTATCCGAAGGACGAGCACGCCGAGACACACCACCGCAAAGGCGGCTAGGGTGCCGATGTTCGTGAGATCGTAGGTGGCCGCATCGTCGGCCACGAGCGAACCCAGCGCGACGGCCACGCCGGTGATGAGCGTGGTGATGTGCGGCGTGCGGGTCTTCGGGTGCAGCTTGGCCGCGAACCGCGGCAGCAGACCGTCACGTGCCATCGCGTAGAAGATGCGCGGCTGACCATACTGGAACACCAGCAGCACCGCGGCCATCGACACCGTCGCACCGGCCGCCACGATCCAGCTCGCGGTGGAAAGCCCCGCCATCGATAGCGCCTTCGCCAGCGGATCGGAGCTGCGCAACTGCTCGTACGGTACCAGACCCGTGGCCACCGCGCCCACGATCACGTAGATGAGCGTACAGACCGCGAGTCCCCCGAGAATGCCACGCGGCAGATTGCGCTGCGGGTCCTTGGTTTCCTCGGCGGCCGTGGAGATCGCATCGAATCCGATGTAGGCAAAAAACACGATCGCGGCACCCTGGTGGATGCCGCGAAATCCGTTCGGCGCAAACGGCTTGTAGTTGGCCGGATCGATGTGCATGGCGCCCACGATCACGAACAACGCGAGCACGAGCAGCTTCACCACCACCATGATGTTGTTGGCGCGCGTGCTTTCCTTCACGCCCTGCATCAGCAGCGCGGTGATGGCTGCCACGATGCCGAACGCCGGCAGGTTGACGAGCACCGGAATTCCGGCAATGCGTGGTGCGCTCTCGAGCAGCCCGTGAATGGCCGGATCCCCACTGGCTTTCACGTTCCAGTACCCGTGCGTGAGCCAGCCCGGCAGATCGATGCCGAACCCCGACAGCAGCGACGTGAAGTAGCCGCTCCAGCCGATGGCCACCGCCACGTTGCCGACCGCGTACTCGAGGATGAGCGCCCATCCCACCACCCAGGCGACGATCTCGCCGAGTGTGGCGTAGGAGTACGCATACGCACTCCCCGCCTGCGGAATCATGGAAGCCAGTTCGGCGTAGCAGAGGGCCGCGAGACCACACACGGCACCCAGCAGCACGAAGGAGAGGACCAGCGCGGGACCGGCGCCGTATCGCACGACGGTGCCGTCGGCGAGCGTTTCGCCGGCCGCCGCGGTGCCCAGTGAGGAGAAGATTCCCGCACCGATGACCGCGCCGATCGCGAGCATGATGAGATCGCCGGCGCCAAGCGTGCGGCGCATGCCATGCTCACCATTGTCGGGGGCGGCGATCGGTTTCCGATCGAACAGACCCATGACGTCTGCTGGGAGATGAGGTGGGAACGTCTGCGACCTGCGGAGCCCGCGTGACCGTGAGAGGCCGACGGGGCGTTACCGGCGAGGTCGGGGGAGAGAAACGCCCTGCAACCTATCGCCACGCACGGATCACAGCGAGTAGGTGATCTCGGTCCTGGCCCGAATGGGCACACCCTGTGCATTCACGGCGGGGCGGAACCGGATGGCCGCCAGCGCCTCACGCAATTTCCTGTTGTAACTCCCGTCCTTCGTGGGCTCGAACTGCAGATCGAGCACCTTGCCGGTGGAATCGACATCGAAGGTCACGACAATGGTGCCGCGGGCTTTGCTGGGCACCGGTAACGGCGGCAGGAAGAGCTCCGTGGGGGCCGGCGGATACGCCGTTCCCGTGCCGCCGCCCGTGCCGGGGCCGACGCTGCTGCCGCGCCCCGTTCCCACCCCGGTGCCCACCCCACCGCCGCTGCCCGGCCCACTGCCGGCGCTGCCGTCCGTGCCCGAACCGCCGCCGGAGCCGGCGGTGACCGACTTTGCGTCGGTCGCGTCGGTGGCCGGCGTTGGCGACGGCGGCGTGGGAGTGGGTTGGGGAGGTGTGGGCTGGGGCGGAGTCGGCGGGGGCACCACCGGCGGCTTGATCTCCGGTGGCTTGATCACGGGCGGCGTGACCGCTGGCGTGGGAGCGGATGGCACCTTCACGAACTGGATGCGCTCCTGCTTCATCTGCCCACCCGTGCCCTTGTTGCCCCCACCCCCGCCGCCGGCGGGGCCAAGCCCACCGGCACCGAGCACCTCGCGGAAAGTCTCCGGCGACGTGAACGGCACGATGAGGAGGGCGATGATGAGCAGGTGCAGCAGCACCGAGAGCACGAGGCTCCGCACACGGCGCTGCTTGCCGACGGGTACGCCGATGGGGGGGCGATACCGCGGTCGCTCGTGTGGTGGCTCGGGCAATCCGGCGCCGGAATGCGCCCCCGCGCCGGAAATGGGAGGCTGTGCGTCCATGCGGAGAATGAAAGGGCGAATGAAACATACTACGCCGAGCAGAATACGCGGAGCGCAATACGCCGAACGTACTACGGCGGGCGAGCCCTGTGGGGTTCACCCGCCGTAATAAGACACCGCATGTGGGTGGTGAGTGCCCGAGGGCTCCACCATCCCGGTCATGTCAGGTCGTGTTCAGGTCACTTCGGCGCGACGCCGATGACCCTGACCCCTGCGCCGCGTGCCTGGTCCATGGCCCAGATGACATCCGAGTACTTCACCATGGTGTCGCCCTTCACGAAGATGATCTTTTCGGGACGGGGATCGTACAGCGACTTCAGACGCGTCAGCAACTGATCCTTCGGCACATCTTCCTTGTTGATCGCGAACTTTTCATCCGGCAGGATTTCGAGCACGATCTGATCCGGCGCCACGTTCGGCTGCGACGGCTGCGGATTCGGGTCGGGAAGCTGCGTATCGATCGCCTTGCGGCTCATGGGGATGATCATCATGAAGATGATCAGCAGCACCAGGAGCACGTCGATCATGGGCGTGACGTTGATCTCGTTATTGAGACTGCTGCCACCGCCGCCAGTAGACATCCCCATGGTTACTGACTCCCCCCCGGACGGATGCGATCGCTTTCGACGAGCGATTCCGTACCGGGTGTCTGCTCGGTGATGAGCGCCGCCACGCGCACACCGGCGCGCGAGAGGACACCCAGGGCGTCGACGACCTTGAGGTACTGAAGGTCCTTGTGGGCCTTCACGTACATGATGTAGTCGTCGCGCTCCTTGCCATAAATCTCCCGCACGAGGGTTTCGAGGTCCTCATTGCGGACTGCCTGCTTGTTCAGGTAGTACCGCCCCTGATCGTCGATACCGAGTACCTGATCACCATCTTCTTCCGGGTGGGGCTTGAGATTCTGCCCTTCCGGCGGGACCGCGGTGAAACCCGCATTGATCTGCGGGATCGTGATCATGAAGATGATGAGCAGCACCAGCATCACGTCGATCATGGGGGTCACGTTCGGCTCGGCCTTTACGCCGCCGCCGCCACCCACACTCATGCCCATGGTGCGACTCCGTGATGACACCGCCGATGGAGCGCCTCAGACGAGGCGCTCACCGGCAGATCGCGTGATAGGGTGCGGCTTACTGCGAGATCGTCTGCTGGCCAGCCGTGTTGAACTCGCGCGTGAAGCGCGAACGGCCGAACTCGCCCGAGACACCCTTGATGAGGTAGTCGATCATTTCCTTCGACGTGTACGTCATCTCGGCCGTGAGGTTGTCGATCTTCGTCTGGAAGTAGTTGAACGCCCACACGGCCGGGATGGCGACGCCGATACCGATGGCCGTCGTGATGAGCGCCTCGGCGACACCGGCGGCGATGGCGGAGATACCGCCCGCACCCGACGTGGCCATACCCGTGAAGGAATTCACGATACCCATCGTGGTGCCCAGCAGACCGACGAACGGCGACGTCGCGCCGACGGTGGCCAGCACGCCCAGACCACGCTTCAGGTCGACGACCGTCATCAGCATTTCACGCTCGACCGCACGTTCGGCCGAGTTGATGTCCGACACCGTCACCGAGCCGTCCTGGATGAGCGGACGGATTTCGGAGAGTGCGCCACCGAGGACGCGGGCGACGTGCGACTTCTTGTAGCCTTCGGCCAGCTTGATCGCCTCGTTGAGGTTGTCCTCTTCGAGGAACTGCGAGAACTCGGGGGCGAACTTGCGCGTTTCGGCCTGCGCCTTGCGCATCGACCACCACTTCTGGATGAGCACGGTGAACGAGAACGCCGACATGGCCAGGAGCGTGAAGACGATGCCCTTGGCAAACCAGCCCATCGAGTGGTACAGCTCCATCAACGACATGTTCATGAGACGGATCTCCGCAAAACGGTAGGAAAGAACTCAGCGGTTGAGCGAGAACTGGAACGGCTGCTGCACGAGCTGCTTCACCTTGCGGCCACCGACTTCTGCCGGCAGGAAACGCATGCGCTGCAGCGCGTTTTTCACGGCGGTCGTGAACAGGTCGTTGTCGGACTTGAGCGCCTTGAAGGTGCTCATATCGGCGCGGCCCGTGGTGTCGACCACGAACTGGGCGAGAACGGTGCCTTCGATACCGGCGGACCGGAGCATGTCGGGGTACGACGGGCCCTGGGCGCCCGGCGCCATGACGACGGGCTTTTCCACCTGGAAGTCGAAGTACGGCTGGTCGGCCGCCTGCTGCGGGACCGGCCCCTTGCCCCCTTCGACACCCTTCGCGATACCGCCCTGCACACCCTTACCCGAGAAGTCCGCCTCGTCCGTCACCTTCTTGGACAGGTCGATCTCCGGGATGATGTTGGGGATTTCCGGCGGTGCCTGAAGCACCTGGAATCCCTTGGGTGGCGGCGGCGCGGCCACGGCGTCGGGCGGCGGTGGAGGCGGCTTCTCCGGCTCGGGCGGCTTGGGCTCGTCCTTCTTCACCTCGACGAAGTCGACCTTCTCTTCCTTCGGCTTCTCGTTCACGATGCCAGCGTTCTTCGTGACGATGACCAACGCCACCACCACAGCGGCGTGAGCGATGATCGAGGTGATGGACCCACCCAAGCGCTTCTGCTTCTTCGCCTTCGATTCAAGCAGGTTGTTGAACATCTCGCTTGTCCGGGGTACGGGCTACGGATCTCGGGTTCGATCGGAGTGACCGAATACCGACTTGGCGATTCTACGCAACGGAAATGATCCGGCAATGGACGGAACATTAGGATCGGATTAATCCGAGGTTAGTATTCCCCTCACAAAATGCTTTCTCGGAGGGGATTGACAGGAGAGGACTTATCGCAGGGCCCCGCCGATCGGTCAGGACGGCTGGCTGGCGAATTCAGCCACAGGCACCCGAAGAACGTCCGGTTCGGCACGGTCGCCGTGCCTACCGTGCCTACCGTGCCTACCGGACCTCCAGGCTCCGCATGGCCCGCTGGGCGCTCCACAGCAGCGCGACCACCGTGAGCGCGGCGGGAACCAGCACCACCACATGCTCCGCGACCGCGACACCCCACCAGCCCGGCCAGCGCCTTTCTGTAAGAGCGCCAAAATGCCCGCGGGCAATCCACCCCAGCAACAAGAGCAGAAATGCCACTCCGCCGGCCGCGGTCGCACTCCGGAGCCGGATGGCGAGATACAGCACCAGCGTCCACCAGGCGGTGGAGGCCAGCACGCCGAGGACCATGACACGCGCCAGCTGCTTCAGCGTGTTCATCGGCTCCTGCAGTGTGCCCATGCCCGCGTGAACGAAGATCGTGACACATCCGGCCACGAAGAACAGCGCTGCCAGGGTCCAGGCGGCGCGGGTGAGTGCAATAAACTTGCCGAACACCATCACGCGTCGCATGCCGGGCACGAGCAACGGCAAACGGATCGCACCGGTGGCGATATCCGTGGCACCCACCTGCGCCCCGAGCACCACCATCATCAGGGGATACATCACCGCGAACCAGACGGTGGTACTGACCTCCACCAGCCAGTTGTCGAGCTCGAGGCGCCACGGCATGTCATCGGGACGTGCCGTGAACATCAGCCCGAACGCCAGCAGCATGGCGCCGAAAGCGAGCCCCACGAAACTCCCCGAGCGACGCAGTCGTCGCCATTCGAACGCCGCAGCGATGCGAATCTGCGCGTTCACGAAAGACCCTCACGCCCATCGGCGGCCTGCCGACCCATCTGCAGGCGCAGTGCCCGACGCCAGGCCGACATCCCCCGTCGCCAGTCGAGAATGCGGATGCCGCGAGTAACGAGTTCCGCCTGCAGACGACCGGCGTCATCCGGGCCGAGTTCGAGTCCCTGCAGCTGCAGACCGTACGGTGTACGGACCACGCAATCCACATCGATGCCGATCTGCGCGGCCAGGTCTTCCACAGCACAGTCCGCCGGCACATCGAGCAGTACCGTAGTGGGCAACGCCGCGCCATCGTGCGCTCCGAAACTTCCGAGCAGTGTGCCACTGGCGAGAATGGACACGTGCGTGGCCAGGCGCTCCACCTGATCGAAGGAATGACTGGTGAACAGCACCGTCGTCCCATGCCGTTCGCGCCACGCACACAGGAGCGCCTCGATGTCTTCGACACCCGTGGGATCGACACTGCTGGTGGGTTCATCGAGAATCAGCAACCGCGGTTCACCGAGCAACGCGGCGGCGAGTCCCAGGCGTTGCTTCATGCCCATGGAGTAGTCGCGCACCAGTTGATGGCGCGGACGGCGCAACTGCACAGCGTCGAGCGCCATCTCCACGCGCGAACGTGGAAGACCGCGCAGATCGGCGATGTAGCGCAGATTCTCGAGCGCCGAGACCGACGTGTAAAACGCGGGGAAATCCACCAGGGCACCAACGTGTCGCAACGCGGCGCCATCGGCGCGATCGGCGCGCTCGCCAAAAACGCGCGCTTCACCCGATTCGGGCCGCAGCAGTCCCGTGAGCAGACGCAGCAACGTGCTTTTGCCCGAACCGTTGGGGCCCACCACCGCGTGCAGCGCACCCTCGTCGATGGAGAGTGTGAATGCGTGCAGCCCGTCGCCCGATGCAAACGTGCGGGTGAGGTCGAGACAGACCACCGGCTTGGAGAGCGTCGACAAGGCGATCAGACCGTTCAGGGACGAGGTGATACCGGAAGACTGACGGGTCTTCCGGTACCCCGTTCTTACTCCGCGTAGATTATGATCATACAGCAGGTGTCGCCGGAATCGCAGGAGAAGCCGCAGAACTCGATCGGCCCCCAATCCTGGAAGTCCACCCACTTCACCGAGGCACCACCCTGCGACTGTGCGACTGTACCGTATGTCGCCAGTCCCAGCAACAACATTGCACCGACACGAAAGACCCGCTTCATACGACCTCCGTTGTCCTCAAGTTATGGGATGTCGGCAGGATTCCAGTTGCCCTGTCTGGCGCTGGATGTTGAACTGCAATCCCACCGCGACGTTACCAGCCGTGATCTCCTATTCGACCGCGATTACCTTGCAGCAGGCCTCTCCGGCATCGCAGTCGAAACCGCACCAGTCGAGCGGCCCAACCCAATCGTGCCACTCGCGCTTCGAGCCCTGAGCGTCCGCACTTCCAACCGACAACAGTGCAAGTGGAAGGGTAACGGTCAACAAGGCAGTCCTGAATCGTTTCATACGCATCCTCTTTGTTGCTAAGGGTGAATGCCTGACAGGGCAACGTGCTTCGCTATCGAATCCAAGGCTTCTGCCAACGAGCTCCCCGAGGCCAGTCGCACATAGTTCATCTTGGAACTGTTTCCAGTCCATGCGACACGAATCGTGTCATGCTGCACCAACACCATAGCGGGTAGTGCCGCTCGCAACGGGTCGTTACCGTCAGCGATACCTCGAACCACTGCGTCGACGCGTTCGGATCTCAGGAGGTTTGCCACGGACGAGTCCACGGTCCCGATGAGTCGCACCTCGAACCGCAACGCACTTCCGAAACGCATACGCGCAGCCCTCCAGAAATACCCCGGACTATTGCAAGATGTGCAGTCTTTCTCTTGGACGATCCAGACCAGCGTGGGAGCACCCAAAGAGACGGTAGAGAGAGTGTCCCCAACATTGAGACTCCGCATCTCGCCCGACTTCTCAAAAGCAGAGCAGCCGATCAGAACAGACATGGCATACGCTACCGTGACTTGAATTCTCACGGCGTACCTCTTTGGAACATCCCTTCGAAGCGGACGAGAACATTCGGCCGCTCCGGGTCAGCAAATGCACCATACAACACGCCCTCCGAGTTCCCGACTATCAAGGGACCAGGGAATGTTCTGGTCGAGGTTGCAGAAGCTCCGCCTTCACGCAACAAGGCCATTCCATATCGCGGCGCGCGAGCGGATCCTCGCTGAAATGACGCAACCATTGTCGAGTCATCGAGAAGATAGGCTCCTGTCAAGCGAACAACATCCGCCAATGCTCTGGGTGATGGTCGCTCTCGGCCCAAATGTGCAACAGAAGAGCGATCGACAATATGGGCAGCTCGACGGGCAAGTACGGCCCCGTCCAGTCCGACCATATAGATCGTGTCAACCAGCGAGATTGTCAACAACAGGCGATCTCGCCAACGACTAATGGAAGCGAAAGTAAGGGACCGAGAAGCAGGATCTGTAAGAGGGGCTACCGGAATCGCGTTCCACCTCGACTTGCCATCATGCGTATTGATGGCATGTATCCATGTCTCCTGTTTGCCCTGAGGCCCACCGCGACCGACAAGAACAAGTGTGGAGTCATCGATCGCGAGAATTCCCTGAAGAGCATTTGACCCCGGTCTCAACCGCCTGATTTCCTCGCGGGAGTTCTTATCCACCAGAAAAAGGCCATTGAAGATGTCGGCAATCCAGTATCCTTCCGAGGTAGGTGCCACCGAGATTGGTAGCTCCAATTCCCCCGGACCCTTCCCTTTTCGGGCAAGTTCCCAGCGCAAATTTCCCATTGAATCGAAAGCCGCGAGGCGGCTCTCTTTGGGGTCGACGACGAGAATATCATGTCCATCCTGCACAACCCGAATTGGGCTTACGATCATATGTGCCCCCGATTCACTCAGCCTCAATGTATCCACATGACCCGCCCATGTCGGAACAGTCACTTTCGCCTCCGCGGAATCATCAATCACACTGGTGCTGGTCTTAACAACGACACCGCGGTTGGCATCGCGCGCATCGGAGTCGACGCAAGCGCCGCAAACAAACAGTGTGAGGAGAGTTGTCCGTCGCATCATCTCTACTCTCGACGTCAAGTGACCAAGAATTGCTATCAATGGCCAGTATTGATTCCAAAGTTCCACGGTGCAATATCTCAATCGGCAAGAGCATGTCATTTTCGGCCATGGAAAAGCTTCGACCGACAATCCCTGGCTGTGGAATGATTGACAAGAGGAAACGGGAGATGTCATCGATCGGCAGTAGGTGTGGCCTCTTTCGTTCTCGACCACCTCTCTTCGCCTTGTTTTCGCGCGGATGCAGCTAGGCTATCACAGAGCATCCTGAATCCGTCCGGGGCTTGGAGCTCGCGTGCTCCCAACCTTGTATATCGCCCAAAAGTCGAGAGCAGATGATTGGAGGTGGAGAACCCCAGCCGTTGCGCGGTCGTTTTTACGCTCAAACGATTCGTGCTCAGAAGGTAGGCCGCCAGCAGGAGTCTTGACCATACCATGAACCAGTGCGGTGAAGGCAGTGCTTCCCGTTCGCAATACTTGCGAAGGCTCCGTTCCGGCAAGTTGCAAGCCACAGCCAAGTCCGTCACGGAAAACGGTGCGTGAGCCAGATGCAACGCTTCCTTGAAGAGTCTCGCCTCGGCATCAGACAGGAATAGATCCGCCATCTCCCAAACGGCCCGCGATAGCGACGCGTGACGTCCAGCGATGATGGATCGCTCCAAGTGCTCCCGCCAATCGGCGGCGCTCATGTCGACTACAGTCGAGGCTCCAAACTGAACCACTCGAATGGTGGCATCTAAGTCCACCCGCCTTCCCGTATCGATCATTACGAGGGGAACCCAAGGATACCGCTTACGCAGCATCCCCAGTCGCTCCGAAAGGTACTGGTCGTCGTAGGCAGGTACTGGCGCCAGCACCACGCTTGTGCGTTGCATATCCGGAACCTCGTTGCACTGTTCCGTCCCTGAAATCCGAACGACTTCGGAATCTATGGGAAAAGCTCTCCGCATCCTTCCCAGCAGTTCCTCCGGCATCTGCACAGCGAAGATCTGAACCATGGCGAAAGACGTGTATTGAAGCGTGAAACCGCCACAGGCATTCGAACGGTGCCATCTTGGTCCGTTCCGCTCCTTATTAGGTATCAGACGGACATCACAAGGTATTTTCCCCAATCCAGAACTGTTCCTGGGAAGAATACTGGCTCTGTTGGGAAACGGGTTTTGGATTCCTGCACAAACATACGCCCAAGGTACTACAGAATATGTCATATGGCGGGAGCCATACCTCTCGCCACAACATCTGCCGACCATTCCGAACGACGGTCATTGCCGCCGGTGTTGAGGTCAACCAGATGAATATCGAATTCTGGTCCTGGTAGGAGAGGAACGACCAGTCCGACCGCTACTGAGCCGCTCCTCCCCCCACCTCCTCCGGCATCTCCGACTCCACGAGATTCACCACCGACTGATACTCCCCCGTCATGCCCGAGCCCGGTTCGCCGGCCAGCGGCAGCGTCACCGTGAACGTGCTGCCGCGCGTGAGTCGCGACTGTACCTCGAGAGTGCCGCCATGCGCCTGCGCGATCCATTGCGAGATCGCGAGCCCCAGCCCGAACCCGCCACGCTCGCTGGCCCGCGAACGCACCCGATCCGCACGCCAGAAGCGCTCGAAGATATGCGGCAGATCCGCCGCGGCAATGCCGATCCCTGAATCCTTCACCGAGAAACGCACCACCGCCGCGTCCCGCGCCAGCGCAATCTCCACCTTCCCTCCGCGCGGGGTGTACTTGATCGCATTGGTGACGAGGTTGAGGAACAGTTGCCGGAGTCGGGTCACGTCGCCCAGCACTTCGGCGTTCTCGAGCACGGGCGCGTCGATCTCGAGCCCCTGATCCTCCCCCAGGAGACGTGCCGTCTCCAGCACCTCACGGGCGAGCGGCTCCAGTTCCACCGGCTCGCGGAACAGATCGAAACGGCCTTCGTCGGCCCGGGCGAGCGTCAGCAGCGAATCGACCAGATCGGCCATGCGCGTCACCTGCTGCAGCGCTTCCTCCAGCGAGATCGCCTGATCGACTTCGGTGGTGGATGGCGACATCGCGCGCTCCACATCGGCCCGGATGACGGCCAGCGGGGTTTTCAGCTCATGACTCGCATCGGCCGTGAACCGTCTGAGCGCGCCGAAGGATTTTTCCAGTCGTCCGATGAAGGCATTGAGCGTCTCCGACAACCGCATCAGCTCGTCGCCCGCGGCGGCCACGCCCAGGCGGCTGTGCAACGACCGACCGTCGGTGATGGCTTCTACCTGGTCGATGAGCACATCGATGGGCCGGAAGGCACGACCGGCGATGAGATACGCAAACGTCACCGACAGCACGAGCAAGAGCGGCGTGATGACGAACATCGGGCCGATCAGTTCGGGCGGGGTGTACGTGATGTTGCGCGTGGACAGGGCGGCGTACACGCGATACCGCGCATTGTCGCTGAGCGGCACGACCCGCGTGGCGAGCAGGACTTCGTCCGAGTGCAGCTCCACGCGTCGCAGCGCGCGGTCGGCATGCGCGGCGCGGGCCGCGGTGCTGAACGTGTTCCGGTCGTCGGTGGACAGCGATTGCACCGCCGGTGAGGCGTAGATGTCGTACCCCGTGCTGTCCTGCACCAGCACGTAGCCTTCCAGCAGCGACAGGAAGGCGCTCATGCGCATGCCGATGGACGGGCCGGCCAGCCGGTCCTTCTGCGCCATCACCGGCTCCGTGCCGGTGTTGCGGGCCACATTGATGGCCCGCACCGCCTGATCCGCCTCCACCTGCACCCTCGCCTCGAGCTCGCGGTACAGCGTTTCGCGCCGCACCGCCAGCAACGTGAGCGAAAACACGAACAGCGTGAGCAGAAACGCCGCCGTCCATGCGCGTGTCAGCCGGGCGCGGATGGAACTCACTGATGCAACCTCTAGGCCCGGATCATGTAACCCACGCCACGGACCGTCGTGATCAGCTTCTTCTCGAAGCGGGCGTCGATCTTCTTGCGCAGGTGATTGATCACCACATCCACGATGTTCGTGCCGGGATCGAAATGATACCCCCACGCGTATTCGGTGATGAGCGTGCGGCTCATCACCCGACCCGCGTGACGCATCAGATACTCCAGCACGGCGAACTCCTTGGGCGTGAGCTCGATGGGTTCACCGGCGCGCCGGACTTCGCGCGTGCCCTGATCGAGTTCGAGTTCGCCCACGCGCAACTGCGGCGAGGCCAGCGCACGCGGACGCCGGAGCAGTGCTTCGGCGCGCGCCAGCAGCTCTTCGAAGGCGAAGGGCTTCGTCACGTAATCGTCGGCGCCGGCGCGCAACGTTTCCACCTTGGCGTCGACGGCATCCTGCGCCGTCAGCACCAGCACGGGCCGCTCGAAACCACTGGCCCGGAGCGTCCGCAGCACGTCCAGACCATTCCGTCCGGGCAGACGCATGTCGAGGATCACCAGATCGTACGGCTGGGAAAGGGCCATGCGTTCCCCTTCCAGCCCGTTGTTGCACAGATCCGTCTGCCAGCGCTGCTCCTCGAGTCCACGCCGGACAAACTCCCCCACGGTGGGATCGTCTTCGATCACCAGAATCTTCATGCCTTCTCTCCACGCCCCGGGGGGCGCCTGAATCCGTATTCGCGGATCTTGCGATAGAGCGTCTTCGGCGAAATCCCCAGCAGTTCGGCGGCATGCCCCTGATGCCAGGCGCAGCGTTCGAGCACCTCACCGATGTGCCGGCGCTCGAGCTCGGCCAGGGACAACGTCGCTGCCGATGCGGGGGGCGCCGATGGCAAGCCCGGAGACGATGTCGACGGCAGCGCGGGAGTCATGGCGGGAGTGGGACGCGCCCCTCCGCCCACGTCGGCACCCAGCGGCAGATCGACGGCATTCACCACGCCGTCGGTGGCCAGCAGCGCCGCGCGCTCCATGACGTTGCGCAGTTCGCGGACATTGCCCGGCCAGCGGTACCGTTCGAGCACCGCAACGGCGTCGCCACTCAGCCGCGGCGCCGAGGGCGAGGCAGGCGATGCGAACTGTTCGAGGAAATGCCGCGCCAGCAGCGGGATGTCCACCACCCGATCCCTGAGCGGCGGCAACGCGATGCGGATGGTGTTGATGCGATGCAGCAGATCGTCGCGAAACGCTTCGCTCTGCACCATGCGGGTGAGATCGCGCGTCGTGGACGCGATGACGCGCACATTGACCTCCACTTTCTGCGTGCCACCCACGCGGAAGAAACTCCCCGTTTCGAGCGCGCGCAGCAGTTTGGCCTGCAGTCGCAGATCGAGCTCACCGATGTTGTCGAGGTAGAGCGTCCCACCGGCCGCCAGTTCGAACAGGCCCACCTTGCGTTGCTCCGCGCCCGGAAAAGCGCCCTTCTCCACACCGAACAGCTCCGTCTCCAGCAGCGACTCGGCCAGCGCCGCACAATTGAGATCGACGAAGGGGCCATCGGGATTGCGGCCATGTGCGTGTAGCAATCGCGCGACGAGATCCTTGCCGGTCCCCGACTCGCCTGTCACCAGCACGGGCGAGGCACTGGGCGCGACTTTCTCGACCATCGCCAGCACCGCCCGGAGCGGCGCGTACTGCGTGACGAGTGTCGGGGTCGGCGTCGAACGCCTGAGCCGCGACTGCATGAGATGATTGTCGCGGGCCAGCATGCGCTTTTCCCACGCGCGACGCACGAGCACCTCGATCTCCGCCATCCGATAAGGCTTGGACAGGAAGTCGTACGCGCCCAGCTTGAGCGCGGCGATGGCCGTTTCGATGGTGCCGTTGCCCGTGATGACGATGATCTCCGGTGGCAACGGTTCCTCACGCACGAGGCGCAGCACTTCCAGACCGTCGATCTGCGGCATCACCACATCGAGCAGCGCGACATCGAACGTTTCGCTCCGCAACAGATCGAGCGCGGAACGTCCGTCCCGCACGATGCGCACGGCAAACCCGCGGGCCGACATGAACTGCTCGAGGATGGCACCCAGGTGCGCTTCATCCTCGGCGATCAGCACCCGGATGGGTGTGGTCGTGTCGGCATCACGCGCCGACGGGACGATGGGCTGACTCATGGTTGACTCATGACGGAATCACGGTGGACGCCTGATCGACATCACACCGACTCACGGGATCACCGTCGGCGTCACCGTCATGGCGAGCGGCAGCGCCACCCGGAAGGTCGCACCGTTCCCCTCGGGCGATACGAGTTCGAGCGCGCCCCCATGGTCGCGCACGATGCCGTAACAGATGGCGAGCCCCAGGCCCGTCCCCTGCCCCGGTGGTTTGGTGGTGAAAAACGGCTCGAACACCTTGGCCTGCAGCGCCCGTGGAATGCCCGGGCCTTCATCGGCCACTTCGAACGTGGCGCAGGGCTCGGGGTGGCCCTCGGTGCCCCCGGTGAGCACATGGGTCCGGATCGTCACCCGCGCCCCGTCCGGCGTCGCATCGAGCGCATTCATGGCCAGGGCAATGAGCACCTGCACGAGCTGGTCGGCGTCCGCCTCGACGATCATCGGCGTGGTCTCTTCCAACTCCGTCACGAGTTTCACGCGCTTGAACCGCGGATGATGCTGCAGGAGAAAGAGTCCCTGCTGCACCACCGCATTGAGATCGACACATTCCCGCCCCGCAGTCTTGGGGCGCGAAAAATCGAGCAGACCGTTCACGATCTTCTTGCAGCGCTGCACTTCGAGATCGATGATGCGGAGCAGTTCGGCGTTGGGCGCGTCCCCGGCACCGGGCTCGAGTTCGTGCTGCAGCGCCATCGATTCGGCGCAGGCGGCAATGGTGGCCAGCGGGTTGTTGATCTCGTGCATGACACCGGCCGCCAGCTGCCCCAGCGCGGCGAGCTTCTCCGCCTGCGCGGTGCGATCGATGGCCGCCTTCCAGTCGGTGATGTCCTCACCGATGGTGATCACGTGCGTGACCGCCCCGCCGCCCATGCGCATGGGGATCTTGGAGATGCGGAAGGTGCGGGTGTCACCGTACGCATTGCTTTCCATCTGGAACTGCTGCAGGCGTCCCGACGCAAAGACCTCGTCGAACTCCCGTTTGAGCATCGAGGCCGGCTGACGATGCAGCACGTCGAAGATGGAGCGACCTACGGCGTCGGTTCGTGAGACGCCCTGCAGCCCGGTCTCGCGTTTGTGATTCCAGGTGTGGATGCGATAGTCGCGATCCACCACATAGAGGCCGTTGGGCAGCGAGTCGACGATGCATTCGATGAATGCGCGCTGATCGGCCAGCTCCCGGATGCGTTCGGAGATCTGCCGCTCGAGTTCGCGGCGATGCACATCGCGCGAGACCGCAATGGCCAGGAGATCGGCGACCCCCGTCAGCAGAGCTTCTTCATCGACCAGCAACGGCCGCTCACCATGCACCACCAGGGTGCCCAGGACGTTGTCGGCCGAACGCACCGGGAACTGCCGAGCGGGATAGGGAACGTCGGTGACGCCCGGAGCCCACCAGACCATTGGAGGAGAACCACTCGCCAGCGGCTCGAACGCCACCCGATCCGCTCCCAGCGTTTCTCCCGTTTCCGCGAGGAGCGCGCGCACGCCCTCCATGCCCTGCGGCGCGGCCGCGAGGCGGTTCAGCAAACCGAAGATCGTCGTCGCGGATTGTGTGGTCATGAAAGGTCCTGGCGGAGTCCGGCACGGTCCAGGCGACGCGGGCGGTCAGGGTGGAAGCAACTCCGGCAAGGTAGGATAAGGACGGCGATCGGACAAGCTGACCGAACATCGGTCCTTCGACAAATAGCCTCGCCGTCATTTCGACACGCGCCGCGCCGAAATGACGGCCTCCGAATGGCCGGCTCGGTCCGGATGGCACATCCGACCTGGTATGCGGAGTGCACCATGCCGGAGTCAGGACAATCACTGGTTCCCGTGGCATCACGGTACAGACACACGGTACACCCTGCACCCTAGAGGCGTCATCATGACCCGTTTCCCGTTCCCGCCTGCCGGACCGTTCGCCGGCACCACGTTCCGCGGCACGACGTTCCGTCGCGATCTGCACCGCCTGTTCGACGAGGCGCTTGGCCCCATTGCGGCGGCCCTCGATCCGAATGCCCCCGCCACGGACGACGCCAATGGTCCCACCAACGGCCATGCCAATGGCCATCCGGAACCGCAGTGGTCTCCCGCCGTCACGGCGCGGGAGTCCGCGTCGGGCTACGTCTTCGAGCTCGATCTGCCGGGCGTCTCCCCCGACACGGTGGAAGTCCTCGCCGCCGACGGGATGCTGACGGTCCGGGGCAACCGGCCGGCCACGGAGCTCGCGGACGGCGAAAAGACGTTCTTCAGCGAACGCCGGCAGGGCCCCTTCACGCGCCGGTTCCGGCTGCCCAAGAACGCCGACCTTCAGAAGGTCTCGGCCTCCTATGCCCTGGGCGTGCTCACGGTCTCGGTGGCCAGAACGGAACCCGCGCAGCCGGTCCGTGTGCCAGTCACCGTGGCGAGGACTTCGGCCGATCAGGCAGCGAGCTGACCAATCCGGTTGGATGAAAACGGGGATGTCCGGTGTGAACGGACATCCCCGTTTTTATTTGCAGAGAAGCCCGCATGCTGCAAGTCTGGCCACCTCCATCCTGACCAGCTCCTTCCTGCTTCCTCTCCCGTAGTTGGGCTGAACCACGGCACAACGGGAGAGGAAGCAGGAAGGAGCTGGCCAGGATGGAGGTGGCCAGACTGGTGCGGGCGCCACACCTCTCGACAGCCCCGCGAAATCGTGCGCTCAGCCTGTCACATTTTTTATGGCAACGAGGATTTCCGCATTTTCACGCTTCTGCCCCGGGGTCTCCTCCACGTGCGCCCAGCGGATCACACCATCCTTGTCGATCAGGAAGTAGGCCCGGTTGGAAAAACCCGTATCCTCGCGCAGTACGCCGAACGCCGTGGACACCTCACGACGGAAGTCGGAAAGCAGCTCGACTTTCATCTGATACTTGTTGCGAAACTCCTTGAGGGAAGGCACCGCATCCACCGAAAGTGGAAGCACTTCCACATCGCCACCGGTGAATGCATCGAAGTCGTCGCTGAAGCCGCACAATTCGGCCGTGCACACGCTCGTGAACGCCAGCGGGAAGAAGGCCAGCAACACATGCTTCCGGCCGCGGAAGTCGGACAGCGTGACGTTCTGTCCGGAGGTCGAGGCGAGCGTGAAGTCGGGGGCGATGGTGCCCACAGTGAGCGGCGTGGCGGAAACGTTGGTCATCGTCAGGAGGCGGAAAGGAGGGTCGTGCCAACCATGTCACATTCTCTCGTAGCACTGGCGGTTGTGGAAATCAAAGATAACGTATTGCGACATCCGCAATCGCGCGTGGTACATCCCGTGTGCCCGGCGATGTACCGGAGTGAAGCCCGTCCGGAATCCCGCGCCTTCTCCCGTTCCGACTGTGCCTGACCGCGTCACCTCCGCTGGCCCTGCCCCGTCCCGCCTCCGCCTGCTGATCGCCGATCACGATGCGGCTCAGGCGGCGGAGACGGAGTCCGGACTGCGTCGCCGGCTGGGCACGGGAGTGGAATTCCTGCGCAGCAGTACGATGGCGCAGACCATCCGGGCACTGGTGGATGCCCCGCCGGATGCCGTCCTCCTGGACCTCGCGCTTCCCGACGCTGGCGGCATCGCCACGGTGGTCGGCGTACGCAGCGCCGCACCGCTCGTGCCCATCGTCGTGCACACCACCGCGCTGGACGATGTGCTCGCCTTGCGGGCCCTCCGGGCGGGCGCCCAGGAATGTGTGGACAAAGCCACCACCTCGATCGACGCGCTGGTCAGGTTGCTGGGGTTTGCCATCGAACGACAGCGGCGTCTCGCCGTCCTGGAAGCGGCACGGGTGGAGGCGGCGCATCGCGCCACACACGACCCGCTGACGGGACTGGCCAACCGTGAGCTGTTCATGGACCAGCTCGAGCGCGCGCTGGCGTTCGGCAGTCGCTACAATCGCAAAACGGGTCTGCTGTTCGTGGATCTCGATGGCTTCAAGGCCATCAACGACACCCGGGGTCACGCACTGGGCGATCTCCTGCTCAAGGCCGTGGCCGCCCGACTGCTGGAGTGTGTGCGCCGATCCGACGCGGTGGCCCGTCTGGGGGGCGACGAGTTCGTCGTGCTGCTCCCCGATGTCACCAGCCGCCGCGACGTGGCCTTCGTCAAAGAGAGCATCATCGACGCGCTTCGCACCCCCATCCCGGTCGGTGATGACGAGTCGCTGACGGTCGACGCCAGTATTGGTGGGGCCATGTCTCCGCTCGATGGCGCCCAGGCCCAGGATCTCATCGACGCCGCCGATGCGGACATGTACCGCGAGAAATACCAGCGTCGCCGAGGTCGGATGCACACGCCCGTGGCCGGTGTCCTGGCGTTTGGTCATGCACTGGGTCATGCGCTGAGCCCCGAGCCCATCGCGATGGACTCGGTGTCACATCGCCGCGAGGCGCGTCTGCGCGCAGCGGTCGGTCGTGGTGAATTCGAAGTGCATTACCAACCCATCCTCGATGTCGTCGCCGACCGGGTGATCGCCGCCGAAGCCCTGCTGCGCTGGCGCGATCCCGATCGTGGACTGCTGTCGCCGCCGGGATTTCTGGGGCTGGCGGAGGACACCGGGCTCATCGTGCCCATCGGAGAACAGGTGCTGCAGCAAGCCTGCCGGGCCCTCGTGCAGTGGCGGGCTTCGCATCCGGCGCTGGCCACGCTCCGGGTGGCGGTGAACCTCTCCGCAGTGCAACTCCGCGAACACGGTTTCGAACGTCGCGTGGCGCAAATCCTTGCCGATACGGGATGTCCGCCCGATGCCCTCACGCTGGAACTCACCGAGAACAGCACCATGATCGATGGGGAAACGATCATGGAAACGCTGCGGGCTCTCAAGGCGCTCGGTCTGCGGCTGGTGGTCGATGATTTCGGCGTGGGGCACGCCTCACTGACTTTTCTGCGGGAAGCCCCACTGGACGGACTCAAGATCGACCGGCGATTCGTCGCCCAGTTGATGCTCGACACGCGCGATCACGCCATCGTATCGGGCATGGTGCGGCTCGCGCGTGGACTCGGCCTCGAAGTGACCGCCGAAGGCGTGGAGTCGGCCGAACAGTCCCAGCGCCTGGCCCGCCTGCAGTGTTTTGCGCAGCAGGGCCAACATTTCGGCTCCGCACAGCCCTTCACCGCCATGTCGGCCCTGCTGCACGAGCGCGTGGGCAGTCCACCGCAGCTGCCGGCGTCATCGTCCCACGCGCATTCGTCAGGCCTGTCTCAGTCGCCCCTCGCCGTCATCCGTCCTTCGGGGGCTGACCGCCACCCAGCCGCTGGCTAAGCCCCTGCAGCAACGCATCCGGCTCCACGCCATACTGCGCGCTCGCGGCCTCCAGCAGCTTCATCATCACCCCCAGCTTCTGCTGCGTGGCGATGGCCGCCCCCTTGCCATCGCCCCCGTCGAGCACCACCAGACGATCGATCTTCACATCGGCGGCGGCTTCGGCTAGGCGATCGATCATATCGGGCAACTGCTGCAGATAGAGCAGTGAGAGCCCGCGATCGCCCGCGGAGAGCAACTGCTGCTGGACGGCCTGCAGCGCCTTGGCCTGCGCTTCACCCTGGGCAATGACCGGGGCGGCCGCGGCTTCGGCCTCCGCGCGCGCCGCTTCGGCCCGGGCCCGGGCGGGTTCCACCTGCTCCACCTGCAGACGCACACGGGTCACTTCCACGCGGGCCTCTTCCACCGCCTTTTCGGCGCGGGCCTGCGCTTCGTCGGCGGCCGCACGGGCGGTGCGTTCGGCGATCTGCGCCTGCCGATCGAGTTCGGCCTGCTTCACGCGCAATTCGTTCTGCGCGGCCGAGATGATCACCTGCGACTGCGCCCGCGCGACATCGGCTTCCTGCGTCGCCCGCGCCTGCTCACGCTCCGTCTCGGCCTTGGTGCGGGCCTCGGCGATCTGCGCATCACGAAGCACCTCGGCGGTGCGGATGCGGCCATACGCGCGCAGATAACCCGCGTCATCGCTGATGTTCTGGATCTTCAGCATGTCGAGCTGCAACCCGAGCTTCTGCAGATCGCGGGTGACTTCCTTCATCAGCTCGGTCTCGAACTTCACACGGTCTTCGTTGGCCTCTTCGGGTGTGAGTGTGGACAGCACACCGCGCAGGTTGGCCGCCAGCGTTTCCTGGGCGAGATCGGCCACCTGCCGTTCGCTGCCCAGGATGCGTTCGACCGCGTTGTTGAAGACCTCCTCGGGGATGGACGCGATCTTCACATTGGCCACCGCCTGTACGTCGATGGGAATGCCGCCTTTGGCGATGGCGTTCCGCACGGAGATGGTAAGCGGAATGGTGTTGAGCGTCATCCACTGCGCGCGCTCGAGAATCGGGATGCGGAATGTGCGGCCACCGCGCACCACACGATACCCGACGCTCGTGCCATCGGTGAGCTGGCGTTTTCTGCCGGTGATCACCGCCACCATGTTGGGTGGCACGATGATGAGGAGCTGCTTGATCGTCGCGACCAGCAGGGCGATGAGGATGAGGACAAAGGCCACCCCCCCGAGCGAAAAGACGGCCGTGCCAAACCCACCGCTCAACTGTTCGTTCATCGTTGCTCCCCGGAGTGTGATGTGATGCGCCGTTATACCGCTGGCGTGACGACCGCGACACCGGCATCGATCCACTCGATCCGGCAGGCGGAAAAATGCGACGCGTCGAGCGAGGCCACCTCATCGGCGCGGCGGGCCGGCATCTCGTGCTGCTGCCCGCCGGCACGAAAGACCACCACCCCCAGCCCGTCGGCATCGAACGGCAGGACCAGCTCCGCCGAAGCGCCGAGTGCGGCGATGTTGGACGGTGCGGTACCGACCTCGCCGGCCTTGAGGGCACGGAAGATCAGATGGACCGCACCCATGGTGACCAGTCCCAGCCCGATGGACGAGACGAGGGTGACAACGAGGCTGCGCTGCGTGGCGACCGCGAGCAATCCGATGCCGCCGAACGCAAAACTGGCCCACGCCAGATTGCGCAACGAAAAGAGGGCAAGGAAGCCGACGTCATGGTCGCCGCTCACCCCATCGTGATCGGTATCCTTGCCGAGGAGACCCATGGTGATGAGCCCACCCCCGAACAGCAATGCTGCAATGAAGACCCACGTCATAGACGGTCCTCCATGAACCCGGCGTGAAAAGACCCTGCCTGCGCCGTGGAAATGGAGCGTATCGGGATCGAACCGATGACCTTCCGCTTGCAAAGCGGACGCTCTCCCAGCTGAGCTAACGCCCCGTGCGCTACAAAGTAGCATGGCGCGGGGCGGGGGCAAAGCGGGCCCCTGGGTCCTGCGGCCACGGATGTGCGCTATTCCGGGCGGCTTTTGCGCGTGAGGAAATGCGGGGTTTCGTCAACCGGTTGGCGTTCCCCGAGTCACCATGCTCGCGAGGATATCATGCGACTCAGGACCTGGCTCGCCGGGCTCTCGATGCTGGCCATTGCGCCGGCGGCAGAAGCTCAAGTCACCTACACATTCAATGGATTCTTCGGGAATACCATCTATTCCTACAAGACGGTGTGCGAGACACCGGAGGGCGGGGACCCGACCTGCGACTGGGTCCAGGATCAGGTCCTCGCCGACCATCAGTTGGAGATGACCTTCGTGGTGGAGCGCGTGGGGCCGATCAATTCGCCAGGGGAGTACGCCACGAAGTCCTGCGCGATCTCCATTTTCAGTGGCGCCGCGCCCCAGGGCGGCAATCCTTCCTATACCTGCCAGGCCACCCAGCAGTTCAACCCCAACGGCTTCGGAACCGGACACAGCTTCATCAGCGCACAGTATGACTGGGACTGGGACGCGTTCGACATGAGCGGCGGCGGCGGCGCTTTCTTCTTCTTCGCCCCCGGCGCATTCCTGGCCAACGGGACCTACGCGGCCATTCAGACCACGCTCGAAGGAGATCCGTATGACAACGGTGGTGGCGAAATCGGCGTGATGGCCGAGCCGGCTCCTGGCCTGTATGGCAGCGCCGGTGAAGGCACCCTCGTCGTCGACGGCATCGGCGTCTCCACGGTTCCGGAGCCATCCACCTGGTTCCTCATGGCAGCCGGTCTCGGCATGATGATCCCGCTGGCCCGTCGCCGTCGGGCCTGATTGTCGTGCGGTCCCACGCGTGATGGGTCTTCACGCGTGGGGCCCTGAGCTCGGCGGGCGAGCGTGGACTCCCGGGGTGTGGATCGCCCCGGGAGTCCTCCCCGCCCGATCCGCATGGCCCCACCAATGCGTTGCCCCGGCGCGGACCGTTCACCACATTCACGCGCCGGCCGGCATTCCGCTGACACGGCTCAGGTGCTTCCCTCCCCCGCCGCTCCGCGCATGAACGTCTCCTGGATCGACTGGGCCATCGTGGCCGTGACCATCCTGGTGTGTTTCGTCCCCGCCCTCTTTCTCGCCAAACGCTCGGGGTCGAGCACGACCGAGTTCTTCGCATCCGGCCGGTCGGTGCCGTGGTGGCTGGCGGGGTTGTCGATGGTGGCCACGACGTTTTCCTCCGACACGCCGAACTGGGTGACCGAGCAGGTGCGCCGGTATGGCGTCGCCGGCAACTGGCAATGGTGGGCGTTCGTGCTCACCGGCATCGCCACGGTGTTCTTCTTCGCGCGGCTGTGGCGCCGGTCGGGGGTGCTGACCGATCTCGAGTTCTACGAACTCCGCTACTCGGGAAAAGAAGCCTCGCTGGTGCGCGGATTCCGCGCGGTGTACCTGGGGCTCTTCTTCAATTGTTTCATCATGGGGATGGTGACACTCGCGGCGTGCAAGATCGCGAACATCCTCTTCGGTCTCGCGCCATGGCAGACCATTCTGCTGACCGGTGTGCTGAACGTGATCTTCGCGGCGCACTCGGGGCTGTGGGGCGTGCTCGTCATCGACATGATCCAGTTCTTCATCAAGATGACGGCGGTGTTCGCGGCCGCCTGGTTCTCGCTCGTGGAAGTGGGCCGGCGACTGGCGGGAACGCCGGAAGCCTGGGCCGGTCTCAAGGCGCTCGTGGGCACACTGGCCACGCAGCAGGTCGTGCAGGGCGCGGCCGATGCACAACCCGTCATGTCGATGAAGGACGGCGCGGGTCAGCCGATTCTCGACATGATGCCGAATTTCGCCATGTCCGATCTCGCGCTGATGATCTTCATTCTGCCCATCGCGATCAGCTGGTGGGCCAACTGGTATCCGGGTGCGGAACCCGGTGGCGGTTCGTACATCGCGCAGCGCATGCTGGCGTCCAAGTCGGAGAAGGATGCACTGGGCGGCACCCTCTTCTTCAATCTCGCGCACTACGTGTTGCGCCCGTGGCCGTGGATCATCACGGCGTTGTGTTCGATCATCGTCTACCCCGATCTGGCCAGCATCAAGGCGGCGTTCCCCACGGCGGACGCCACGCTCATCGGGCACGATTCGGCCTTTCCGGCGATGCTCAAGTTCCTGCCGGTGGGTTTCGTGGGGCTGATGATCGGTGGACTCATCGCGGCCAACTCCTCGACGATTCTCACCCATCTCAACTGGGGTTCGTCGTATCTCGTGCACGACTTCTACCGGCGCTTCATCCGTCGTGACGCCACCGAGGCGCACTACGTCATGGCGGGCCGGCTGACGACGATCCTGCTCTTCGTCTGCTCGGCGTTGCTCAGTCTGACCATGAGTTCCGCACAGCAGGCCTTCCAGGTGCTGCTGTCCATCGGCGCGGGCACGGGACTGCTCTACATCGCGCGATGGTTCTGGTGGCGCGTGTCGGCCTGGTGCGAGATCGTCGCGATGGCCGTCTCGCTCATCACGTCGCTCGTGGTGCCGAAGCTGATGCCCGATGCCGGCTTTGCCGTGGTGACCATCGTGCAGGTGGGCATCACGACGGTCGCCTGGCTGATCACCGCGTTCGTGGCACCGGCCACCGATCGCGCCACGCTGGTGGCGTTCGTGCAGAAGGTGAAGCCGGCGGGTTCCGGATGGAGCTGGGTGCGCCGCGAAGCCGGTATCAGCGACGCGGAAGTCGCCGCCGAAAACAACCTCGGTCTGTCGGCCGCGGGCTGGGTGCTGGGTTGCGTGTTGATCTGGTCGTCGCTGTTCGCGATCGGTCAGTGGCTGTACCTGCCGGGCGACCCCTCGCGTCGCGGTGACGCGCTGCTGCTCACCGCCATCTTCGTCGTGAGTGGCGTGGGCCTGCTGGCCGTGGTCCGACGGCTCTGGGCCACGCGGTGATGGTCCGGTGAAGGTCCGGTGAAGGTCCGGTGATCGTGCGATGATGATGCGCCACCGACCCAGCGGCGATCTGGCGCCGCTGGGTCGGTGGTCCTACCTGGCCGTCAGTGCGGCGGATGCGACGCGCGCTGTTTCGGCCAGTACCGCAGCACCGACAAACAGAGAACCGTCCGCGGCAAAGAAGCGCGGGGAGTGTGCGGGTGTGGGTTCTCCACCCTCTTCACGGGCGCCGATGCGCAGGAAGGCGCCGGGTATGCGCTCCATGTAGCAGGCGAAATCCTCGCCGCCCATGTTCGTGATGCCCAATGGCACCACGTTGGCCGCGCCCACCAATGCCGTGGAGGCCTCACGAGCCCACGCCGCCGTGCGTTCCGGATTCACGATGGGTGGCGGCCCGAGTTCGAAGGACACCTCGACGCCCAGATCATGGGCGAGGGCGATGCCGTGTGCCACCCGTCGCAGTTCATCGGCGACCAGCGTCCGCGTAGCTGGATCGATCGTGCGCACCGTTCCACCGATCGTCGCCGAATCGGGAATGATGTTGAGCGCCGTGCCCGCCTGCATGGTGGCTACCGTGAGCACCGCCGGCACCGACGGATTCACCCGACGCGCCACGATGCCCTGCAACGCCGCGATGAGCAGCCCCGCGCCCAGCACGGGATCCGCCGACTCGTGCGGACGGGCTCCATGCGCTCCACGTCCGCGCAGCACGATCGAGAAGGTGTCCGCCGCCGCGGCCAACGGTCCGGCCTGCGCGACCACCTGACCCACGGCAAACCGGCGATCGACATGTGCACCGAAGATCGCGGCCACACCGTCCAGCAGCCCCGAGGCGAGCACGGCGTCGGCGCCTTTGCCGATTTCTTCCGCCGGTTGCAATACGATCAGCACATCACCCGCCGCCGGTCGTTGCGCCAGCAGACAAGCGGCGCCGACGGCCCATGACGCATGCACATCGTGTCCGCAGGCATGCATCACGCCATCGTTGACGGAGGCATACGGCAACCCGGTGGCTTCGCGGATGGGCAGCGCGTCGATGTCCCCGCGCACCGCCACCACCGGCGCCTCACGATTCGCTCCCGGAATCCGCGCAACCAGTCCGGTGCCCGCCACCCGCGTCATGATCAGCGGACGGCCACCGAGCAACGGCTCCACCAGATCACGCAACGCCTGTTCCAGCGCGGCGCCGGTCCTGGACTCGGCGAACGCCAGTTCCGGATGCCGGTGGAGATCGCGGCGCAGGTCGATCAGTTGCCGACGGAGCACGTCGGAGAATTGTGCGAGAACGGCGTCCGGCACACCGTCAGGTACGCCAGTGAAATCGACAGGGGACATAGCCAGATACACTAACGTGCGCTACCGCGAAGCGCCCGGCCCACGCAGCACCTTGCCGGGTGTCGCACCGGTGTGTTTCCCCTTCTCCATCACCACCACACCGTTCACCAGCACGTAGTCGATGCCGGTGGGCAACTGCGTGGGCTGCTCGTAGGTGGCCCGATCACGCAGATTTTCATAGTCGAAGATCGTGACGTCGGCCCACGCGCCCGCGCGAATGACACCACGATCGACCAGGCGCATACGCGTGGCCGGCCACGATGTCATCTTGCGGATGGCATCCTCCAGCGTGATCACCTGGCGCTCACGCACGTAGTGCGAGATCACGCGCACCGGATTGCCATACGAGCGCGGATGTGGCAGCCCCGACGCATCCGCCGGCCCGGGTGCGGCCATTGCCGAGGCATCACTGCCGATGCTCACCCACGGAAAGCGCAACGCCGTTTCGATGTCCTTCTCGGACATCATGTGATAGACCGCCGACACGCGGCCGCCGGTGCCTTCCAGCACGAGATCCCACGCCGCATCGGCGGGATCCTTGCCCGTCATCGCCGCGATCTGCGTAATGGACTTGCCCTGATACTGCACATTGGCGGGATTCGCCGCGGTCGTGAGCACCACACCGTCCCATCCGCCTGCTGCTTCGATGATGTTCCACCAGCCCGGGGAACCGGTGGCCACTTCCCGCTTGAGTCGGGCGCGGATGGCGGGATTCTTCAGTCGGGCCGCCAGTGAATCCCGTCCGCCCTCATGCGCCCAACTCGGGATGGTGGCGTCGAGTCCGGTGCCCCCCGCCGTGTACACGTACATGTCGGCGGCCACATCGACGTTGCGCGCCCGTGCGGCTTCGATCACCTGACGCAGCGAATCCATGAGGACACCCCAGGCCGGCTGGTGCGCCACCTTGAGATGGAAGATCTCCACCGGTGTGCCCGAGCGTTCGCCGATCTCGATGGCTTCGCGCACCGACTGCACCACCTCCGCTCCCTCGCCGCGGATATGGCTGGCATAGATGCCGCCGTACCGCGCGGCCACCTTGGCCATTTCCGTGAGCTCGCTGGTCGTGGCGTAGCTGGCCGGTGGGTAGATGAGTGCCGTGCTCATTCCCAGCACACCGGCCCGCATGGCGGTGTCGAGAATGGCCCGCATACGATCGAGTTCGGCCGGTGTGGGCGCACGCGCCGACGGCCCGATCACCGCGGTGCGGGCCTGCACTTCCCCGAAGTACGTACCGAAGTTGACGCTGATGCCCTGCCGCTCGAGTTGTTCGAAATACGACGCCACCTGACTGGCAGGTACCGGCGTTCCACCTTCACCACCCAGCGCCGTGGTCATGCCCTGCAACAGCTTGCTCTCGGCTCTGCCATCGCGCTGCAGCATGCGCCCCGACTGATCGAGCATGTCGATCCACCCGGGTGAGACGTATCGTCCCGTGGCGTCGATCTCCCGTTTGCCCTTGCCGGCCACCCGGCCGATCTGCACGAAGCGGCCATCCTTGATGGCCACATCGGCCAGGATCCACGGATTGCCGGCACCGTCGAGCACCCGCCCGTTGCGGATGACTACATCGTATTCGGCAGTGGCGGCCTGCGCCGGAAGGCGGGATGTGAACAGGACACTCGCCAGGACACTCGCCAGCGCGCTCGTCAGGGCCAATGGGCGCAGCAGGGGAACCGGGGATTTCAACCACATGGCGGGACTCACCGGGCAGGCGTGAGACGGGTGAACAGATTGCCCTGCAACTGCAAGGCGAGAATACGACCGTTGCCGTCGGGGCGGAATGTGATGTTGCCTTCCCCTCGTCCGCTCCAGCGGGCGCGGAACGTGTCGTACTGCGCGTGGGTCAGATCGCCG
This sequence comes from Gemmatimonas aurantiaca, assembly GCF_037190085.1. Classification (NCBI taxonomy): domain Bacteria; kingdom Pseudomonadati; phylum Gemmatimonadota; class Gemmatimonadia; order Gemmatimonadales; family Gemmatimonadaceae; genus Gemmatimonas; species Gemmatimonas aurantiaca. The sequence continues at coordinate 29,040 of NZ_JBBCJO010000012.1, forward strand.
TCGAAGCCGCTGCCGAACCGGGCGTGCAGCGTTTCCCCCACGAGCGTGATGACCACATCACCGTAGGTGGGATTGCGATACGTGGCCACATACGACGCGAGCGGAAGCGTGGGCTTCGTGTTGGCATTGGCCACACGCGCCGGCTGCGGCGGACGCTGATTTTCGCGCGCCTGCAACGCCAGCAGATCCGCGCTCCAATCGCGTTTGGGCGTACCGGCCGCTCCACCCAGGCGATCGAACACTTCGTACATGATGGCATGACGCAGTTCGACATGATCGGTGTTCGCCAGCACGTATACACCCAGCTTCCTGTCGGGAATGAGACCGATGAGAGCGCTCATGCCGTCGATGCTGCCGGTGTGCATGACCACGGCCTGTCCGTTGTAGTCCTGCAGGAACCAGCCCAGTCCGTAGAGGAAGAAGTGCGGCCGCGACAACTCGAGCGCCGGATACGTGGAGGGATCGGCCACAACCTGTGGCGAGATCCAAGCCTTGAAATTCGCTTCGCTCACCAGGCGCTTGCCGTTCACGCGCCCCGAGTCGAGCACGAAGCGCATCCACCTGGCCATGTCGTTCACCGACGACCACACGGAGCCCGCCGCGGCCACGGGGTCGACCGCCCGATTGACCGTGAGGCGGATGGAATCGTTCACCATACGGTGCGGACTGGCCACATTCGGTTGCCCTTCCACCTTGGACAACCGCGTGATGGTGCCATTCATGCCGAGCGGCGCGAAGATGCGCTGCTCGAGAAACGCATCCCACGTTTTGCCCGACGCGGCTTCGACCACCGCGCCGGCCACCGCGTACATGATGTTCTGGTAGATCCATCCGGCGCGGAACGAATAGGCGGGTTGCACGGTGGCCACACGCCGCAGGATCTCCTCGGAGGAAAAGTCGGTGCCCGTCCACAGCAGATCCGCGTTGCCCAGGCCGGCGCGATGCGTGAGGATGTCGCGCACGGTGAGTTCACGTGTCACCCACGGATCGGACAGCTTGAACGCCGGCAGGTATTCGATCACCGGTGCGTCCCACCGCACCTTGCCTTCATCGACGAGCATGGCGAGCGCCAGCGACGTCATGGCCTTGGTGGTGGACCCGATCGCAAAACGCGTGTCGGCATCGACCGGCGTGGGTTTGCCGACTTCGCGAAGACCATACCCTTTCGACAGCAGCACGCTGTCGTTGCGTACGATGGACACGGCCAGTCCGGCAGTCTTCCACACGTTGACCGCGGCGGCGATATCGGCGTCGAGTCTGGCTACGACGGCCTGATCGCCACGTCCGCCCTTGACGGGCAGCACGTTCTGCGCCGCGATTGGCGATGCAACGCCCAAGGTGACGAGAGCGGCGCCGGCGATGACACTCAGCCGGGTCCGGAAGACGCGCGAGACGGAAGAGATGGGCATCATCGTGTCACCGCAACCGTTGCGCCAGCCAGTCGGCCACGGTGCCGAGGACTTCTGGCGCAACATCGAAGTTGGTCAGGTTCTGATACCCGCCGGGATAGCCCACCGGATCGTAGACGAACAGATGATTGAGCCTGGGGAACACCCGCGACGTGACATCCCTGTTGCCACCGGCCTTGAACGCCTTCACCAGCGCTGCCACCTGATCCGGTGTCACCTGCTGATCGGTGGCGCCGTTGAGGACGAGCACCGGCGTTTTCACCTGCTTCGCGGTGGCCAGCGGATCGTGATCGAAGAAGTACTTCATCCACGGGTTGGTGGCCGCGAGTGAATCGATGTACGTGGGGATGCGACCGATCTGCTCGGCGCGTTTGGCCGGCGTGAGGGATGTGTCCTTCTCGGCGAGGTTCCTGAGCTGGAACGTGAGGATGTCACGTCCACGCTTGCCCGGTCCGGCAAGCAGCACGATGCCTTTGAGATCGGGTTCACGTGTGGCCACGATGGGCGCGATGAGACCACCTTCGCTGTGCCCCACGAGGCCGAGCTTGCCGGCATCGATCTCCGGACGTGTGCGCAGATACGCGAGTCCCGCGCGGATGTCCTCGGCGAAGTCAGAGCTCGTGGCCTTGGCATGATCGCCGGTGGATTCCCCGATCCCACGATCGTCCATGCGCAACGTGGCGATGCCACGGCGTGCGAGTGAATCGGCGATCTGGCGGAACGGGCGGAAGTTGGTGGTGGCGGAGAACGGTTCGTCGCGCGTCTGTCCCCCCGATCCCGTGATGGTCACGACGGCGGGCACTCTGGCGCTCGCGCTGGCGACTTTCGGAATCGTGAGCGTGCCGGCGAGGGTGTGCCCTTCGCGCGTGGGCACGGTGACGTTGATCGCGATGTACGGCGCGTTCGCGGGCGCCGAGTAGTCGATCGGCGGGGGACGCGGCGGCGTGGGGCGACGCACGAACGACACCGGCACCCCGACGAGGTCGGCGATCAATTCGTTCACCTTCCCCTGCGGGTTCACGCGGAAGTTCACGAAGAACGCGGGCAGCACGGGCGTGTCGAACTTCACGCGGAAGTTGTCGGCGTTCCAGTACACCATCTGGGAGCGCCAGGTGGGGCCGAAGGTGAGATGCAGTCCGCCGTTCTGCTCGCGCACCACCATCTCGCCGTAGAGGCTGTCCACGTAGGTGCCCACATATTCCGACAGGGCCAACGTCGGCTTGCCACCCGAAGGCCTGGTCTGCGCCTGCGGATTGCGGGCCGCGGCGGCCGCCGCCCGGGCGCGTGCCTGCTCCTGTCGTGTCACGGCGTCGGCCACCCAGTCGCGACCCGATCCACCCAGGTGCATGTCGAGGATCTTGTGCAGCAGCGGCTGCGGCAGTCCCGAGCCGTTCATGTTGGTGAGCAGCACCACGCCGAACTTGTCTTCGGGCAACATGGCCACGAGCGCCGTGAAGCCGTCCACGTTCCCGCCGTGATGCACCAGCGCTTTGCCGCGATAGTCTTCGAGGAACCAGCCCAGTCCGTACGAGGAGTAATGCGTGTCGGGGTTGTTGGCCCGCGCCGCGGAGTCCAGGCGGATGAACATCTGCGACTGGCGCATCTCCTCGACCAGACGCCGGCTGATGACCTGCTTGCCGCCGTACTTTCCGTCGCCGAGCAGCATGCGCACCCACTGCGCCATGTCCACCGCGTTGGAGTTGATGGAGCCGGCAGGGCCCGCGTTGTCGAGATTGCGCCACTTCACCGCGACCACCCCGCCGCCGCTGTCGGCGTTGGCGTGGGGCGAGGCGAGATCGGTGCGCTTGTCGAGAGCCCGGATGGTGGTGCTGCTGTTGCCCATGCCGAGCGGCGCGAAGATGCGCGTCGAGACAAAATCGTCCCAGCTCATGCCGGACGCCTTGGCCACCACTTGCCCTGCGGTGATGTACATCAGGTTCTGGTAGCCGAACTGCGAGCGGAAGCTCCACGACGGCTGCAGGAAGCGGATGCGGCGCACCAGTTCGTCGCGATCGAAGCCCGAGCCATACCACGCCAGTTCACCGCGCGCGAGACCGCTGCGATGCGACAGCAGATCGCGCACCGTGAGCTCACGCGAAACGTACGGGTCGTACATCTGGAAGCTCGGGATGTAGCGCGTCACGGGGGCGTCGAGATCGACCTTCTTCTCGTCCACCAGCATGGCGATCGAGGCGGACGTGAACGCCTTCGACGACGACCCGATGGCGAAGATCGTGCGTTCCTCCACCGGGGCTTTCGTGTTCACGTCCCGCACGCCGTAGCCCTTGACGTAGATCACCGAATCGTTGCGCACGATGGCGAGACCCAGCCCCGGCACCTTCATGCTTTCGAGCGCCTTGTTCACATAGGCGTCGAGACCGGGGAACGGCTCGCGTGACTGCGCCCCGAGCGCGGTGGGCGCGACCGCGAGCGCCATCGGGAACGCCGCCGGTACGATCGAAGCGATCACCTGGCGGGCGGTGCGGGAAAACGTGATCACGGCACGATCGGGTTGGAGGTGACGATCGACATCTGCAGATACGACGACAGCGTCGGCGAGCGATAGATGCGCTGTGTGGCGACGCGGAAATCGGCGGCGTTCGCCTTGAAGATGTTGGGCACGAACGTCTGCGGATTGCGATCGATCAGCGGGAACCAGCTGCTCTGGATCTGCACGCGGATGCGATGCCCTTTGCGGAACCGGTAGTTCTGGGTGTGCAGGCCGACCTTGAACTCGGTGGCCTTGCCGGCCACGATGGGTTCCGGGTGTTCATAGCTGCTGCGGAAGCGCCCGCGCAGCACCTCGTTGGCCACCATGAACTGGTAGCCGCCGAGCTTGGGATGATCTTCCGGATACACGTCGATGAGCTTGACCACCCAGTCGGCATCGGTGCCGGTGGTGGTCGCCATCAGACGGGCGACGATGTCCCCGGCAATGGTGACATCGTTTTCGAGCACCGGCGTTTCCCACGCCACGACATCGGGACGGTCCTGCACGAACCGTTGATCGTCGGCCAGCCACTGGGCCCACGTCGATCCCGGTCCGAACGTGGCCAGGATGGGACGCGCGCGATACGGCACGGGCTTCGCGGGATCGGAGACATACGAATCGTATGGCCTGGGATCACCGGCCTTTGGCGGATCGAAAGAAAGTTTGCCGTCGGCGTGAAAATAGAGACGACGCGGGCCGACGTTCTTTCGGGGCGGCCACGTGTCGTACTGGCGCCATTCGTTTGCGCCGGCTTCGAAGGTGGTGGCCTCGGCCAGGGTGAGCGTGCCCTTGTCCTTCAGCCAGTATGCGAACCACGGCGCTTCGATGGTGCGCCGGAAATACGGCGCGGTGGCACTGCCAAAATCGATGTTGCCCAGTCGCTGCCCCGACGCACCACGCCACGCCCCGTGATTCCACGGCCCCACCACGAGATAGTTTATCCCCTTGGTGTCGTGCTTCTCGAGTTCCTGGTAGATGGTGAGTGGACCGTAAAAGTCTTCCTGATCCCACCAGCCTCCCACATTGAGCGTGGGCACGTTGACCCGATCGAGATATTGCGCGAGGGCCTCACGCTTCCAGAACGCATCGAAGTTCGGATGCGAAACAAAATCGTTCCATGTGGGCCGCTCGCCCTTGAAATACTTGCGGTCGATGTTGGACAGCGGACCGTTCTCGAGGTGCCACGAATAGTTGTCCACCTTGTCGAACGGGAATCGCTGCATCCCCTTGCCGCTCTCCATCATGGCCACGTACTCGAATCCGTACGCCAGACGGAATGCGCCGTTGTGATGGAAATCGTCGCCGATGAACATCGAGGCCGGCGATGCCTGCGGGGACACCGCCTTGAGCGCGGGATGCGGATCGAGCATCGACATCACCGTGAGCCAGCCGGGATACGAGACCCCCAGTTGTCCCACCCGACCGTTGTTGCGCGGCACGTTGGCGAGCAGCCAGTCGATCGTGTCCCAGGTATCGGTGCTTTCGTCGATGGCCTTGGGGTCCTTCTTGTTGCGCGGTGAGCGCAACATCACGAACTGTCCTTCCGAATCGAATCGCCCGCGGATGTCCTGGAAGACGAAGATGTAGCGTTCGTCGGCCAGCTCCGCGTACGATGTGATGAAACTCCCCGCCGCCCCACCGATGCCGTACGGCGTGCGCGTGAGGATGAAGGGTAACGCGCCCTGCTGATCCTTTGGCGCGAAGACGAACGTGTGCAACTTCACGCCGTCGCGCATCGGGATCATGACCTCCCGGCGCTCGTAGTTTGCCAGGCGCGCACTGTCGGCGGCCGTCGGTGCCTGCGCACCGACGGCCGGCAAGGCCACGAGAGCCGCCAGTCCGCAGAGCAGTGAGGCCAGGCGTCTCATGACCGTGTTCATCTGCCGATATTCGGATTGTTCACACGTTCGACGTCGGGCAGCGGGAAGCAGTTCTGCGTCCCGTACACGCCGCCGCCCACGGAGTAGGCCGTGCCCGCCGCGGGGTTGAGCGGCAGGCCGTAGCGACGAATGTCGCCCAGCCGATGCCCTTCGAGGAAGAGCTCACGACGACGATCCTCGATGAGCGTGGCCCGCACCTGCTCGGCCGTCTGCCCCGTGCCGTCATAGGCCGGCACACCGGCACGCGATGCCCGGACCGCATTGATGGCCGCCACGGCGCCGGAAAGATCGCCAGCCTCCAGACGGGCTTCGGCCACGATGAGCTGCGCCTCGGCGTACCGCGCGATCGACATGACCGTCGTGAGTGACGGATACTTGTCGGCCGTCCAGATGGCCACACCGGGAGCCGTGCCGTTGCGGTTCTGATTCGTCACCGCCACACGCGGATCGGCAGCCCCATTGATCGTGAGGCCACGGAACGACGCATCGACCGTGCTGAACGAGTTCTGATTGATGGTGAGGAATGCGAAGTTCTGCCGGCGCACCTGCACCGCATCGGTTCCCGTCGTGGCGTTGAACGACGCGGGAATCTTCGCGGCGTCCGTGGCGGCTGCGGCGGCCTGCTTGAGATTGAGCAGTGTGCGGGCGCGACCCAGCAGCGCGAGGTTGAGCGTGGCCGCATCGTTCACGGCCGTGGCCTCCGTCACCGCGGCATCGAAACGGCTCTTCGCTTCCGCGAAGATCGCGGCCGGCTGCAGTTCGGGCCCCACGTTGATGGCCGCTGAACACATGCCTTCACCCATCAGCACGAGGCTGTAACCGGCATACGTCGCCGCCTGCGCGATGAGCCGCTGGCGACTCACGCCGGTGGGCAGATCGGCGTCCTTCCACTCACGGAGCCGTGCCAGCACCGTGTCCGCCGATCCACGCGCGGTGGAGAGCGTCGAGTAGATGGGGGGCTGCTGATTGGAACCGCAGTTGGCGGTGCCGTACGAGGCGTTGGTGGGGAGCCGGCGCGCTTCGTAGTCGTAGTTGGCGACCGCACCGATGGCGTTGGCCAACTCGTCGATGAGCAGCCCGCTGCCGACCACGTAGCGCGTATAGGCGCATTCGAAGTCGGAGATGGCGCCGTTCACGAGAAGCTGCGCGTTGGGGGGGGTGTAGACGGACGCGGCCGAAACCTGTCCGGGGTTGTTCTGTTCGAGGGCCGTGATTTCGGTGCAGGCCGTCAGCACGTAGCTGGAGACCGCCACGCCCAGGATCACGATGGGAGAGAGGCGCATGGGGCTCACCAGACGATGTTGATGGTGGCGGAGAACTGGCGAAGCGGCGGTGTGACGCCCTGCTCCTGGTTGATCGTGCTCGAGCCCGCGTTGTTCACGTTCGACTCGGGATCGAGGCCGTTGTACTTGGTCGACGTCCAGAGATTGCGACCGGCCACCGTGATGCTGGTACGCGCCCCCACCAGCGACTGGGGCAGTGTGTACGTGGCCGACAGCTCGCGCAGCTTGAAGAACGACGCGTCCTGGTAGTAGCCCTGGGTGAGTCCCTGCGTGGCCGCCGTCGGCACGATGCCGGCGAGATAGATGGGCGAGAACTCGAGCGGGTAGTAGCTGGCGCGACAGAATTGCGCGCCGGCGCCACCCGTGCAGCGGAGTTGTTCGTTGGCGTTCCAGAGAAGATTGCCGCGGCGGAAATCGCCCAGACCGTACAACCGCAGCCGGTCACCGATGTTGAGCGTCGTGCTGATGGCACCGGTCGTACGCGGCGTGGGCGTCCCGATGTACACGAAGGGGGCCTGTGCGCAGGCCATCGGCGCTTTACCTGCTCCGCCATCACACAACACATTGGTGGCGAACCCGGTGGTGGCATCCCGATCGGCCGACACCACGCGCTTCGTGAAGACACTGCCGATGGGATAGCCCACGATGTTGGCAAAACCGGGACTCGCAACGACGTTCTGGATGCCACCCAGATCGATGATCTCGTCCCTGTTCGTGGCGAGATTGCCGGTGATTTCCCAGTTGAGCCCGGGCCGCGCGATGACACGGTAGGTGCTGCTCATCTCGATCCCGTGGTTGTTCACCTGGCCGAGATTGCGGAACTGGCTGCCGGGGAAGCCGCTGGACGGCGCCACTGCCTGGCTCACGATCTGATCGAGCGTGCGCTTGTTGAAGTAGGTGAAGTCGACGGTGAGACGCTGGAAGAGGCCGGCTTCGAAGCCGAGTTCCACTTCCTTGCCGCGCTCGGGGCGGAGATCCGGATTGCCGAGCGACGAAGGCGTGACCGCAGCGGATCCGTTCGGACCGGTGGCGGCGGAGAAGGTGCGCAGCGCCGCGAAGGCCGCCGGCTGACGGCCCGATTCACCATACGCCGCACGCAGACGGAACGTGTTGATGACATCCTTGAGCGGGAAGAACGATTCTTCGCCGATCACCCACGAACCGCTCACCTTGGGATAGGTGACCCACTTGAAGTCCTTGCCGAACGCGGAGTTGTTGTCGACGCGCAGGCCGCCTGTCAGGAAGAGACGGGAACGCCAGGAGAACTGCTGTTCACCGAAGGCGCCGATGGTGGTGTTGGTGACTTCACTCTGCGAAGACGCCACCGCCTGCGTGGCACCACTGACGGTCTCGACCCCGGGCGCGGGGAACGCCAGTCCGCCGAGGAAGCTGGTGTTGGATGCCCGGCGATAGTACTGACCGCCCACCGACGTACGCGAGGACAGCGCCGAGGTGAGATTGAAGTTCGCACTGCCGCTCCAGTCGCCGCTGATGATGCTGTTGCGACGCAACGTCTGGCCGATGCTACCGGCGGCCGCGGCGGGCGTCAGGTACTTGGCGATTTCCGGCGGTGCAAAACGTTCGAGACCCCGCGCATCTTCGCCCGTATAGTCGATGCCCGCGATCACCCGGTGCGTGAACCACGAGACCGGCGTGTTGCTCAGCGTGGTGCTGGCGGTGAACCGATCGATGTAGTCGGCGTTGTCATAGAGCTGCTGCGGTACTTCCGGCACCGTGGCGAAGAAGCCCCGTGTGGCGGGGAAGACATTGCCGTGCCCGGCGGTCGCGCCGAGCATCGGCGATGCCCCGGCATCCGCGCCCAGATGGTTGGCCGCGGTGACATACCCGAAGCTCGTGGCGAGATTCGTGGACGGCCGCGTCTGCACGTCGAAGTTGGAACGCAGCGTCAACTGCCGGATCGAGTTGTTGGGTTCGATGCCGAGCGAGTTCTCGTAGGTGCTGCTCGCGTAGTACCGCAGCAGATCGCGGCTGCCGGAAACCGAGCCCTGATAGCGTCGGACCTGACCGGTGCGGAAGAGCGGACGGCCGCTGTCGGCTTCGGACTTGACGCCGTTCCAGGTGACGATCTCCCCCGATGCGGGCACACGATAGTAGTTCGTGGGAATCCGCGATTCGGCGTTGGCGAACTCCATCGTGCCCAGCTCGGTCTGCAGACTGATCTGCGGCTGACTGCCCGCGCCACCACGCTTGGTGATGATCTGGATGACGCCGTTGGCGGCTTCCGTCCCATAGATGGTGGCGGCCGCCGGTCCCTTGATGACTTCGATGCTCTCGATGTCGTTGGGATCGATGTCGTTGAGACGGCCGGCCACGCTCGCGCCCTGTCCACCCAGACGACCGGAGACGCCCTGCGGCCCGGTGCTGGTGGCGTTGTTGATACGCACGCCATCCACGTAGATGAGCGGCGCATTCTCGAGCGACAGACTGTTGCGGCCGCGGATCTCGATGGCCGGTCCCGCCCCCAGTCGGCCGCTGCGGGCACGCACGGTGACACCGGGCGCGCGGGCGTTGAGCAGACTGGTGATATTGGTGGACCCCGATTTCCGGAGTTCGTCGGCCGCGTTGATGGTGGCGACGGCATTGCCGATGGCACGCTTCTCCTGCGCGCCGGCCGTGCCGGTGACCACGACCTGGTCGAGCGCGATGGCGCTCTGCGTGATGGCAAGGTTGACCGTCACCTCACCGTTCGCGGTGACGGTGACCGCCTGCCGCAGCGCCGTGTACCCGATGCGTCGGGCGACGAGGACGTGCGGACCAGCGGGGACGTTGACGAGGCGGTAGCGTCCATCTGTGCCAGAGGTTCCTCCGAGCGTGGTGCCTTCCACGACGATCTGCACGGCGGCGATGGGCGATGTCGTGGCTGCGTCCGTGACGCGTCCGACAACGGTGCCATTCTGGGCGTGCAGTGCGGCGGGGATGAGGAAGGCGAAGACCCCGACCACCGCACGGCGGGAGAAGGGGACGAACCGGCTTGGCGGGAGGAAGCCTGGGAGACGCCATCCTGGGGAGGATCGCATGCGGGGGCTCCGACGAGGTGGGAGGGGGGGTGTCGGGCAGTCGACGGCGGGATCAGGTGCACGCTTTTCTGTACACCTAATTGTATACAAGCGAACGAGAAGTTATGTTGTGCTCATCCGTTCGGCAAGAGTACTTCCGGCCCTCGTCCCTTCTTCATGGGATGACCGCTCCTGCCGACGCCCGCTTTCCATTCCTGCGCATGCTGACAACTGCCTGCCTCCCGACGCCGTCTCCACGGTCGATTCCGCCCTTCGTCGATACGGATGGCATCACCATCCGACGGGTCACGTCGCTCGAGGAATACCAGGAGTGTGTGCAGATACAGGAAGAGATCTGGGGACCCGGTTTTCGCGAACGCGTGCCGGTGGCCATCCTCCTCGTCGCTCAGAAACTGACCGGCGTCTGCGCCGCCGCCTTCGCGCCGGACGGTCGCATGCTGGGCTTCGTCTTCGGCCTCACCGGTCTCAAGGACGGCGCACTCGCGCACTGGTCCGATCTTCTGGCCGTCCGCAAGGAGGCCCGCGGTGTACACATCGGAGAGCGCCTCAAGCGCTATCAGCGCGAACTCTGCCTCGCCTCCGGCCTCACCACGATGTACTGGACCTTCGATCCGCTCGTGGCCCGCAATGCCCATCTCAATCTGATGCGCCTGGGCGCTCACGCTTCGGAGTATGTCGTCAACATGTACGGCAGCAACACGGGCAGCCCACTGCATGGTGGCGTGGATACCGATCGCTGGGTCGCTCGCTGGGAACTGACACAGGACAGGGTGTCGACCACGCCGGCCAGCATCCCGATGGCGGGCCCTGCCCCACTCCCCGGTGGTCTGTACGTGGTGCGTCCCGCGCTCGATGACCCGTCGCCCGTCGAAGAAGATCATCCGAACGCCACGGTGGTACGCGTGGCGGTGCCCGTGGACCTCGATGTCCTGACGCCAGGACAGCGTGCGGCCTGGCGCAGCGCCACCCGCCGTGCATTCACGTATTACCTCGGCGTCGGCTTCGAAGTCGTCGGCTTCCAGCGCGCCCGGGGGGCCGAACCGCCGTTCTACGAACTCGTTGCTCCCGAAGGTCTCTCCCGCTCTTCCATTCCATCATGATTCGTCTCGATCAGATCACGCTGCGCGAGATCCGGCTGCCGCTGCGCGAACCGTTCCGCATCTCCTCCGGTGAAGTCACCGAACGTCGTATCACGCTGCTCGAGCTTCGTGACGTGGACGGAGTCACCGTCTGGAGTGAGGGCGTGGCGGGCGAGCAACCGAACTACAGCCCGGAAGCCATCGACACGGCGTGGATCGCCATGACGGAATGGGTGGCTCCCCGCGTGCTGGGACGTGAATTCACACATGCCCGCGATGTGTTTCCTGTGCTGGAAGCGGACTTCCGCGGCAATCTGATGGCCAAGGCGGCCGTGGAGATGGGCATGTGGGTGCTCGAGGCACAGCGACGTGGTGTGGCCCTCTCCACCCTCCTCGGTGGCACACGCGCCGCCATCGCCACCGGTATCTCACTCGGCATCCAGTCCTCGCCCGAGCGCCTCGTCGAGAAGGCGCAAGCAGCCATCGCCGAAGGCTACCGGAAGGTGAAGATCAAGATCGCGCCCGGGCAGGATGTGGCCTATGTACGCGCGGCCCGCGAGGCACTGCCGTCGGCGCCCCTCATGGCCGATGCGAACAACGCGTACACGCTGAACGACATCGAGTTGCTGGCCGAACTGGATGCGTTCGATCTCATGATGATCGAACAGCCGCTGGCGTGGGACGATCTCGTGCAGCATGCCACGCTGCAACGGCGGCTCACGACGCCGGTGTGTCTCGATGAGTCCATCACCTCGGTGGACCGGGCTCGCGACATGGTCACGCTGGGTGCGGGCCGCATCGTGAACATCAAGCCGGGGCGCGTGGGCGGCTTCACGAGCTCGCTGGCGATTCACGACTATTGCCTCACACACGACATCCCGGTGTGGTGCGGTGGCATGCTCGAGAGTGGTGTCGGTCGCGCCTGCAACGTCGCGCTGGCCTCGCTGCCGGGATTCACCAAGCCGGGCGATCTCTCGCCGAGTGCGCGGTACTGGGCGCAGGATGTGGTGACGCCGGAATGGACCATGACGAGCGATGGCATGGTGCCGGTGCCCCTGGCCACGCCGGGACTGGGTGTGGCGGTCGACATCGACCGCATCGACGCACTGACGGTGCGGCGCGTGGTGTTGCGTTGAGTCGGGTCGACCGGAGCTGAATCGCACCGAAGAACCGCGCGGCCTACAGGCGGCCGCGCTCGCCGTGATGGTCGATCACCTGCGCGAGGCGATTGGCGGCATTCCGCCAATTCGCCTCCACCGCCTTCTCCGCCGCTTCCGGATCACCCATCTCGATGGCACGATTGATCTCCTCGTGCTCGGTCACCGACTTGCCGATCTCATCGACCAGGGAGTTCACATAGAGCCGCGTATAGCGCTCGGCCTGGGGCTTGATGGCTTCGTGCAGGGCGAGTAACCGGGGACCGGCCGCAGCCACGACATAGCTGCGATGAAAGGCCATGTCGAGCTCGAAGAATCGCGACGGAACCGATGGCACCGACCGTCCGGCGCTCGCCAGATCGCCGTTGAGCGCCCGCATCTGCGTCACCAGGGCCGCACGGTCGGTGGCCGGTTGTTCGGCCGCCAGGCGCGCCGCCAATCCTTCGAGTTGCCCGACCATGAGAAACAACTCGAGCGCATCACTCTGCGTGAGCGGTGCGACCACCAGTCGCCGCTCCTTCGCGCGGTCGACTGCCGTGATGTAGCCTTCCTGCTGCAACCGATGCAGCGCACTTCGCACCGGCGTGCGGCTCACACCGAGATGCACGGCGATGTCACTCTCGATGATGCGCGTGCCCGGAGCCAGACGCCCGTAGACGATCAGGTCCCGGATCTCTTCGTACGCGCGGGTGATGCTGGCCCCGCGTCCGGTGACGCTCTCACCGGCTGACGGTGCAGCGGATTTCATACTGGAAGCAGCCATCGAATCGACGACAAGCGGCGAAAGGAAAGGATGAACCACCTATTCCCATAAGTTAGTCACCAACCCGACCCTACCCCAGAGGCGAGCGCCTCCGCCACAGGGAGAACACCGGTGCGCCGAGCAGTACGGCTCCCAGGCCGACCGCGGCACGCATCGGCTGCGTGATCATCGTGTTCAGCACGAGTGCGCCGGCCGCCAGCACGAACAGAAGTGGCGTGACCGGATAGCCGGGCACACGGAACGGACGAGGGGCATCGGGAGCGCGCCGGCGCAGCACGAACACGGCGACACCGCCGAGCGCGTAGAAAGCCCATCCGGTGAACACGACGTAGGTGAGCAACTGCTGGAAGGTGCCGGTCGCGGCCAGCAGCGCCGCCCACACGGCGATGGCGCCGATCGCGAAAGCCGGTGTCTCGAAGCGCGGATGCACGTCGGCCAACCGGCGGAAGAACACGCCATCGCGCGCCATGGCGAAAAACATGCGGGGGGTCGTGAGGAACAGCCCATTCGCGGCGCTGAAGATGGAGAGGAGAATGAGCGCACCGACGGCCTTGCCCGCCGTGTCTCCCATCACGGTGGCCACCGATTCCGCGGCCACGCGCTCACTGCCCGCGACTCCGGCCGGGCCGAGCGCCGCGATGTACCCCAGATTCGCGAGCAGGTAGATGACGATGAGGGCGGCGGTGGCCAGGGTGATCGCCCGCGGAAACTCCCTCTGCGGATCACGCGCCTCGCCGGCCGAGAAGGTGACGTATTGCCAGCCTTCGTAGGCCCAGAGCACGGCAATCATGGCCGCGCCGATGCCCGTCATCGTGAGCCCGCCGGCGGCGCCGCTCCCGGGCGAAGCCGTGGGGGCACGTCCAAACATCATGAGCACGCCGGCAAGCAGCAGGAGCCCGGCCACCTTTGCGGCGGTCGTCAGATTCTGCAGGTTGGCGCTGTTGCGTGTCCCGCGCACGTTGATCGCGGCCAGCAGGACGATGACACCGATCGACACGACCCGAGCGGCGACGGGCGAAAGCGTCACCAGCTGGCCGAGATAACTGGAGAAGGCCACGGCCAGCGTGGCAATCGATCCCGAAGCGATGACGACGAACATGGTCCAGCCGTAGAGAAAGGCCAGCCCGGGACCGAATGCGTCGCGCAGATAGGCATACAAACCACCGGCATCGGGCTTCGCAGCTCCGAGTTCGGCATAGGTCAGGGCGCCGAGCAACGACAGGACGCCGCCCACGACCCACACGCCGAGCGCGGCACCGGGCCGCATGCCCGCTTCACGCAGGACGACACTGGGCACGAGATACACGCCCGAGCCGATGACCGTGCCGATCCCGATGAGCAGCAGATCGGTGAATCCGAGGGTCCGGCGGAGGGTGTGGGGTTCGCTCATGCGGGACTCCGGCGGGGAGGAAAGGCGGTGGACCAGTCGATCTGCACTCTCGAGCCAAACTTACATACAAAATTGTATACGAACAGATATGAAACGACGGAAATCGGGATCATCCGACCAGTTGGATATCGAAGCGATCTCTGGCGGGTATCATTGGGATCTTTCTGGATGGATTCCGCTGCGGCCAACCGCTGGCCTTCCGCAGCCGTCGAAATCGTCAACCCCCGAAATCGGTCACCCGGAGTTTGCCGATGCTTTCCCGCTATCGCGTATCGAGCGCAGTGGCCTTGTTGACACTTGTGGCGGGGGTTGCCGCATGGCCTGGCCGTGCGTTGGCACAACGTGCCGCCCGAAGCGCCTCGCCCGCGGCACCAGTGGCCGGCACGATTGTCCGGATACCGCTTGGCGGTGCGACCGAAGGAGGTCGCATCTTCGGGGTCGAGGCCTCCGGCATCGCGGGCTGCAATGGCGTGACCGCCGCATCGCTGGGAGGAGAGCCTTTGCATCTGGCCGGCAGTGGCGCGGACCTTCATGCGTTTGCCGGTATTCCCATCGATTCCTCGCGGGGCATCACCCTGCGCCTGCAGTGCGTCGGTGGAGGGACGACGAGCCTTCGTATTCCCACCGCGGCGGGGAGTTATCGCATGGAGCGCCTGCAGGTGGCACCGCGGTTCTCGGCACCTCCCGATTCCGCATTGAGTGCCCGACTTGCCCGTGAATCGGCGCGGGCCGCGCAGGTATCCCGCGCAGCCCACGACACGCCACCACTGTTCGAGCAACCCTTCGCTCGACCACGCCCGTCACGCATCACCAGTCCGTTTGGTGGTGGTCGCATGTTCAATGGAACGGTCACGAGTCGGCACATGGGTACCGATTTCGCGGGCGCGGTCGGCACCCCCGTCGCCGCGTCGAATCGCGGAGTGGTGCGCATCGTCGATGCGTTCTATCTGGGCGGCAATGTCATTTACATCGATCATGGCGCGGGGATCGTCACGGCCTATCTGCATCTCAGCAAACAGCTGGTGGCCGTTGGAGACACGGTGCAACGCGGCCAGACGATTGGCCAGGTCGGAGCAAGCGGTCGCGTGACCGGACCGCACCTCCACTTCATTGCGCGATACGGTCAGATCACCGTCGATCCGGCAAGCCTGTTTTCGCTGGTCGAATGACCGGCCTCGGGCCGGTATATTTTCTTCCCATTCCATTCTCCCGACCATGGTCCATTTTCCGCGCTCGTCGTTCGCCCCGACAATAGCGGCGACCGTCATCCTGCTCGCATCCGCATCCGATGCGGCAGCGCAGGCCGTACTCACCGGTCGCGTGATCGCCGCATCCGACGGACGTCCCATCTCCGACGTGGAGATCGGGATCGCGGTGTTGAAGCGTACGACCACCACCGATTCCACGGGTGCATTCACCTTGGTGGACATCACACCGGGTCGCTATCTCATCACCGCACGGAAGCTCGGCTATCGTCCATTCAGCACGATGGCGTCCATCGTCTCGGCGACGGGCGTGGACTACGAGTATGTCCTCGAGGCGGCGCCGACCGAACTGGCCAAGGTGAAGGTGGAGGCCACCCCGATCGAGGCACGATTCGCCGGATTCGAAGAACGGCGGGCCAGGAAGATCGGACGGTATCTGACGGCGGAGGATTTTGCCCAGGCCGACGGACGACAGGTTGGCGACATCGTGGCGGCCATTCCTGGCGTGAGCATCGTGCGGGGCCGGGGCAACGAAGCCTGGTACGCCAGCCGGCGCGGGGCGGAGACACTCCTCCTCAGTCGCAAAATACGCCTGGAGGAAGTAAACCGCGGTGCCGATCCCGGGAACGCCGCGTGTTACGCCACCGTGGTCTTGAACGGCCAGGTCGTTTTCAACGGCGATGAGAGACAGCCGCTCTTCAATCTCAACACCATCAATCCGCGGGATATCCGGGGGGTGGAGGTGTACACCGGTACCGCCACGGTGCCGCAGGAATGGCTGACGGGACATGGGGGATGCGGGGTGATCGCGATCTGGACGAAATAATCACGGGATATGAAAAACGGGCGGGGCGATCACATCGATCGCCCCGCCCGTTCGTCTTTCACCGGCCAGCCTTATTCGTGCGCCGGCAGCGGTTCCATGGTCTTCGGGTTCACCGGGACCTGGACTTCATCCTTGAACGGCGTGGTCATCATGAACACGCGCATCACGGGGAAGGCATCCATGAACGCGAAGTAGCTGAACGCCCAGAGGCCGATGAAGCCGACCGTCTGACCGATCTCCAGCAGTCCGAACGGCAGGCTCGTCGCCTCACCGTAGATGCTCGGATAGATCTCGATGTAGCGATGCAGATAGATGCCGATCATGCTGCACACCGCGAAGAGCACGAACGTCGGCAGGTACAGCTTGGCGGCCTTGGAGATGAGTCCGAAGAACGGCAGCACGAAACCGAAGATCGGGATCAGCGTGGTCATCGTCTTCCACACGCCCGACAGGCGCAGACGATAGAAGTGCGTCTCTTCCGGCAGGTTGCCGTACCAGATCACCAGGTACTGGCTGAAGCTGATGTAGCCGATGAACGCGGTGAACGCGAACCCGAGCTTGCCGAGGTCCCAGAAGTGGTCCATGGTGACCAGATCCGGGGCATCGAGATGCTTGCGCCACCACATCGACAGCAGTGCGGTGAGCATGATCATGTTCACCCACGCGCCCATGAAGAAGATCCACGCGTACATCGTCTGCTGGAAGTGGAGCGAGATGGACATGGAATAATCCCACGCCATGAAGCACCACCCGATGGGGAACGCGATGCACACGGCCACCGCGAGCTTGCCCTGCAGCGAGTGCTGGGAGTGCAGCTCCCGACGTTCGTCGCCGGTCCATGCGGCCCGCATCTTCGCGCGGAGTCCGGCCGCCCACTTGGCGCCGTATTCCGGCATCACCGCCACGTCCATCTTCACCGAGTGCCAGACGAACAGCAGCTGCAGCACGGTCATCAGACCGAAGAAGAAGATGCCGCGGATCAGGAAGAACGTGGGATTCAGATAGGTGGCCTTCTCCACGGTGGGCACCGCCTCGCGGCCGGCCCATGTGAAGATGTGGTCACCACTGAACAGCAGGATCGCGAGCAGGATGACGAACGCGACCGGCACGAACGCCACGAACCCTTCGGCAAACCGGATGACGGGCCGCGACCAGCGCGCCGTCACGATGCGCTGAATGGCCGCGAACGCGACACCGGCCGTGGACACCGACGCGAAGTACAACCAGTTGAAGTGCAGCGCCTGCCAGGCCCGGTCGGGGTTGGTGAACAGGCCGAAGGCAAACACGGCCACACCGACCAGCGCGGCGACCAGACTGAGAGTCTTGAGACTCGCCGGCACCGGCTTCGCGACCAGGCGCTTGGCGAACTCCTGGCGTTGCGGATAGTGATAGTGCTGGCTCACTCGTGCTTCTCCTTGCCTTCACCGGCAGCGGCCTTCTCGTCGTGCGATCCGTGCAGCTTGCGCATGGTGTCGAACTCGTTGTTGCCCTTGAACGTGCCCGAATTGAGGTTCGGCGAACCGGGCGTGGGGGTCTGCGTCGGGCGAACGAACGGCACGGGACGCGTGGGCGCCGTGGCCGAAGCGCGCGGCACCGTGGTGCCGTTCTGACCCGGGTATCCGATGAGCGTGGTATCCGCCTTGACCGATCCCTTGCCCTGGAGCGCCCGGATGTAGTTCACCACATCCCAGCGATCCTGGTCTTCGATACGGTTGTAGCTGGGCATCAGGCCGCGCCCGTTGCGGATCATGCCGTACAGGTAGCCGTCGGAGCGTCCGAGCGCCTGCGGTGTGAGCAGGCTGGGGCTGAAGCCGTAGGCGGCGTTGACCTTCTTGAGGCCTCCGTTGCCATCGCCGGCCATGCCGTGGCACACGGCGCAGTTGATCTGGTAGTGCTTCCGGCCGTTCTCCACCGAGGCTTCGGTGGCGAGGTGCGGATTCGGGATGGGATTGAACGAATCGATCACCACCGGCAGACGCTCGTAGCTGATCTGCCAGGCGGCCGCCGTCATCCCCTGCACCGGCACCGACCCTTGCGGGTTGCCCCGCGGCGGGGTGGTGGTGTCCGACGCGAGCTGCGACACCGGCTCCCAGGGTTCGATGCTGGGCTGCGTCTTGAAATCGGTGAACCAGTTGCAGGCGCCGAACGCCACCGGCAGCACCACCGCGGAAGACAGGCGCAGGACGCGTGTCACGGCAGAAGACATGAGGAAAGGTTCAGGCTTCACGCCGCACCTCCGCCGCGCCGTGCTGACGCATCAGGGCTTCGGCCTGATCGGCCTTGCTGGCGTCACACGCGACATGGATGCCGAAGTAGCCGCCCGAGAAACGGGCGTCGTATCCGGTGGTGGTGGTCAGGCGCGGGATGCGCGAGTTGATGAACATGCCGGCCACCGTGGACAGGGCGCCGACGAGCACCATCACCTCGAAACCGATGATGGTGTAGGGAATCCACGACGCGATCGCCTTGCCGCCCGTGACGAGCGGCCAGTAGTTCGACGACCAGATCGCGATCCAGTAGCCGAAGCTCACCCCCAGCAAACCACCCACCAGCGTGAAACGCCGGACGATGGAGACCGGGGCATCGATTGCATGATCGAGCTCGTGCCGAATGGTCGGCGAATACACCGTGACATCCCCGAGGCGCTTCTTCTTGAGGTCCTCGATGGCCGCCACCGTGGTGTCGAGCTCATGGAACGCGCCAGTTACGCCGCGCATCACTCGTCCTCCCCGGGGGTTTCCGTGCCATACGGATGATGAAGACCGGCGGTATCGACACCGTGCTCGTGCGCGTATTTCGTGCGCGGCACCACGATTTCCTTGAGCTCGGCGATCGCCATCACGGGCAACTGCTTCACGAACAGCAGGAACCACATGAAGAACCAGCCGAACGAGCCCACCAGGAACGACATGTCGACCCAGCTCACCGTGTACCCGCCCCACTGCCACGGTTCGAACTCGTGGGAGAGCGACGGCACCACGATGACGAAGCGCTCGAACCACATGCCGAGGTTGATGAACAGCGACAGGATGAACAGCCACGTCGGATTGCGGCGGAGCTTCTGCGACCACAGCGACATCGGCATGGCCATGTTGCAGAGGAGCAGCGTCCAGGCCGCCCACCACCACTGACCGAACACGCGGTTCCAGAAGAACTCCTGCTCAAAGCGCACGCTGCTGTACCACGCGATGAAGAACTCGATCAGGTACGCCGAGCCCACCACCAGCGACGTGAAGAGCACGACCTTGGCCGTGGCATCGAGGTGGTTGAGCGTGATGTAGTGCTCGAGCTTGAACCACTTGCGCATCGGGATGGCGATCGTCCACACCATCGCGAAGCCGGAGAAGATGGCACCGGCGACGAAGTACGGCGGGAAGATCGACGCGTGCCAGCCCGGCGTGAGCGCCATGGCGAAGTCGAAGGAAACGACCGAGTGCACGGAGAGCACCAGCGGCGTCGAGAAGGCGGCGAGGAACAGATACGCCTTCGCGAAATGACGCCACTCGCGGTCACTGTTGCGCCAGCCCAGCGAGAGAATGCTGAGGATCCGCTTCCGCATCGGGTTGGTCTCCTTGTCGCGGAGTACCGCGATGTCGGGGATCAGACCGATGAAGAGAAACGTGGTCGAGATGGTGAGGTACGTCGAGATGGCGAAGACGTCCCACACCAGCGGCGACTTGAAGTTCGGCCACAACAGGCGCCAGTTCGGATACGGAATCAGCCAGAAGAACTTCCACGGCCGCCCGATGTGAATGATCGGGAACAGACCGGCCGTCATGACGGCGAACACCGTCATCGCTTCGGCCGCTCGATAGATCGAGGTGCGGAAGCCGGCGCGGAAGAGATACAGAATGGCGGAGATGAGCGTACCGGCGTGACCGATACCGACCCAGAAAACGAACGTGATGATGTAGTTACCCCACATCACCGGCGGTTCGTAGCCCGCCTGACCGAGGCCCCAGTAGATCTGGTAGATCCACGCCGAGGCGCCGATGAGCATGGCGAGCACGGCCACCGACAACCCCAGGAACCACTTCTTGGTGAATCCCAGGGTGCCGATGATATCGCGATCGACCTGCTCGTAATCCCGGACGGCCGGGAGCTGCACGTCGGCCGACGCGATGTTCGGCCCACGGATGCCCCCCCCCTCACGCACCGGATGTGCGACGGATGCCATGCGTGCGCTCCTCAGGCCGTCGCCGGTGCAGCCGGCGCCGGATAGTTGACCTTCTTGAGATAGACCACGGCCGTGTACGCGTTCAGTTCCTCGAACACGTGATAGGCGCGGCGATCGTAGGCGAGCTTCGAAACCGTCCAGTTCTCATCCGCGGCATCGCCGAAGATGATGGCCCGGGAGGCACACGCCTGCGCGCACGCCACCGTGAACTCGTCGGGCGCGAGATCGCGCTCCTCGGCCTTCGCGCGGTGCTCCGCTTCGCGGATACGCTGCACGCAGAAGGAGCACTTCTCCATGACGCCCTTGCCGCGCACGGTGACGTCGGGGTTGAGGCCCCAGTGCATCGGCTCCGGCCAGGCGTACTGGCGACGTTCCGGCTCGCCGTATCCGAACCAGTTGAAGTAGCGGACCTTGTACGGGCAGTTGTTGCTGCAGTAGCGCGTGCCCACGCAGCGGTTGTAGACCTGCACGTTGAGGCCGTCGGGCGAGTGATACGTGGCGTACACGGGGCACACCGGTTCGCACGGCGCGTTGCCGCAGTGCTGACACATCATCATCACGAAGCGCGTCTCGAAGTCGGGCGAGAACTCGTTTTCCGTGTTCTCGTTGCCTTCGTAGTAGCGTTCCACGCGGAGCCACGCCATTTCGCGGCCCTTGATGATGTTCGCACCCGGCCGCTCGTCCCACGTGAGCGGGCTGAGCGCGCGTCCCTGATACGGGGCACCCACCGTGGGGATGTTGTTCTCGCTGTAACAGGCCGTCACGCAGGCCGAGCAACCGGTGCAGCGCGCGAGGTCGATGGTCATCGCCCAGCGGCGGCTCTCCATCTTGCTCGAGTGATCGGCCGAGTACATCCCCTGATCCTTGGAGAGGGGATTGGCGTATTCACCCTGCGCGTCGGCGGCCACCGGCGCCTTGAGGCCGGTGCGGAAATCCTGCGACGGGAGACCGGGGATGGCGTGGTGCCCATGCTCGTCCTCGCTCTCCTGACCGAGCAGTGCCGCGAGGGTCATGGCCTGCGCGATCCCGCGTCCATGCTGGCGCGCGGAGCCTTCGGTGGTCACGAGCGGCGACGTGTCGGCGCCCACCGTGACCTTGCCCTTCACTTCGCCGATCGCGAGCCCGCCGGCGCTGTCCCAGCCATGCGACACGAGGTCGTAGGCGTTGACGCCGATGTTCTGCGCGAAGCGGCCGTACGCCGTGTGACCCTGACCGAGCGCGATGGCCACGGTATCGGCCCGCACACCCATGTAGATGTACGCCGGCGCGGTGACCTTGCCGGCCGCCGTCTCGACGGTGAGGTGCGATCCTTCCTTGATGCCGAGCTTCTTGGCGGTGGACGGATGCACTTCGATCCACGACTGCCAGGCGATCTTGGTGACGGGATCGGGCAGCTCCTGCAGCCAGGGCTTGTTGGCCCCGGCGCCATCGCCCAGCGTGGACGACGGATAGACCTGCACGAAGTACTCACCCGCGCCCGCGTTCACCGGCGATGCCGTGGTGCCCAGGGTGCGGGTGGTGGTGGCCACCAGCGGTGCCCCTGCGATGCTCGCCTTGGTGAGCGCGGTGGCAAACGCCGACGCCCCACCCGGGAACTTGCTGATGTACCAGCTGCGGAAGTTCGCCACGTTGTACTTCGCGGCCAGCGCCTGATCCTTCTTGGCGAGGTCGATGAGCACATCGGCCGTGGCGCGGGTGTCGAAGACCGAATCGAGCGTAGGCTGCTGCAGGCTGATCTGGCCGGTTTCCCCGACCGCATCGCCCCAGCTTTCGAGCCAGTGATTGTCGGGGAGCACGAGGTCGGCCATCTGCGCCGTTTCGTCGGGCATCGACGAGAACGACACCTTGAAGGCGACCTTGGCGAACGCCGCCGCGAAACCGGCCGACTTGGGCATGGTGTGCGCGGGGTTGGCGCCGCGCACGAAGGCGAGCGGCACCGCACCGGCGTCCATGTTCTTCACCGCCGCCGCCAGATCGGCGTACGAGGCGAGACCGGTGTACGCGCCGTGCGCCTTGGCGGGCTTGATCGTGTTGCCGACCGCGCCGCCCTTCTTGTTGATGTCCGCCACCATCACGCCGCATTCGACCGCGTCGTTGCCGCTGACACCACACAGCGCCATGATGCCGTTGCCGGCATCGGCCACCGCCTTCACCAGCGCTTCGATGGTGGCGACCGGCACGTTGGCCGCGTCCGCGGCCGCAGCGGCCGTGCCGGCGCCCGTGAGGGCCGCGCAGATGGCCATTTCGCTGCCCGGCTTCGCCGCGATCCACTGATCGGCGTTGAGGCCCGTCAGCGACCGGCGCGCGCCGATGTAGACGAGGCGCGGCGCGCTGTCGAGCTTCCCGCGGGCATCGGCCCAGTCGAGCTGCTGCGGCACGCTGTGGCCCCAGCTGTCGAGGAAGTCGGCCCCGAAGCTCACGACCAGTTTCGCCGCGCCAAAATCGAGCGCCGGCCACGCCGCACCGTACGCCTTCTGGTTGGCGGCGATCGTGGCGATGGGCGCCGTGCTGTCGACGCTCAGATGCGCCGGCATGCCCTGCTCCTTCAGCCACTGATCGAGGAAGCCCGGGAAGGTGCCCGTCTCGTGCTGGTTGATGAACACGACATTGCCGGCCTGCCCCTTCGACTTCACTTCACCGAGCTTCTGCGCCAGCAGTTCGTAGGCCTTGTCCCACGTGGTCGGCTTGAGGGCATTGCCCTCCCGCACCATGGGCGAGCGATACCGATCGGGATTGTACACCCCCTGAATCGCCGACAGACCGGTCGCGCAGATGGCGCCGCGGTTGAGCGGATGATCGGGATTGCCTTCCAGCTTGATCGGACGGCCATCGCGCACTTCAGCCAGGACACCGCACGCGGCTGCACATTCGCGGCAGCTCGTGGCGTAGTACTGCGACACGCCAGGGACGGTGTTGTCGGGCGACGTGACGTACGGGATCAGCTTGCCCACCTTTTCGGAGGAGCAGCCGACCACCGCCGTCGTGGCGCCGGTGGCGCCGAGGATCTTGAGGAACTCGCGGCGCTTGACGCCGGTCCCCGCTTCTGTGGTCATCGTTGTGGAGGGTCGATGATCAGTAGTGGCAGACGGCGCAATCGTAACGCGCCTTCTTCGCGGGCATCGCTTCCAGCTCCGGTGTCACCTGCTGTCCTGCCAGGCGAGCTCCTTCGGCCGGCTTGTAGCCCTGCACGTGACAGTTGATGCACCAGCCCATGTTGAGCGAGTTCACCTGCTGCACGGGTACGTAGTTGGTATCGGGTCCCTGCGCGCCCTGCCCCTGGATGTTGCCATGGCATGTCTGGCAGGTGACGCCGGCATTCACGTGACGGAAGTGCGGGAACTGCACGTAGTCCGGCACCTTGTGCACACGGTTCCAGGGAATCGGCTGATTCTTCTGCGCATACGCCGCGACCTTCTTGATCTCAGCCGACTGCGCCTTCACGAGCGTGTGACAGCCCATGCAGGTGGACACCGACGCGTTGCCCGGATCGGGCGACTTGTTGGCTGAACTGTGGCAATAGAGGCAGTTCATGCCTGCCTTCTGCACATGCGGCGCATGGACGAACTTGACGGGTTGTTCCACACGCAGCCCCTGCGACGACGACGCGCCGCTGTAAGCCGAGAGCAGCGTGGCCGCTGCGGCCAGCGCGAGGAACCCGGGAATCACCGTCCACTTCTTCTTGACCGTCATCGACTTGGGCCGGGAAGGCGTAGGTGGCGGAAGACACACGACAGGCACGACAACCGACCTCCCTCTGCCGCGGTGCAAAGGCGATGTCCGTGTCATGCGTGGAGACCACGGCGTCAGCCGTGTAAGTCGCTGTCAACTCGTTTCTTGCAAGCGCGAAGTATTACTGGCCCCGTATTTGTACGCAAGTGTAAAACGTATATCCCCGTCAGTAGATACCCGACTAAATCATACGGCTATTTTGCGCTCGTCGCTTGCTTGCAGACTCGATCTCTGCCCGCCTGTCGCGCTTCGCACCGATGTACCTGCTGGCGCGGTGGTGTTGGGATGGTTGTGGAACGCGCCGGAGGCGTCGTGAGCCGTGGTGAACGAAGAGGTCGGACGGGCCGGGGCATCGCGTTTGGCGTCGCGTTTGGCGTCGCGCCAGGCGCCGAGTTCAACGTTGCCGCGCGTTGGCGCTGATCAGTCGACCATCAGCCAGCCGCGAAGCCTGCGCCCGTAGGTCGTCGGGCAGCAGATCGACCAATGCCCGCGCCTGCTGGGTGAGCCGGAGCGGCCACCAGCTGCTCCAGACCAACCGTTCCGGCCCCAGGGTGCGTACCAGATGGGCGAAGTGGTCTTCCGGCGGTCCCCAGACCCAGTGCCAGTCGTACCACACCCGCTGCTGCTCGTCGGGGGTGAGTCCCCAGTGCACTTCTTCGATGAACTCGCGCCCCGCACCGGCCACGACCAGACGGCAGCGCGAACCCGACAGACGGGCCAGCGCCCGCACCGATGCGGCAGCCAGGTCTCCGGCCCCGTCCAGGGCGTGGCGCTGCCGCAGATCTTCGAACCGCACCGTCAGGTGCAGCACGACCCCCGCCTCCCCACAGGCGCGGGCCAGTTCGGCCAGCGCCGGATGCCCCACCCCCAGCCCCCACTGCGGTGGACAGACCCGCACGGCCGGTGCGCCTTCGTTCACGGCGGTGCGCAACGCCTCTTCCCACCGCGGCCAGTCGGGCCGCACGAGCGGCGCCGGGTGCAGCCACTGCCGATGCGGCGCCACTGCGGCATACAGTGCCTGATTGGCCGGCTCGGGATCGCGGAAGAACGTCCCCGGCAGATGTCCCACCCACGCGCCGCCGAAGCCTTCGCGCTCCAGCACCCGCACCAGGATGTCGGGCTCGGGGTGCGGGATGTCGCGGAAGGGGTAGCCGCCCACCCAGGCGCTGACATCGATCGGACGCCTCGGACGCGGTTGTGGCGGGTTGCCGGATGACGGATCGGGTGTGCGGGTCGCGGGCGAGTTCATGAGGCTCATGATGCCGGAATGCCCTCGTCGAGGACCGCATCGAACGCGCCGGGCGGGAAGATCCGCGCGGCGTTCCGCCAGCGCATGTCGGCGATCTCCTCGTCCGACGCCCCCGTGTACGCCAAAGCCCGCAGTTTGGTGAGGCCGGTGCAGAGCGTCAGATCGGCGGCCCACAACAGACGCCGCGCGCCGATCCAGCGCAGGGCGTGATCGATCATCCCCCGATCGATGCCGCTGCCCGAGAGATCCATGACGATGTTGGGAAGATCGCGAATGGCCGGCGGGGTGTGCGCCCAGTCGCCGCCGCCGCCGATGTGGGCGAGGAGAAACGTGACGGCAGGATGTCGTGCCGCGAGTCGTGCGAGTTCGATGCCATCCGACGCGTCCTGGTTGGGCCAGTCGCGGCGGCGATGCTGCCACACGTGATGCAGCACCGGCACCCGCGCCTCGGCGGCCCGTTGCGCGATGTCGTCGAGCAGCACGTCATCGGCCCGACGGCCGGCGGCGAGCTTGATGCCGATGGCTCCGCGGGCGAGTCCACGTTCGATCTCGTGCAGCGCATGCGTCGTGAAGTTGGGATTCACGGCCACATAGGCCTTCACGCGCGCGCCTTCCGACGCGGCGAACGTCAGCATCCAGTCGTTGGCGCGGGTCTGATCGTCGGGCGAAGCGAAGTACGTGGGCGAGGTGTACCCCCACGAACCCAGCACCGAGGCCACGTGACACCGCACCCCGATGCGTGCGCCAGCCTCGAGACGCGACTGATTATAGCGCATCCAGTCGCCGCGATTGGTGTACGGCGTGTGGAAGTGTGCGTGCGGGTCGATGAGCGGCTCCGGTCCACCCAACGGTGCGCCGGCCACAGTGTCGGTTGCAGACGACACGTTCATGACGGACTGACTCATGGCAAGCTCATGGCAGACTCAGACAGGCTCATGATCGACGGGGACCGGGGAGCAACTCCTGCATCACCTCGGGAAGCACACGCGCGACGTCTTCGCAGGCGCTGTCGTCATGCGCCATCGCGCCGAACTGATACGCGCCGCGCTTGAGCAACACACCACCGCGCGCCGCGGCAGCCACCAGCGCGTCGATCCGTTCAGGCACATCGGACACCAGCCGCCACATCATGGGTGGACCGGCCACCTGCACCCCCACCCACGGCGCTTCCTCGAGAGCACGGCCCACGATCTCCTGCAGCAGGCCACCGGCACTGGCCATGCGTTCACAGATGTCGAGTCGCTCGTGCCATTCGAGCACCGCGCTGGCCGCGGCCAGTCCCGTGGCTTCGGTGGCCGCGGTGGAGGAAATCCAGGTGCGCGTGGCCTCTTCCATCACACCGGCGCGGCCCACCACGGCGGCCAGTGGATAGCCATTCGCGAGCGCCTTGCCGAGGGCGGTGAGATCGGGCACGACATCGTGCAGCGATTGCACGCCGCCGGTACGCACACGAAATGCCGTCTTCACTTCGTCGAAGATGAGCAGGGCACCGGTGGCATCGGCGGCGTCACGTGCCGCCTGCAACCACTCACGCGACGCGATCTCGTGCACGAGCGGTTCGATGATGATCGCGGCCGGCGTCTCGGCCGCTCCGTCGTACACCGCCGCGCGCAATGCGTCACGGTCGTTGAACGGAATCCAGGTGACGGCCCGGCGGACGTCGGGGGACACACCCGCCGCGTCACTCGACCAATCGAGCCAGCCGAAATACCCGCACGCCACCACCCGCTGACGCCCCGTGACCGTGCGGGCAATGCGCACCGCGGCCGCCGTCGCCTCGGCGCCCGTGCGCAGAAACCGCACCTGCTCCGCGCAGGGGATCACTTCGATGAGCCGTTCGGCCACCTCCACCTCGAGCCGGTGCGGCAACGACGACACATTGCCCTGCGCCGCGGCCTCCTGCACCGCCTGCGTGATGGCAGGGTCGGCATACCCGATCCCGACGGCGCCGAGCGCCATGCCAAGATCGATGAACCGCCGTCCGTCGGTGCTCCAGAGCGTGCAGCCGTGTGCACTCTCGAAATGCGTGGGCAGCGCGGCATCGAAGGCCCGCGAGCCGTAGAGAGCCTCGGGGCGTTTGCTGCCCGTGGAGCATCCCCCGGGAATGACATCCGCGGCGCGCGAGCGCCATCCGTCGTCGGGATCCTCCCCGAAGGCAATGGTGCGGGTCATGCGCCCTGCCCGCTCTCCACCGTCGTGTCGGCCTGCGAATGGGCTTGCTCCGCGTGCGCTCGTTGCGTGTGCGCGTGTTGGGTATGCCCCTGCTCCGCCAGCGCGCGCTGGACGGCGAGGCGGCTTTCGCGCTCGATGGTGCGCAGCACTTCGATGCTGGCGGTGCGAATGAGCAGCAGTTCACGCGCATCGGGACTGGCCCGGAACACCAGCGAGCGGAACGTACGCATGACGAGTTCCTCGTTGCGTGTGCCGAAGTAGGCGATGGCGTCGAGGGCGTTGCGCATGTCGGCGAACGTCTGCTCCATCGCCTCCTTGCCGGGCGCGCCGGCGGCATGCCGGGGCGGCGGCAGCTTTTTCGTGGCGTCGCCGGCCAGCATGTGCAGTTCGTAGAGGCCCAGCAGACACGCCTGCGCCACGTTCAGCGAAAAGTGCTCGGTGGTGGGAATGGTGCAGATGGCGTGCGACCGGTCGAGCGCCTCGTTGGGGAGCCCATGATCCTCGCGCCCGAACATGATGGCCACACGTCCTACCTGCGCATGCTCGAGCAGGTCCACCGCCGCACTGCGTGGCGTGTGACGCGCCCAGCGTGCGGCCTGCCGACGCCCGGAGAATCCCACCACGTACACGCAGTCGGCCAGCGCCTCGTCGATGGTCTCGAAGTGCCGGATACGTTCGACGATATCGCGCGTATCGTGCGCGACTTGCTCCACGCGCGTGGGGTCGTAGGGCCGGGGGCGGATGAGACGCAGATCGCGGACGCCCATGTTCTTCATGGCCCGCACCACGCCGCCGATGTTGATCGAATCCTGGGATTCGTAGAGCACCACCGTCACGGCGTTGAGAATCGAATCGGTCATGCGCCCAAGATAGCGCCTTCCGTCATCGACGCGTCGTCCGTCCGGGCCCAGGGACGGCACGTGACGGGGAGTGGCTCGGGAAGTGGCTGCGGGGTCAGGGCAGATGCAACGTCAAGGCGCTCCGCGGGTCCTCCCGGTCACCACGCAGGTAGGCAAAGCCTCCTCCCCCGCCCAGGACCAGTTGGCCGAGGCGTCGTTCGCGTCCGTCGATGGCTTCGTTGATCACGAGTTGAAAGCCGACCACCCGATGTCCATGTCCATTGGCCTCCGTGACTGGTAGGGCAGCCAGCGACCAGACCAGCTGGAGATCCCAGCCATCGGGGTGCGATTGCCACTGACACGTGGGCTGACCCACGGGTTCGGGTCGATTGTCCGTGTTCACCAGCGCCGTGAGTCGGACACCTGCGGGCTCGGGAGTGCCATGTGGTTCACCGCCGAGCAGCGCCACCAGACCGGCGGCATTCCAGGTGCGCCCATCGCCGGTGACGTACCACTGTACGCCGCTCACGTTCACATCCGCCCGTTCGTTGTCGAGCGGATTGTCCGGCATGGCGGCCGTCGAGCCGGTGCCCCAGCGCGGCGAAGCCGGCGGCGCCTCGCCGGTCATCCCCAGCCGCATGGAGAGGCGGGCCACCAGCACGTCGTCGGTACACAGCAGCGCCACACGCGCCGACGGAGCGTGGGTGGCGCTCCATGGCCACTCGGTGGGCCGATAGTTGGACGCCGCAAGCGTGACCACCGTCGCCCCGGTCAGTGGCTCCCGTAACGACGGGACTGCCGCCCGGCCTGATCGTGGCACGGTGATGGATGGACGTTCGGCCAGGGACGATGGAGTCCCCGTATCGGAATCCCCGTCGGGTGCGGGTGCGGGTGCGACGGTATCGACCGCTGGTGCCGCCGCCGACGCGAGTGCATCGAGATCGATGCTGCTGCGCGCGTGTCGTGCCGTCAGCGCGATCTGCCAGCCGGTGTCGGTCGGGCGGTGTTCACTGATCGTGCCATCCACCGTTTCGATGCGGACCACTGCATCGGAGGGCGCATGGCTGGCGAGGGGAGAGCCGGCAGGTGACAGTCGGGGAAAGGACACACGGTGCACCGCGGATGGGCTGCCATGCCGTTCATGCAGCGCCCAGCTCCATACGCCCACGATGCAGCCCCGTGTGCCGGTCACTTCGAGCCAGTGGCGTGGGACCATGCGTAGCGACGGATCCTGCCCTGGGTCGTTGACCGATGTCCCGGTCGCCGCGGCCCCGGCGCTTCCCGCACCGAGGGGCGGTGACGGCGCATCCGCCCGCAACAGGCGCATGGGCGCACTCGCGGCATACCATACCTGTGTCGCGTCGGCGATTTGTTCGGCGCCTCGTTCGGAGTCTGGTCCGTCGCCTCCCGTGGTGCGCGGCACGAGTTCGACGGGAACACCGGCCGATGACGTCGTGGCGCCCGCGCCGGCGTCCACTCCGGAACGCTCATCGGCATCGACGGCAATGGCCAGGCGCGCCTGCTCCACCCGGCGCAAAAAATCGAAGCCGTCTTCGAGACCACCCGCGCCCTCGCGGATCGTGGGCTCCCACGCGGCCACTGACGGCACCGTGGCCGCGCCCGCGACCGGCAGCGTGATCACCACCGATTCCGGCGCCTCCCATTCCAGCACATCCACGAGGTGCCCGTCACACACCACCACCGTGCGGGTGACGATCACCCCAGGCGCGATATCGTGTACACGTTTGCGGATCCAGCCCGCACCACCGCGGTCCTCGAACGCCAGCAACGTGGCCGGCTTCCGCTGCTGCGACCGGCCATTCACCAGGGGCGCGTGATGGGCGAGCGTGCTGCGATACCAGTGCAGTGTACGCTCCACATAACTGCCCGTGCCGGGGTCATCGAGCCAGCGCTCCGTGTTGGTCTGCAAGGTGAGCGCAAGCCGATCGGGATGCCCATGACCTCCACCGGTCTCGCCACCTTCCAGCGCGACATACACCTGCCCTCCGTCGCGACGGATGACGGCCAATCCCTGCGATGGCAGACAGGCACTCGGCAACGTCAACAGGGTTCCTGACGCCTCCGTCGAAGTTCCGGCCGAGCCGTCCACGGTCTGCCTCGATGCACCCGATGCCGTCGCCGGCGTGGTCTTCGTGTGTGCATCCGCCATGAGCAACGCCCGCCACGACAGATCGGCCCGCGACAACGGTCCTGGCGCATCATGACGCTCGGCGTCGGCGGTGGAAAGACGTCGACCGGCGCGCGGAAAAACCGAGGCATCGACACCGGGTGCATAGAGACGTGACAGCAGCGCCGCGAGGACCGGGTCCGCCCGATACGCCTGCCCGAGTTCGCAGTACTCCGCGATGCGCCACTGACGTATCGACACGGCATACTGCGCGTCCCGGCGTGCGGGCAGTGTTTCGTCGGGCAACACTCCCACGAACGGCGTGAGAAAGCCGCGATGGAACCGCTCATCGAGCACGGCCGGCAACATCCGACCGGTAGCCCGCAGCCACTGCACCCCATACCACAGTCCGCGATGGGCGAAGAGATGGTAGTTCTCGCCTTCGTACCAACTGCCATCGGCCAGCAATCCGTGTTCCAGCAACCAGGGCAACGATTGTGGCGCCGTCAGTCGCGCGTCGACCTCCCGCTCACGCCCCAGCAGCGTCCAGGCACTCAGGATCGCGATATCGTTCCACACCTGCCGATTGGAACGCCCCTCGGGAAATCCGGCAATGAGCGCACTGGATGGTGTGAGCAGCCGGTCGCGGACGACATCACTCACGACCTGCCGTCCCGCCGTTTCCAGCAACGATAACGCATGACAGGCGTTCAACAGCCAGATCGATTCGAGATACGTGCTGAAGAACGGACGCGAAGGCCCGAGCACGTTGTCGCGATTGGGCCATGTGTCATACCGGTCGGCGAGTTCCCGCAGGATCGACTCGGCCAGCTCCGCGTGCGCGAGGTCTCCGCGCAACAGGAACAGCGCCGCGGCATGCACCGCCCGTTCCACCGTCCAGAGCTGTGCATTCATGGCCCACCAGTCGTCGTGCTCCGGGCGCTGGTAATCACGCGCACAGAAACGGCAGCGATGCGATCGGGGCTGCCAGGGATCGAACTCCAGCAACACGCCATGCACGGGACACCGGCCGCCAATCCGGGTGAGTCGCGCCTTTCCGTCGGGAATGGGGAGTGCTGCGGCCTGCTGCAGCGGCACGAGTTCCGCCGCGAGGCCATCCGCCAGTGCGGCGAACACCCCGCCGGGCGCAACGGCCCGACGCCGAGTCTGCACATCGAAGGCGAGCAGCCGGGTCATTCGCGGGTCCACTGCGTCACCGAGGTCAGTTCACCGCGCAGATCCATCACGACATGCTGCAAACGGCGTGAGACACCCTGCACGCCCCGCGCGTGATAGAGCCACGCGACCGGCATGGATTCGGCGAGCAGGCGGTCGACGCTGCGCCAGGCCGCCCCCTGCTCCGTCAGCGAAGCGCCACGTGCGATATCGAGTGCCTGGTCCAACCGCCCGTCGTGAAAGCCCGTGTAGTCGAGTGCCCCGCCCCGCTGACGCGTGGCGAACATCGCGGACAGATGCCCGAGACCGATGTCGCCCGGGATACCGGTGACGGCCATGTCGTATTCGCCCTGGTGAGCCTTGTCCGCGTGACGTACCGTGCCGAGAAATGTGGCGAGCTCCATCACGCGGATGGAGACCTCGATACCACGTGCCGCGAGATCGGCCTGCACCAGTTGTTCGACGGCCATGTCGCCGCTGCCGACCGTGAGCAGTGTGATGCGCAATGGCATGCCATCGCGCGTGCGCGTGCCCTTGACGCTCGCGTTCGTGGCCGCGCCCGTGACGTCGCCGCGTCGCCATCCGCTGGCGTCCAGCAGCGAGTCGGCCTGCATCTGCGCGGCGAGACGTGCCGATCGCGCGGCATCCGCACCGGCATTGGAGTCGGCGTCGCTCTCCGACACGACATCGGAGAATGGCAAGCCCGGTGGAATCGCCCCCGTCGCCGGTGTGGCGTAACCGGCCACGGCCGCCTGCACCAGTCGCGCGCGGTCGATCGACAGGGACACGGCTCGACGCACACGCACATCGTCGAACGGCGATCGTGTGGTGTTGAACGCCAGCACCTGCGAGAACAGCACCGGCGGCGTGAGCAACCGCAGCAATGAGTCCCGCGCGACCAGATGGGCCATGGCGGGAGACACACCAGCCAGATCGAGCTCCCCACTCACCAGCCCGGCGAACTTGGTCGCCGCCTCGTCGACCACGGCCACCACCAGTCGTGCGAGATGTGGGGGACCGCCCAGCGCGGCGGGGAATGCCTCATTGCGTACGAACTCCCATCGGCGACCGGGGACACGACCGGCAAACCGGAATGGTCCGCTGCCCACCGGATTCGTGGAGAACGCGTGTGACCGCCACCGCGCGCGTGGGACGCTGTCCAGCAGGTGTCGTGGCACGATGGGCAGTTCGGCAAAGATGAGCGGCAGCGTGGGTTGCGGTGTCAGGAACTGCACACGCACCGTCTGACTGTCCGGGGTCGCGATGCGCTGCACGATGGACACATCCGCCCGGCGCGGCGATCCCAGGGCGGAGTCGGCCGCGGCGTCGAATGTGAACGCCACGTCGTGCGCGGTCATGGGCTCACCGTCATGCCAGCGTAACTCGGGGGCAAGCGTGAAGGTCACCGCGCGTCGGTCGCTGTCCCACTGCCATCCCCGCGCCGCATAGGGCTCCGGCTGCAGTAGGCTGTCCAGCCGCACGAGCGTCACGAACACGGCATGGCGCTGCAACTGTCGGGACAGCGGATGAATGGTGATCAGCGGATTGCCCGATTCGAGATCGGTTCCCGATGCCATCACCACGGTGCCCGGTGCACGCGGCGGCGCCCCACACGCCGAGCACAGGCCGGCCAGCAGCCCCATCATCAGTCCGATCGGAAGCCGCGCGCGCACCCGGAAGCGCCGCGCCCATCGTTTCCGGGTTGACGTTCCCATCCCCGATGCGATCATCCTGCCGTGCGCCGATTCTCATTGCGCGTGTTCGACGCGCTCGTGCTGCTCTGGCTCGTCATCTCCATCACCTTCGCGCTCATCCATCTGGCGCCGGGTGATCCGGCGACGTTGCTGATTGCGCCCACCGCATCGGCCGACGAGGCAGCGCGCCTGAGAACCCAACTGGGGCTCGACGCCCCGCTTCCGGTGCAATATGTGCGCTGGGTGCTGGACGTGCTGCGGGGCGATCTCGGCGTCAGTCTCACGCGGGCCATGCCGGTCACCGCGGTGATCGCGGAAGCACTGCCGGTGTCGCTGTTCCTGGGCGGCGTGTCGCTGGCCATCACCTTCCTGGCCGGCACGCTGCTGGGCGTGTGGCAGGCGTTGCGCGCATCGACGATGCTGGATCGTGCGATGTCGGTGCTGGGCACCGTGCTGTATGCCGCCCCCAGCTTCTGGCTCGCGCTGGCGCTCGTCACGCTGTTCACATCGGGGGTGGTCTGGCTGGAGCTTCCGGCCTGGATGCGGCTCCCCGCCTTCGGCATGCAGGACCCGGGCGCCGACGTGCCCACCTGGATGGATCGGTGGCGACATGCGGTGTTGCCGCTGCTGGTGCTCAGTGTGCCCGGCGTGGCCGGTGTGACCCGGTTCGCGCGACAGAGTTTTCGTGAAGCCGCCGAATCGCCGCACGTGACCAGCGCCACGGCGCGTGGGCTCTCGCAACCGCGTGTGGAGTGGCATCACGTCGTCCGCAATGCGCTCACGCCGCTGGTCGTGCTCTTCGGACTCACGTTGCCGGGCGTGATCGCGGGTTCGGTGTTCGTCGAGCAGGTGTTCGCCTGGCCCGGGCTCGGACGCACCATGCTGCAGGCCATCGCCGGTCGCGACTATCCGGTGGTGCTGGGTCTCACGCTCGTGTACGCGGCCACGGTGATCACCTCCAATCTGCTGGCGGACGTGCTGCTATGGTGGCTCGATCCGCGGCGGCGCACGGCGTGAGGCATTCGCGTGAGCGTTTGCATGAGCGCGGTCCCATGAGGGCGACCACATGAGCGCTCCCGATCGTCGCGTGTGGGCCGGTGGTGCGACGCTGATGCTGCTGGTGCTCTGCGCGCTGCTGGTGCCGTGGATGGCCTCATCCGAATCGCGGGATATCGGCGACGTGCTCGCGACGCGGCTGGTCGCGCCCTTCTCACGGGACGCCCTGGGCACCTGGCATCTGCTCGGCACCGATGCCTTCGGACGTGATCTCTTCGTGCGATTGTGGGTGGGCGCGCGCATCTCGCTGCTGGTGGCCGTGGCCGGATCGGCATTGTCGGGCGCCATCGGCATCGCGGCCGGCGCACTGGCCGGCTGGGCGGAGGGATGGCCCGACCGCATCATCACCGCGTTGGGGGATGCATTGCTGGCCATTCCCCGTCTGGTGCTGCTGCTGGTGATCGCCGCGCTCTGGGGACCGGGGCTCTGGGTGGTGATCGTCGTGCTGGGTCTCACCGGTTGGATGGCGGTGATGCGCCTCGTGCGCGCCGAGGTGCTGCAGGTGCGGTTGCAATCGTATGTGGAAGGCGCCGATGCCCTGGGTGTGCCGGCCCCCCGTGTGTTGTGGCGTCATGTGCTGCCGAATGCGCTGGGCAGTGCGACCGTGGCCATGACCCTCGGCGTGGGCAATGCCATCGTGCTCGAGAGTGGGTTGTCGTTTCTCGGTCTCGGTGTGCAGCCGCCCACCGCGAGTTGGGGCAACATGATCGCCGGTGGACGGGAATGGCTGCTCACCGCACCCTGGATCGCGCTGGCGCCCGGTGTGTTGCTCATCGTGACCGTGGTGGCGTGCACGATGCTGGGGGAAGCCCTCAGGAACAGGCGGATATACCATAAAAACGGTCGAGCTTGACTTGATTGGGAATGGGACGGACATTGGCGTCAGGCGTTGAGCCGCTTGGCCGTTGAGCCGCTCGGCGATCTAACGCCCATTTTCCATTTCACCTGAACGAGGTGCAAGATGAAAAGATGTGCTAAGGTATTCGCAGCGATGATGGCCGTCTCGCTGCTCCCAGTGTCGGCCTCGGTCGCCACGCCCGCTCCGACTCCGCTCCTGTGCACGGAGGATGGGCCGTGCGCAACTCCGAATCCCAACGTGGATTGTTGGGATGGGATCTGGCATTACAACACGTGCGCCTCGACCTGCATTTGATTACGGTATGGGGCCTCGTCATCTGACGGGGCCCCATAAGTCTTGCCAACCAATTTTCTATATTCGTCATGCGGGACATCATTCCATCGGCGCTCTTCATTGTGACCGCGCTGATAACTCAAAACACAGCGATCGCCGCACAGCCAGTAGCTAGAGACTGGCAACTTCCATCGACCCCCAGTCTGGTGATCGGTGACGCCGATGGACCTTCCGAGCGCATATTTGGACGTATCGTCGGGGTTGTCCTGCTGTCCGATGGAACTCTTGCTGTCGCTGACCAGCAGGCCCTGCAAGTCCGTTTCTTCGGAGTGGATGGCCGGACGATCAAGACGGTTGGGCGCGCAGGTGGAGGTCCGGGCGAGTTCCGTACCATTCTGTCCCTGCACCGATGTGCCGGAGACACGGTTGTGGTCTATGATCCTTTCGCCATGCGCCTCACGCATCTAGGACCACGGGGAGATCTGATCCGCACGACGAATGTTCAGTCCTTCTCTGAGGGAGGTGCTCCTCCCTATGAGCTGACCTGCAATGGCCGAGGGCAGCTACTGCTTGTCAATCGGTCGCCTGCACCACCGGAGGGAATCGGCCCACGCCGTCCTCTGGTGCGTCTTACATTGGCCGATGGTAAAGGATCTCCCGTTTCCATCGACACTGTTCGCGCTTCGGAGCGGTACTTCAATGGACAGAGTGACTTCCCCCGTCCCCTTGGCAAGGTGACAGCAGCGGTACTCTCCGGGAGCCGCGCATACGTGAGTACTGGAGACCATGGCGGTGTGCGTGCATACGATCTCACTGGACGTTTCCTCGGCGTCGTCGCACCGACGCCGAGCACTCCCATCCGGATCTCCTCGGCGCAACTGAATCGTTTCATCGAGGATGAACTGGATCGGTATGGCACAGGAGATCGCAGTACACGGGAGCGCTTCCTGCGGTCACTGCCCTACAACACCGAGCTTCCCGCACACCGGCGACTACTCGTCGATGCACACGATCGTCTCTGGGTCGAAACCTATCCTACTCCTGGTGCCATATTCATACGATGGACCGTGCTGTCACCGACCGGACAGAGAATCGGTGCGGTGAATGTCCCTGCCGAATTCCATCTATACGATGCCAACGGGGATGGGATCGTTGGAACTGGATTGTCGGCAGGCGGTGTCCCGCAGACCTGGAGATTTACACTGGATACCCGCCGGAGTGGCGCTCGCTGAGTCGTACGAACCGGCGAGCGCCGAGCCAACGGGGCCGACGGCGTATCGCATGACTTAGATGAGTAGCGCATCACCACCGAGTTGCGCCGGTCCATCAGGCAGATGTCACCAGCGGCCATCCACTTCTTCGATGCCCGTGACGGTGAACGTACCGCCATCCGCCTGCCTCCGGCCCACATCCGCAGTTATCCAGTCCAGAGTCGGGGCTACCCCCTTCGCTCTATCAGAGGGTGCTTTCGGGTGCCCGCCGGACGAGGAAGGTCACGATCCCCCGCGGACCCGTCGAGAAGGACATGTCCTGCTCACAGAGCATGGCCTCGCCGATGGGCGTTTCATCGAGCCGGCACGGCGTGGCCGCCCACGGTCCCGGAAACGGCAAGCGCCAGGTGCCCGCGACATCACGATCGAGGCAGTTCACTGCGCGCAATATCACGGCCGCGGGATCGTGCCGTGAAATGGTTACGGCGCTGACGTCGAGCCCATCCCCATGCAGTGACGGACCGGCGAGCAGCAATGACGTGTCTCCGATGGTCTCATGCTCTACGGCGCTCATGCGCAAGTCACGCCACGTCTCCCCCATCAACGGCAGCAGGAGATCGTCGCTCGCCTGAGCGAGCCCGGCGGGCACGAGTTCGTTCATGTCGTCGATCAGCAGCAGCGCCACCCGCGCAGTGTACTCACCCTGGCACTGCGCGTCCGGAGTGCTCGCCGGCCAACCGGCATGCCCCGGCCGCTCCGGGATGGATGACCGCGACAGTTCGCCGATGGCGCGCAGGAGCGTCACGCCGAGTTTTCCGTCGGCCACATACCCTTCGGCGAGTCCGTCGGACAACAGCGCGGCGCCGCGGGTGCGCGTGTGCTGCAGCAACCAGCGATGGAGCGGCATGCCGTCCGGCACGCCTTCACGGGC
Organism: Gemmatimonas aurantiaca; assembly: GCF_037190085.1. NCBI lineage: Bacteria > Pseudomonadati > Gemmatimonadota > Gemmatimonadia > Gemmatimonadales > Gemmatimonadaceae > Gemmatimonas > Gemmatimonas aurantiaca. The sequence continues at coordinate 67,055 of NZ_JBBCJO010000012.1, forward strand.
ATGCGACGAAGGCAGAATGGGCGCGCGCACCACGGGGCCGAATGCGGCATCGGCAAGCACATCGCCATCGTGAATATCGGTATGCCACACCAAACGCGTGCGATGGTCCGTGCGCTGATTGTGCATGTGCACGCGACACTCCACGACATCACTGCCGGCGTTCACGCGGAGTGTGGTGGTCACACGGATGGCACCACGAGGCGTGCCTGGCGCCGAGCCATCGCCCAATGTCCACACGATGTCCACCGCTGCACGCAGCGGGCCCCGTTCACGAATCCGTACCGCACGGACGGCCAGGCGTACGGACACACCAGGCGACGGGGTGTAACTGTCGCCCGTATCAGCGCACGATTCCACGCGCAGGGCGTCGTGCAGCGTCCGTTGCGGCGTGGCGATCGTGACGATGCCGTCACGCGTCACGTCGACGCGCACACACCCATTGTCGAGCCGGGTGCGCTCCCCGTCCTCCTTCACCTGCACGGGCAGCGGCGCCGCATCGTTCGGTATGGTGTCCAGTGACATGGGGTCCAGATGTCCCACCCGCAGCCCCATCGCCGGCACCTCCGGCATCCACGCGAGCATCCGCTGTTCGACCACGAGATCGTTGTCCGGATAGTGCTGCGGCGACTCCCGCCGCTCCCAGGCCAACCTGGGTGAACCCAGCGGCTGAACGATCAGCGTACCGGTGCGGGGCACGAGAAGATCGCGTGGCAGATCGCGTGGCAGATCCAGTGGCAGCTCGCGCAGCAGATTGTCCGGCAGTTCAGGTGTCCGCGCATCGGCACTGGCCGGCCCCACCGGTACATCGGCGATGGTGGTGCGGAGCGTGAGATGGGTCAGCCCTCCGCGCGCCCGGGCGGCGCGGTTGCGTATCACCACGGGCGCCTCTCCGGGTGTGAGCGCGCGTGACCGGGCGTCGACCACGTCGTGCTCCAGCGCCAACTGCAACGCGGCCTCGCGAAGTCCGCGTCCCTGCTCCGCCACGCCTTCCTGCGCCACGTCCATGGCCCGCGCGACCGCGTCCACCGAACAGCCGCACAGCGTGTCGTGCGGATGCATGGCCAGCAACGACTCCCACGCGGTATCCAGCAACGCCGGCAACTGGGCCATGGTGAGACGCGCCGATGGACTCACCGCACGATGGGCGCCGAGCCGGTCGTGCAACACCGCCAGTGCCAGCCACGGCTCCACGTCCCGCAGCAGTCCCCGCTCGAGCCGGGCATTGTGCCGCTTCTGGTGGGCACGCGTGGCAAGCGTGCCGCCGAGCGTCCAGGTGTAGCCGTATGAATCGCGCAGTTCACCCGCGACCCGCGGCAGGACCCCGGCCTGCGCACAACGGGCCGCCGCCTCGTGGAATCGATCGGCCCAGGTTTGCAGGGTGGTAGACTGCAGTGTGGTCACCGCTGCCGTAGCGGTCTCCATGACTCCAGCGCTCTCCGCGGCCCCGGCAGCCCGCCGCAACGCCGCGAGCGCCACCGCAAGATCGGGCTGCCGCGCATGATGATCCGCGCCATTGAGCAGCAGGACCACACCGGTGCGATTCCGTTGCGCGAACAGATCCTGCAGCCGACCCCAGCGCTCCGCCGCCGCCATCGCTTCCACCGGAAGCGCGCTGCCGAATTCATAGCCGTCAGGCGGCAGATGGTGCACGAACACCGACGCGCCATCGGGGCCTCTCCATTCGAACGCGTCGGTGGGTGGCAGAGAAGCACCGCCCGCTCCGCGCCACACGACCGCCACCGGCAGTCCAAAGCCGGCTGCGATCTGCGGAAGCGCGGCCGGGTGTCCGAAGGTATCCGGACAGTAGGCCACCTGCGGAGCCCGCGCGCCAAAGCGGCCCAGCACACGCCGACCGGCTTCGAGATTGCGGACGATCGCTTCGCCGCCGGGAATGAGGTTGTCGGCCAGCACGAACCACGGGCCGGCCTCCAGGCAGCCGTCACGCAGCGCCGCCGCCAGCCGTTCGAACCGCTCCGGCCGCACGGTCAGATAGTCGAGCAGCGTGATCGCCTGCCCATCGAGCAGGAAGGGGCCCCCGCCGTCATCGGCCAGCAAGGCATCGATGAGCGCGACCAGCCGCTGCCGGAACCGCGGCAGGGGATGATACCACTCCCGGTCCCAGTGTGTATGCGACACCACACACACCACTAGCGGCGTGGAGTGGGACATCACCGGCCCCGCAGCGGTGTGTGCCGATGCCGGCCTATCCGCCGCCGTCGCCGACGACACCACAAAAACCGGTTTCCCATGGGGAGTCACCCCGGCAAGCTACGCCACCGGTCCTGCCCCGGGCCAGCGCGGCATGGTTGACCGTGTGGTTGACCATCGGAAGACGGGCGTCGAGCTTTCCTCAGCGACACCACCTCCTCTTTCCCGCGGATTGACGCTTGGAGTTCCTGACTCAGTTTTTCGACCGGCTGCGCGATCTGCCGGCGCTGGTGCAGTGGGCCGGTTACTTCGGTCTCACCCTCATCATTTTCGCCGAAACGGGACTGCTGGTGGGATTCTTCCTGCCGGGCGACTCGCTGCTGGTGACGGCTGGCCTGCTCGCGGCTGACCCCGCCTTCGGCCTCAACGTGTGGCTGCTCGGCGCCATTCTCACGGTGGCGGCCATCGTTGGCGACACTGTGGGGTACAACGTCGGCAAGACCGCGGGTCCCCGCATCTTCACGCGCGAGGATTCCCTGTTCTTTCACAAGGATCACCTGCTGCGTGCCCAGGCCTTCTACGAGAAACACGGCGGCAAGACGATCATCATTGCCCGGTTCATGCCGATCGTCCGCACGTTCGCGCCGGTCGTCGCCGGCGTGGGACGCATGGAGTATCGTGCGTTCCTCACGTACAACGTCATCGGGGGCGTGCTCTGGATCTGGAGCATGCTGCTCACGGGGTGGGTCCTCGCCCGCACCGTGCCCACGGTGGCCGACCACGTCGAGAAGGTCATTCTCGTGGTGGTGTTCCTGTCGATCCTGCCCGGGATCATCGCCTGGCTGAAAGAGCGCCGTCGTGTGCGCGCCTGAGCCGGACAGCAGGTCGTGCTCATGCAGGACCGTGCCGCCGCAGAAGCAGTCGCATCAGCAGCAGCGGTACGTGGCATCACGTAGTGGTTTCACAACTGGCTCTTCCTCCCTCTGGAGACACCGAGATGGCTTTTACTCTGCCCGCGTTGCCGTACGCGCCCGATGCGCTCGAGCCCCATATCGACGCACAGACGATGAACATTCACCACGGCAAGCATCACCAGGCTTACGTCACCAATCTCAATGCCGCGATCGAGAAGGCGCCCGAACTGGCGTCGTGGTCGCTGGATGATCTTTGCCGTCGCATCAACGAAGTGCCGGAAGCGGTGCGCACCGCCGTGCGCAACAACGGCGGTGGACACTGGAACCACTCACTCTTCTGGGAGCTGATGGCGCCCAAGGCGGGTGGTGAACCCTCGGGTGATCTGGGCGCCGCGATCACGAAGGCCTTCGGGTCGTTCGCGACGTTCAAGGAGCAGTTCCAGGCGGCTGGCATGGGACGTTTCGGCTCGGGCTGGGCCTGGCTCGTCTCCACCGATGGCAATCTCTCCATCGTGAGCACGCCCAATCAGGACAATCCGCTCATGGAAGGCAAGCACGCGCTCCTCGGTGTCGACGTGTGGGAGCACGCGTACTACCTCAAGTACCAGAACCGTCGCGCCGACTATCTCGGCGCGTGGTGGAACGTCGTGAACTGGGCAGCCGTCGCCAAGCGTTACGCCGCGAAATAGTTGTACGGCCGATCCCGGCCGGTCTCCTCATCGGACCGGCCGGGATTTTGTTGTCCCACCAAGACTCCCGCCAGCTCGGTCCCCACCCACCGGCCCATCGACGCGGGGCAGACACATGGGGAACGTGGCGCCGGCACCAACCGTGCTGTCGACCTGGAGCACGCCACTCGCCCGCTCCGCAAAATCCACCGCCTGGGCCAATGCCATGCCGTTCGCAGCCCGACGCGCTTCGTGGTGAAGAAGGGTTCGAAGATGCGGCCAACACGGCCCTATTGACAAGCGCCGTATGAACTGACCCGGGTCGGCCAATGCATACAGCGGTTCTTCACCAACGTGCATATCGATGCGGATCCCACTGCGCAGAGCGTGGCGAACATGTTCTGCAAGGCAGTCACACGTTCGACGAACGCCGGCGACGAATACCGTCAGCAGTCCGCCAATATGGTGATGCTCATCCCTCTCACACCGAACCCTTCCATCTAAAGAGGCGAAGTTGCATGAGGTTTGCCTCCATTCTCTTGGTGACGCAGGTCCTGCCCTACACCCTCCTGGCGCAAAGCATCCGCCCCGCTCTAACGGCGGCCCGCGAATCGCCACCGGGATCGTTCGGCACGATTGTGGCCGTACGCGAACTCAGCGACACGCGTCTGCTGGTGGTCGATCAGGCCGAGCCGCAGGTGCATCTCGCCACGGGTGCAAAGAGCCCCGTCGGACGCGCGGGGCGCGGTCCAGGCGAATACACACGTGTCCAGAAGCTGGTGGCATTGGGTGGCGACAGCACCTGGTTCGAGGACCCGCAGGCCCGCCGCTGGCATCTCTTCGCGGGAATCACCGGGCTGACATCGGTCGACTTGCGCGATATCACGCCACGAGGATTGCCGCGACTGCTGGGCGCTGACCGGTCTGGTCGGGTATTGTACTCGCTCTCCAGCGGTCGGTACCGTCAAACGCCCGGCATTCCCCGCGTCGAATCGGGCCTCACCGCCGAATCGTTGACGGTATTCGTCCGGGCCCGCGATCCGCGCCAATACAACCGATTCCCCATGGCGGCCCAAACGGTTGCCGGACTCAAAGGGATGAACGCCCTGCAGACGCAGGCGTACCGACCGGTCCTGCCCAATGGCGCGCCGATTCTCTGGCAATTGGTGAGTCCGCTGGCGACGGCCGAGCAGAGCCTGCTCTTCGCTGATGGCTGGATCGTGATCGCATACCTCGACCCCTATCGGGTGGACTGGATCTCCCCCCAAGGCCATCGGACGGCAGGAGCGCCACTCCCCTTCACGCCTGTGCGCACCAGCAATGCACTGCGGCAGCGGATGGTGAAAGCGCATTGGCCAGAGGTCTCTCCACCATTCAGCGAGAAGGATCTCCCGCCGTGGCCCGACGTACTGCCTCCATTCCGGCCCGATGCACTCATCGCCGCGCCCGACGGCTCGCTCCTCATTCAGCGTGTCGTCGATCCCGCATCGAACACCACCGTGTACGACATCATCGACCGATCGGGGAAACTGCTGCGCCAACTGCGCCTGCCGGCCGCCGAACGCATCGTCGGCAGTGGTGCGCGGCACATCTACATCGTGGCACGCGACGACGATGAACTCGAGCGGCTCCGTCAGGTGCGCTGGCCGATGCCCTGAACACCGGCACCGACCAGCGTCAACTTCCCCGACACGATCAAGAAACGATCAGGCCGCGACCGCCTCACCGCTCTCCGGCTTGCGACGCGCCGCCAGCAGCAGCGTGACGGCTGTATAGGCCACCACCACCGCGACCAACCAACGCAGCGCAGAGCCATGCTCGGCGAGGGACTTCACGATGTAGGCCGCCACGAACACCGCCGGCAGGCCGCCGATGATGTTGCCCACCACCGCGCGCGGATCGACCTTGCCCAGACGGATGAACCGGTCGCTGGCGAACGGCATGAGGAACGCGCAGGAGCCCATCATGATGGGGAAGCCGGCCGCGGGATTCATGCCCAGCAGGCTCACGAGCAGCAGACACGGTCCGTACAGACCGATGCCGATGGTCATGAGCACGCCGAGTCCGAAGTTGCCCAGCAGCGCGATGACCAGTTTGACCCCGGTGAGCCCGATGGCATCGCCCCCGCCCGGCAGCGCACCGGCTGCCTGCGCCGCGGTGAGCAGCGCTGCGCCGGCCAGACACAGGCCCATGCCGAACTGGATGTAGCGCGTGGGCCACTTGGACACGAGACCGGCGCCCACCCACGACCCCAGCACCGCCGCCACGATCATGCCGACCAGCGTGGTCGATTCGACCTCCACCACCTGCGTGTAGATGAACGCCTGCGCCAGCGTGGCAAGCGTGTGCCCCGCGTTGAGCGTGCCCGGAATGAGGGCGTCCTTCACCCACTTGAAGGCCCGGTAGATCGCCGTCGTCGTGGCAAACGATCCGATGCCCAGGGTGTCCAGGAAATCCGTCACCACGCCGGTGAGAATGAAGCCCGATGTGGGTTTCATCGAGCCAAGTTTCGGCAGACCCCGCACCAGCGAGACCACGTGATACACGGTCACCATACCGAGACCGATGAGGAGCAGAGACTTGGCGTCGAAGGACATTGCGTGCGGGTGGGGGATGGCGGAGACGGAGGTGGGAAACACGAAGGCGACCGTGAAGCCTCTCCACGGTCGCCTCCAAGAATCGCGCCCGAAACGTCAGGACGCCAGCAGTCCCGGGATCAGCGTGAGGGCCGCGCCCAGGGCCCACGAGATCAGCGACACGATGGCCCCCGTGGACCGCTCCACACGGGCCACCACACTCACGGCGATCGCGATCAGCACATACTGCCAGATCGCGAACACGTCGAGTGTCATCAGAAAGCCCTGAACGACCGGCGAGACGGTGTAGGGGTCGATGAATCGCGCCGGCCCGAGGGCCAGATCGGCCATCGAGTGGGCATTCGCGGAATCGAGGATCGCTCCCTGCGCCGACGTGGCGATGAACCCCAGCAGGCGCGGCGCGGAGGAGATGGCGAGAATGGTCAACGCCTGCCCATACCGCAGTGGCGCCGACATGGTCTTCCCACCCCACATCACGAACAGCGCCCCCAGCAGCGCTCCGATCGGGATGATGAACAGCGGGCCGACCAGGTAGGCGTACTTGGTGATCGAGCGGGTCATCGCCACGGCCTGCTCGGGCATCGCTCGGCCGGACTTGGTCTGCAAGGCGATCTGCAGATCGGCGTTGGCCTCGAGATACGGCTGCACCAGACTGGCCGTGGCGACCGTGACCACGCAGCAGAGCAACGCGATGATCAGCAGGTACTTCCAGGCGTTCGCATTCCGCGTGCGATCGAAAACGGCCGCCGGCGACCAGAACACTTCCAGCAGATCCTCGAACACGCCGCTCTGCTTCGCTGACTCGGTGGAGAATTCACTCATCGTGCGGCCTCTCCCTCCAGATAGGTGTACCCTTCTAGTCCCGCCACATAGTCCGCGATGAAGGCATTGGCTTCGTCACGCGTCAGACGCGACGACCCGTTCACCTTGCGACGGAATGTGGCCAGGAGCTGTGATGCCCCGAACTGCACGTAATTGAGCACTTCGGTCACCGTGTCGCCCTCTACGAGATCGGTGATCTCGTAGTTTCCGGACTCGTTGAGACGCACGTGCACGGCGTTCGTATCGCCGAACAGATTGTGCAGATCGCCCAGGATCTCCTGGTACGCGCCCGTGAGAAAGATGCCGAGGATGTAGTCCTCGCCATCGCGGAACTCGTGCAGTTCGAGACTCGGCCGGCCGTGCTTGCCACCCACGAAGCGATCGATCTTACCGTCCGAATCGCAGGTGACGTCCTGCAGGGTGCCGCGCCGCGCCGGCTCCTCGAGCAGCCGATGGATGGGCATGATCGGAAAGAGCTGGTCGATGGCCCAGCTGTCGGGCAGCGACTGGAAGAGCGAGAAGTTGCAGAAATACCGATCGACCAGCGCCGACTCGAGTTCGGGCAGGATGTCTTCGTAGGTGTCGGGGTCGGACTTGGCGATGCGGTAGATCGCATTCATCGTGGCCAGCCACAGCACCTCGGCCTTGGCCAGACCGCGCAGGTTCAGCACGCCCGAATTGAAGTACTGCCGCGCCCGATCCTTGTCGAACGACGCGTCGTGGAACACCTCGAGCACCTTGCGCGGCTTGGCCGCCCGCTCGGTGAGCGTGCGCCAGTCCTCGTACATCTCGTGCAACAGCGAATGGTCGTCGTCGTCGAGCGCGGGGATGGGCTGCTCGGCCTGCGACTCCACATCGATGACCTTGAGCAGCAGCAGCGCATGATGCGCGGTGAGCGCCCGCCCCGACTCGCTGATGATGTGCGGCATGGGCAGTTCCGCCTCACGGCACGCCTCGGCGATGGTGTACACGACGTCGTTGGCATACTCCTGCAGCGTGTAGTTCACACTGGCATTGTTGGTGGAGTTGGTGCCGTCGTAGTCGATACCCAGTCCGCCGCCCACGTCCACATGCGTGATCTCCACGCCGGCGGCCCGCAGCTCGAGGTAGAATCGCGCCACTTCCTGCAGCCCCGACTTGATGAAGCGGATGTCGGTGATCTGACTGCCGAGGTGGAAGTGAATGAGCTTGAGGATGTCGAGCCGACCCGCCGCCTGCAGTTTGTCGATGAGCTTGATGAGTTCCGCGGAACCGAGGCCGAACTTGCTCTTCTCCCCACCGCTCTGCGCCCAACGGCCGGCGCCTTCGCTGGCGAGCTTGATGCGCACGCCGCACGTGGGCGTGACCCCGAGGTCGTCGGCCACTTCGATGAGCACGTCGAGTTCACTCACCTGCTCGAGCACGATGAAGACCTTGTGTCCGAGCTTCTGCGCCATGAGGGCCAGCCGCATGAACTCGTGGTCCTTGTACCCGTTGCAGACGATGAGATGTTCGGTGCTTTCCGACAGCCCGATCACCGCCTGCAATTCGGGCTTGGAGCCGCATTCGAGCCCCACCCCGTGGGTCTTGCCGAAACGCACGATCTCTTCGACCACGTGACGCTGCTGATTCACCTTGATCGGATACACCGTGGTGTAGCCACCCGTGTACTCGAATTCGCGGATCGCACTGCTGAAACGCCCGCTCAGGGTTTCGATGCGCGACCGCAGGATGTCCGAGAAGCGCAGCAGCACCGGCAGTTGGATGCCCTGCCCTTCGAGATCGGCGGCGAGATCCCGCAGATCGAGTGTCCGCTCCGGATGCCCCGGATCGGGACGCACGATCACATGACCGCGTTCATTGATGTCGAAATAGCCGGCCCCCCATCCTTCCACGTTGTAGAGGGAGCGGGCGGCTTCGAGAGACCAGTCCGGAGCCGGGGGAGGCTCGACGATGGGCGGAGTGCGGGTTGCCATAGGCGCGGAAAGCTAGACGGTTCGCACCGGTGGGGGGAGACATCGGTGCGAACCGTCAGAATTGTGACGCATCGGAAGACGCCGTCCCGCCGGCTCAGTTGTCGCCATCGAGCAGCGCACCGAGCCCGCCGAGCACCGATCCTTCCTCGCGGGAACGTCCGCCCGCCCGTGGCGCGGCGGCGATGATCCGGTCGGCCAATCGCGAGAACGGCAGGGTCTGCAGGATGACGCGCCCCGGTCCCCGGAGACTGACGAAGAACAATCCTTCGCCACCGAACAGTGCCGTCTTGATGCCCGGCACGCGCTGGATGTCGTACTCGACGCTGGGCTGGAAGGCCACGAGACAGCCGGTGTCCACGCGCAACTGTTCGCCCGGCGCGAGGTCGATGGCGTGCAGGGTGCCCGAGGCGTGCAGGAACGCGAGACCATCCCCCTGCAGCTTCTGCAGGATGAATCCTTCGCCGCCGAAGAAACCGGCTCCGATGCGCCGGGTGAACGCCACCGAGATGTCGATGCCGCGCGCGGCGCAGAGGAACGAGTCCTTCTGCGCCAGGATGGTGCCGCCCCAGTCGCGCAGATTGAGCGGCGCGATCTTGCCCGGGTACGGCGCGGCGAACGCCACATCGGACCGCCGCGCCCCGCTGTTGCCGAACAACGTCACGAAGAACGAATCACCCGCCAGTACCCGCTTGCCGGCGCCCACCAGTTTGTCGAACAGGCCGCCGGCGCGTGCGTTGGGATCGAGCGTGGTCGCCATCGTGATCCCTTCGCGCATGTACATCATCGCGCCGGCTTCCGCGAACACCGCTTCGCCGGGATCGAGGGTGACGATCACTGCCTGCAGATCATCGCCGATGATCTGATAGTCGATCTCGTCTGCCGCCATCACTTGCCTCCGTTGGGACCTCCGGTGGGCGCTGCGGCCCGCTCGGATTGCGTGGACATCTTCACCTGATCGCGGCCCTTCTCCAGGAAGGGAATGCCGCGCACCATCCACGACGGCGGTTCGGCCCCCAGAAGTTTCACGGCGAAGAATTCCTGCATCTTGCGGTCGATGTCCTTCTGATTGGCGCGCTTGGTCGGATTGTGTTCGTCGCCGTTGTACACGACCATGTACGCCTCCTTCTGCAGACGGCGCATGGCCACGTAGAACTCGATGCCCTGATACCAGGGGACCGCGCCGTCGTTGTCGTTGGCCATGAACAGCACCGGCGTGGTGACCCGATCGAGACGGAACAGCGGCGAGTTCTCGATGAAACGCTCCGGATACTGCCACAACGATCCGCCGATGCGGCTCTGCGTGTGTTCGTACTGGAACGCCCGCGCCAGGCCGGACGCCCACCGGATGCCGCCGTAGGCGCTGGTCATGTTCACCACCGTGGCGTTGGGTACCGCCGCGGCGAACATGTTGGTCACCGTGACGAGATACGCCGACTGGTAACCGCCCCACGACTGCCCCGTGATGCCGATACGCTTCGGATCGATGAAGCCCTTCTGGATGAGCGACTGCACACCGGGGATGATGGACTTGGCCGCGCTCGGGCCGGGCTGTCCGTCGGTGTACACGATGTCCGGCATGAACACCACGTAGCCGAGCGAGTTGTACACCAGCGGATTGACCGTATTGCGTCCACTGGGCGCCTGATAGTTGTGCAGACCGTCGGTGAGCTTCTCGTAGTAGTACACGATCATCGGGTACTGCTTCGACGCGTCGAAATTCTCGGGCTTGTACAGCAGACCACGCAACGGGATGCCGTCGCCGTTGTACCACGACACCAGCTCCACCGTGCCGCGCGGATATTCGCTGTCCTGCGGATTGGCGTTCGAGATCTTCGTGGTCTGCGCGATATCGGTGCCCGTCCAGAGATCGGGGAACTCCCGATACGTGCTCTGCGTCAGCAGGTACTGCTCGGCGTCACGCGCCTTCTGCAGGCCCGCGTAGTTGCGGTCGCCCATCACGATGCGTTCCGGCCGGCTCTCCGCACCGAGCTTGTCGCGCCAGTAGCCGCTGGCCTTGGTGAGGGTGTCCACCGTCCGCAGCAGCAGCGGCTTCGTGACGTCGAGGAACGGTTCGTCGCGATCGAGGTCGACCACGCGGAACGTCATGCCCGCCCGACGCCCTTCGCTCTCGGTGAGATTGCGCGGCGCGACGGCACCACTCGGATCCACTTCCCAGATGTCGAAGCGATCGTAGATGAGTACCCGCTTGTCACCCGTGGTCCAGCCCCCGAGTCCGTACGGTGGCGGGATATCGGGCGAGTCGAACTCCTCGTCCTGGAACCTGACCGGCAGCTTCTCGGTGAGATTCACCCGCTTGCCGGTGGCCATCGCGTACGCCTGCCACTGTCCGTTCTCGAACCAGATGGCGTAGTTGCCACCCGGCGAGAGCTGCACGTTGCCATCGAGCTTGCGTGCGATCAGCGTGCGCGCGCCGGAGAGGGGATCGATCGTGTAGGCATCGCTGGCGCCCTCACCCCAGAACTGTGGAATCGCATACTCGAGCGCATTGATGCCCAGCACGCGCTTGCCGTCGCCGCTGATGCTCACGCGCAGACTGTCGTTGGCCAGCTGCGTCCACTTGTTGCTGGCGAACGTGTAGAGCGCGGTGAAGGTGCGGTTGCGGTCGCGCGACGCGTTGAGCTTCTGCGCCGGTTGCGTCTGGGCGTCCTTCCAGTGCCAGAGATCGTAGACCGCCTTGTCGGTGAGCGAATCTGCGGGGATGGAATCGAACGGCACCACGCCGAGCGAGAAGAGCAGCGCGTTGCCTTCGCGCGTGAACTCCACCTGACCGCGGTCGGCCACCAGCAGGCCCTGCGCCACATCGCTCGAGGTGACGAGTTTGCGCGCCGCCACCGGTTTGCCCTTGGCCGGCACGAGCGCGGCGTGATACAGCGAGAAGCGCGGCTGCGCGGTGCTGTCGCCGAGATCGGACACGAAGGCGAACTGGGTACCCTGGCGATCGAACGCCAGACTGCGATACGTGGCCAGGCCGGTGAGCAGCGGCGTCACCACGCCAGACGGCAACGCGCGGACGAACGCGCCATTGCCCGCGCCGTCGCGTGTGGTGACGGTGTAGCCCAGCCACTTCTCCCCTTCGTCGAACTGATACGCCGTCACCCCTTCGATGCGGGTTTCGGTGCCGTTGGAGAGATCACGCAGCACCAGCGTCGTGCCGTAGTCCCGGCGCGGACGACCGGCGGAATCACTGCGCGCCGCGCCGCCAGCCGCACCGGCAGCACCGGCGCCGCCTGCTCCCCCCGCCCCCGCCCCAGCCCCAGCCCCCGGGCGTGCGGCGGTGGTGTCCTCGAGCAGGTAGGCGAGGAAGCGTCCGCCCCGCCGCGCGAGCTGGAAGGAGCGCACATTGTTCACGCGCGTCACGACACCATCGGCGAGATTGAGAATGCCGAGGCTGTTGCGCGGAGGTGTGGCGCCACGCCGGCTGCGGGCCTGCTCCAACGCGGTGCGCGACGGATAGATCAGAAACGCTACGGCGCGGGAGTCGGCGCTCACCTGCGCGGCGGCGGGATTGAAGTTGGCCGCGCCGGTGGCGCCGGCCTGCAACTGCGGACGTCCGGTGTATCCGCGCGGCACCCGGTATTCGGTGCCGCTGCCGGTGGCCCGCACGATCAGTTCGCCCTCACCCACCACGGGGCTCAGCGTGTAGACCGCCCACTTGCCGTCGTTCGACAGCGACGTCCCGCCGATCGTGCGCCACTCGTCGTAGGTGTCCTGCGTGATGGGCTTCTTGCCCGGCGGCAGCGCCGGCGCCGTCCAGCGACTCACCAGCGTGTAGGGATTCGCGGGCGTGGTGGTCTGCGCGGAAAGCGGAGCGACCAGGGTGGCTGTCAGCGTGAAGATGCCGACGGGGACGGCGGCCAGCACGGGGCGCATGCGCGCTCCCATGGCGGTCGATGTGGCGGAGGAGGACATCGCAGACGATCGCATCGAGACGGGGGCCGAGACGGGTATCGAAACGGGTGCGGACGGGGAGCAGGGGCGACTGAGATTCCGGTCGAGATTCTGGTCGAGATTCTGGCGTCGCGCGTGGGTCGGTATTATTGCCAGTCTCCACATTCCTTTAGACTAACGGCGCGGCCCCGGCCGCGTGAGGAGCATGATGCGGCGGCTGATCGGCTATTTCGCGCGTGGGATGGTACTGCTCACCCCCCTGGCGGTCACCATCTGGGTGTGCTGGCTCGTCTTCAACCGGGTCGACGGCTGGCTCGGGCTGCCGGTGCCGGGCGCCGGGTTCGTGGCCACGATCGCGCTGATCACCGTGGTGGGGTTCCTGGGCTCGAACCTGCTCACCCGTTCGCTCATGGCGGGTCTCGAGGGGATCATGACGCGCCTCCCCTTCGTGCGCCTGCTGTACGGCTCCACCAAGGATCTGCTGAATGCCTTCGTGGGCGAAAAGCGCCGCTTCGACAAACCGGTCCTGGTGAGCATCACTCCCAACGATGCCGTGCACGTGGTGGGCTTCGTCACCCAGGAGTCGCTCGCCCATCTCGGGCTCGACGAGCAGGTGGCCGTCTACTGCCCCCACTCCTACAATTTTTCGGGGCAGCTCTACGTGGTCTCCGGCAGCCAGGTGCGCCCGCTCGATGTGGCCAGCGCCGACGCGATGGCCTTCGTGGTCTCGGGTGGTGTCTCCGGTCTCGTTCCCGCCTCGCTCTCCACCGGCGAATACGCCACTCCCCGGCTCTCCTGATGCGCGTTCCCCTTCCTTGCCGTCTCATGCGCCGTTTATCGATCGCCCTTGGCGTGGCAGGCCTGCTGGCCGCGTCATCCGCCGCGAGTGCCGCCCAGAATGCGCCGGCGGCATCGGCTGCGGCCTCGATGGCCGCGCCGCTCCTGCTCGTTCCCGACGCGGTCTTCGACGGTACGTCGGACCAGATCCATCAGGGATGGGCGGTGCTGGTGCAGGGGCAGCGGATCGCCGCGGCCGGTCCGCTGGCGTCGCTCACGATCCCCCGGGGCGCTCAGCGCATCGATCTGCCTGGCACCACGTTGTTGCCGGGCCTCAGCGATCTGCACAGCCACGTGCTGCTGCATCCGTACGACGAGACGCCGTGGAACGATCAGGTGCTGCGCGAATCGCTCGCCCTGCGCACCGCCCGCGCGGTGAACCATCTCAAGGCCACGCTCGATGCCGGCTTCACGATGCTGCGTGATCTCGGCACCGAAGGCGCCGACTACGCCGATGTGGGACTCAAGGAAGCCGTCGATCAGGGCATCATCCCCGGGCCGCGCCTTCTCGTGGCCACCAAGGCCATCGTGGCCACCGGGTCCTACGGCCCGAAGGGATTCGGCGCCGAGATCGGGGTGCCGCAGGGCGCCGAGGAGGCCGATGGGGTCGACGGCGTGACGCGGGTGGTACGTGATCAGATCGGCCATGGCGCCGACTGGGTCAAGATCTACGCCGACTATCGCTGGGGTCCGCGTGGCGAAGCGCGTCCCACGTTCACGGCGGCCGAATGGAATGCCATCGTATCCACGGCCACCTCGAGTGGTCGTCCGGTGGTGGCGCACGCCGGCACCGAAGAGGGTATGCGGCGCGCGGTGCTCGCCGGCGTGGAGACCATCGAACACGGTGATGGGGGCACGGCCGAGGTGTTCGCGCTGATGAAGCAGCGCGGCGTGGCGTTCTGCCCCACGCTGTCGGCCACGGAGAGCAACACCCGCTACCGCGGCTGGAAGAAGGGCGTGGACGCCGATCCCGCCAACATCGTGCAGAAGAAGGCGATGTTCAAACTCGCGCTGGCCTCGGGCGTGACCATCTGCAACGGCAGCGACGTGGGGGTCTTCAGCCACGGCACCAACGCGCTGGAGCTCGAACTGATGGTGGAATACGGCATGACGCCCCTGGCAGCGCTCGAGGCCGCCACCAGCGTGAACGCCCGTCTCGTGCACCGCGAAAGCGAACTCGGCCGTATTGCGCCCGGGCTGCTGGCCGATCTGGTGGCGGTCCAGGGTAATCCCCTGCAAAACATTTCTGCCCTGCGTTCCGTACGCCTCGTGGTCAAAGGTGGGACCGTCGTCCGGCGGTAGCCCGGACATCACCATGGGGGACCAATGAAACGCGTCATGCGTTGGATCGCATATGCAGCAGGAACGTTGGTGGTATTGCTCGGCGGAGCGGCCGGGTACGTGTATGCCGCAAGCAACAGCAAGGCCGATCGTGAGTACGATGTGCCGTTGCAGCACATGGCCATCTCATCCGATTCGGCCATCCTTGCGCGGGGGAAACATCTGGCCACCGCCATCACGAAGTGTGTGGAATGCCATTCCGACGATCTGGGTGGCAAGATCATGATCGACGATCCCGCGCTCGGGGTGGCAGTCGCACCGAACATCACCACCGGCGGTGTGATCGCGAATTACACCGACGACGAACTCGTGCGGGTCATCCGGCACGGTGTCAAACGGGACGGCCGCAGTGTGATCATCATGCCGGCCGATGACTACCAGCACCTTGCCGACGAGGATGTGGCGGCCATCGTGGCCTACC
Source organism: Gemmatimonas aurantiaca (assembly GCF_037190085.1). NCBI lineage: Bacteria > Pseudomonadati > Gemmatimonadota > Gemmatimonadia > Gemmatimonadales > Gemmatimonadaceae > Gemmatimonas > Gemmatimonas aurantiaca. The sequence goes on from NZ_JBBCJO010000012.1 coordinate 82,667, forward strand.
TGCGCTCGGTGCCTGCCGTGGACCGCACATCCGGCCAGACCATGCTGCGTCCCGTGGGACGCACGCTCGTGGCGGCCAACATATTGCCGCTGTACGTGGCGGAACGCCTCGACCATACCCGTATTGCCCCGAGCATGATGGTGGCCGACACCTCGCTCGCATACGGTGAGTATCTCGCCAACGTGGGCGGCTGTACTGGTTGTCACGGTCCCGGACTCGGCGGTGGTCCCATTCCGGGATTGCCACCGGAGGCGCCGCCGGCGTCCAATCTCACGCCCACCGGTCTCTCGAAGTACACCGACGAGCAACTCGAAACCATTCTGCGTACCGGTGGCCGTCCCGACGGCTCCTCGGTCAAGCAGGAAATGCCGTGGCGCTATACGGCGCTCATGACGCCGCTCGAGATGCGGGCGACGATCAAGTACTTGCGGACGGTGCCACGGAAGGAGTTTGGGACTCGGTGAGGACTCAGTGAGTTCTGGGTGGTGGGTTCAGGGTTTGGGGGTGAACAGCCGGGTAACGGGTAACGAGTCGCAGGACCCGCGACGCGTCACCCACCACCCGGCAGTTCAACTCCAAACCCCAAACACAAAACCCGGAACCGCAGTTATCGGAGCTCCGCCGGCGCCTTGAAGACCGCGCCGTCGGGCGCGCCGAACGTGACCGTGGAGATGTTGATGATCACATCCCCCTGCGGCTGATTCTGTATGACCTTCGTCGACAGCTTCTTCCCTTCGAATTCCTTGTAGTCGCGATAGATGATCTGCTGCGCGCCTGCCGGCGATTTGACCACACTGCCGATACGCAGTCCGCTGTTCACATCGAAGAACTCGAATTGTTCGGCACCGCCCTTCGTCGTGACGGCCAGCTTGTAGGCCTCGGCGCCATCGAAGGTCTCCTTGCTCTGCACTTCAGCCTTGGCAAACCGCCCCGGATCGAGGAACGTCGCACCGGTCTGGAGATTCTCGGCGAGACTCTTCTCCTGATCGGGAGGCATGCGCTGCGCACCCTGCCCCTGCTGCTGCCATCCCTTCTCGCCGTCGAATCCCTGGTCGATCTCGAGGACGCCCAGATTGATCGTCATGCGCATCAGATTGGGGGCTCCGATATAGCGGACATAGCTGCCCGAGAGACCGGCAAAGGTGATATCCGCCGTTCCTTTCTCGGTTCGGCCCGTCACCTTTGCCCACGCATCGCGCCCGCCCACGGCGGTGGCGTACTTGTCGTAGACCTGCTGTACCGTTGGAAGCTGCGCTTCGGCGCGAACGGCACTGCCCGTCATCGCCCCTCCCAACATCACCGCAGCCACGGCTACGTGTACCACGCGTTGCATCGAAACTCCTGAATGAGAAAGACCTGAAATGTACTCCTCTCAGGCGGGAATGATCCCCGTGAACGGGGCATCGGCTCCCGCACGCAGTGCTTCGATGCGCTCCTCGGTGAACTCCACCAGCTCGGCCATCGTGGCCGCATCGAACACCAGCTTCACACCGGCCGCCTGATACAATTCGGGCAGCGAACGGGTGCCGCCCAGCGCGAGAAATCGTTTGTATGCCGTCACCGCGTCGCTCGCATTGCGAACGGCATTGCGGAACACCTGCAATGCGCCCAACTGCGCGAGCCCATATTCGATGTAGTAGAACGGCAACTCGAAGATGTGCAGCTGGCGATACCACCGCGCCACACGCAGCGGTTCGAGTCCCGACCAGTCCACACCACGTTCGAACTCCGCCCGCAGCGACAACCACTGCCGATCGCGGGCATCACGATCGGCGCCCGCCGGATCGGTGTAGATCCACGCCTGGAACGCATCCACGCTGGCGATGTGAATGAGCGCGCTCAGCACCTCTTCGAGATGCTCCAGCCAGGCCACACGCGCCTCTTCCGGCGAGTAATACCCGTCGGGCTTCACGAGATAGGGCATGGCCAGCAACTCCATGCTCATCGACGCCAGTTCCGCCGCCTCGTGCCCGGTACGCCGCTGCCACGTGAACGGCAGATCGTGCGTGGCAAAATCGTGGAAGCAGTGTCCGGCCTCGTGCACGAGCGTATTGACGTCGTCGGGCACCCCCACCGCGTTCATGAAGATGAACGGGCGTCCCCGGAACGCGAGATCGGTGCAATACCCACCGGGCGCCTTGCCCGGCCGGCTTTCGAGATCGAGCAGACGTTCATCGGCCATCAGGCGGAACTGCGCCCCCAGCTCGGGATCGACGCGATGAAAAATCTTCGAGGCCTGTCCCACGAATGTGTCGACATCGTGGAACGGCCGCAGCGGCTCCTTGGCGTCGAGATCCACGCCCACGTCCCATGGCCGCAGCGTTTCCACCGCCAACGACGCCTTGCGATGCGTCATGAGCCGCTCCACTGCCGGCGCCACCGTCTGCTTCACCGCGTCGTGGAACCGCGCCGTGTCGCTGGGCGAGTAGTCGAAGCGATGCTTGGCCACGAAACAGTACTGCTGGAAATCGGCGAACCCGGCCTCCCTGGCCACGTTCACGCGCAACGCATACATGCGATCGAAGAGATCGGCCAGCTCCGTGCGTTTGTCGAGATAGGCCGAGGCGCCGAGCCGGAACGCCCGTTCCCGCACCGCGCGATCGTTGGACTTGAGCAGCGGCTGCAACTGCGGAATGGTCTTCGACTCGCCATCCCAGTCGACGCTCAATCCGCCGGTGATCTTCTGATAACCGGCCGACAGCTCCTCGATCTGCGCGAACCGTTCGACATTGGCCTCCCGGAAGATCTCGATGTCACTGCGGAACCGGCGCAGCATGGTGTCGAGATCGGGACGGCTCCAGCCCAGATCGAGCAGACGGCGCGCCAGTCGGACCTGCTGCTCTTCGAGGCGCGGAAAGATCTCCATCGAAAAACGCAGATAGGCCTGCTCGGCCACCGAGTCGGCCGTATTGGCCGTGTACGCAATCATCGCCAGCGTGCCGGCTTCGCCGACGAGCGTGTCCAGCCGCGACCAGGTGGCCAGCCACGGCTCCACCGAGGTGTTGTCCGCGGTCAGCGGCGCCTGGGCCAACGCATCATAGTACGACACCACATCGTCCCACGCGGCGTCGCGAAATGCCTCTGGAGAGGCGGGAAGCTTGATCATCGAAAGGTCGGGTGCAGAGTGGACGACAATCTCGTGTCCGAGCGTCGTCTGAGTGTCATTCGGTTCGTCACCGTGGCTACTCGCCGTACGGAATCCAGATGTTCTTCACCTGCACCGCGCGGCGCAGGAACTCCCGTCCCTCGCCCGCGCGCGGATCGAGCCACTCCCGACCGGTCCACTCGGTCCAGGTGCGCTTGAGATTGGCCGCCGACGCCTTCTCCACCGCCGTGGCACCGGCGTGCGAGCCGAAATACCACAGGGCGTCGACATCGTCATGGTCGGCCAGCGTGCGCGCCAGGCCGTCACGGCCGCCGGTGACCAGGTTCACCACACCGGCCGGCACGTCGGAGGTTTCGAGCACGCTGTACAAATCGGTGGCCGACAGCGGGAAACGCTCCGACGGAATGACCACCACCCGATTGCCCGTGGCCAGCAGCGGCGCCACCAGCGACACCAGCCCGAGCAACGGATAGGGATCGGGACAGGCCACACCCACCACGCCGATGGGTTCGTGCATGGCCAGCGCCACACCGCGCAGCGGCACGTCGTGCACCGCGCCATCGTGTTTGTCGGCCCAGGCGGCATACGTGAACAGCCGCGAGATCGCCGCCGAGACTTCCGCGTCACCGGCCGCACGATCGTCACCCGTCATCGACGTGATGCGGGCCGAGAATTCAGCCGCCCGTGCCGACAGATTCTCGGCGATGTAATAGAGAATCTGCGCCCGCTGATGGCCGGAGAGCCTGGCCCAGCCGCTCGCCGCCTGCGCGGCTTCCACGGCGTTCCGGATATCCTTGCGATTGCCGTCGCCCACCTCGCCCACCGCGCGCCCGTCTAGCGCGTGCACCACGCGGCTGTAGCCCGAATCGGGGCGCGCCTGCTTGCCGCCGATGAACAGCTTGGGTGTGCGATCGATGGACGGCAGACCATTCGACAACGAATCATCGACCGTACCATCGGCCGTGTCGTCGTGTGTGTCGTCAGGGCCTGCGTCCACGGCGACGGCAGCGGTCTCGATGACCGGCAATGGCGCGCCGAGGTGCGTGCGCTCGGGCTTGAGATACTCCCACATGCCTTCGCGGCCGCCTTCCCGGCCGAAGCCCGACTCCCGATAGCCACCAAAACCGGCCGCGGCATCGAAGAGATTGGTGCTGTTGATCCACACCACGCCGCTCTTGAGTCTGGGCGCGATATCCAGCGCGAGATTGATGTTCTCGCTCCACACACTCGCCGCCAACCCGAAGGGGGTGTTGTTGGCCAGTGCCACCGCCTCCTCGGGTGTGCGGAAGGTCATGCTCACCAGCACCGGCCCGAAGATCTCCACCTGCGCGATGGTGGACGATGGCGCCACATCGGTGAACAGCGTGGGCGGATGGAACCAGCCGTCCGCCGGCACACCCCACGACGGCTGCCAGCACGTCGCTCCCTCTTCCACGCCCTGCGCGCACAACTGCCGGATCCGATCGAGCTGCACCGGCGCGACGATGGCGCCCATGTCCACGGCCTTGTCCAGCGGCGATCCCACGCGCAGACGCTCCATGCGATCGCGGAGCTTCTCCAGCAGGCGCTCCGCGACACCTTCCTGCACGAGGAGACGCGATCCGGCGCAGCACACCTGGCCCTGATTGAACCAGATCGCGTCGACCACCCCTTCGACCACGCTGTCGAGATCCGCGTCCTCGAACACGATGAAGGGGCTCTTGCCTCCCAGTTCGAGCGAGAGCCCCTTGCCGCTGCCGGCGGTGGCTTTGCGAATGGCGCGGCCGACATCGGTGCTGCCGGTGAACGCGATCTTGTCCACGCCCGGATGCTCGACGATGGCCGCGCCGGTGCGGCCGTCACCGGTCACGAGATTGAACACACCCGGCGGCAATCCGATTTCGTGCACCAGCTCGGCAAACCGCAGGGCGGTGAGCGGCGTATATTCGGCGGGCTTGAGCACCACCGTGTTTCCCGCGGCGAGCGCCGGCGCCACTTTCCACGCCAGCATGAGCAGCGGAAAATTCCACGGAATCACCTGCCCCACCACGCCATAGGCATGGGTGCCGGGGAATTCACTGCCCAGCAGTTGTGCCCAGCCCGCGTGGTGATAGAAGTGCCGCGCCACGAGGGGGATATCGATGTCGCGCGTCTCGCGGATCGGCTTGCCGTTGTCCAGCGATTCCAGCACCGCGAAGTGACGCGCGTGCTTCTGGATGCCACGCGCGATGGCGTAGAGCCAGCGGGCGCGCGCATGATCACCCTGCGCCTGCCAGGCGGGAAGCGCGGCGCGGGCCGCGGCCACCGCGGCGTCCACGTCGGCCTGACTGCCCTGCGCCACCTGCGCGAGCACGTTGCCCGTTGCCGGCTCCTGCACCTCGAAGGTTTCGCTCGCCTGCACCCACTGCCCACCGATGTAGTGGCCGAAGACGCCGCTCCGGGCAGCGATCCACTGCCGCGCCGGCGCATCGGCTTCGGGTGCCGGCCCGTAACTCATGCGGTCGTACAGTTCGCGCACCGAAGGACTGCCGTGCGATCCGCTCTGCGGGGCACTCTGCGCGACGCCACTGGTCGTAGTTCCCATCGTGATGCCGGCCTCAGACCATGGGTTGACGATAGGCCGCCGCATAGCGGCCCGTCACGAAGTGCTCGAGCTGCCGCTCCACATCCGTGAGCAGTCCGCTGGCACCGAAGCGGAAGAGATGCGGCCGCAGCCAGCGATCGCCCAGTTCTTCCTTCATCAGAATGAGCCAGTCCAGCGCCTGCTTGGCCGCGCGAATGCCACCGGCCGGCTTGAAGCCCACCTCGTGGCCGGTGCGCATGCCGTACTCCCTGATCATGCGCGTCATGACCAGTCCCACCGGCAGCGTCGCATTCGAGGTTTCCTTGCCGGTACTCGTCTTGATGAAGTCCGAACCGGCCATCATCGCCACCACACTGGCCCGGGCCACATTGGTGAGTGTGGCCAGTTCGCCCACGCCGAGGATGGTCTTGAGGTGCGCGTCACCGCAGGCATCGCGGAACGCGCGCACTTCGTCGTAGAGCGCCTGCCAGTTGCCGGTCAACACATGCGCCCGCGTGATGACGATATCGATCTCCGCCGCGCCGTCCGCCACGCTGGCCTTGATCTCGGCGAGTCGTTGTTCAAACGGCGAAAGTCCTGCGGGGAATCCGGTGCTCACCGCCGCGACGGGAATGCCCGATCCGCGGAGGGCCTCCACCGCCGTACTCACATAGCGATGGTAGACACAGACGGCGCCTGTTGTGAGACGCAGATCACCAATTCCGAGCGCCTCCACCAGATCCTGACGCAACGGATGACGTGCCTTTGCGCAGAGACGTCGGACGTTGCCCTCGGTGTCGTCACCCGAAAGCGTGGTGAGATCCATGCAAGCGATCGCACGCAACAACCACGCGGCCTGCCATTCCTTCTTCACGGTTCGTCGCGCCGGCAGCGTGCTCACCCGTCGCTCCACTGCGCTGCGATTGACACGCGTGCCGCGCACGAGCGCGAGATCGAGCGCGGTGCCGGGGTTGCGGACCGGAGGTTGATCCGGATCGAGTCCCGATGGCCAATGCGCAGGTGCGGCCGCGGCAGAACCTGCGGCAGAGCTCGCATCGGAGTCTGCAGACCGCCCGGGACGGGGCGCATGGAGTGGGGTGACAGTCATGGCCCTCCCAATCTAGGGGGCAACCCGCCCGGACGCTCAACTCCCGGTGGGACCGGCCGATACTGGAAGGTGGAGAGGAGTACCCTGACAGATCGACCCATGCGTTCCGTTCGACCCACAACTTTGCTTGCCGTCCTGCTCACCACGGTTCCGGTGCTGCTGGCGTTCCCCGGTTGCTCCGAAACCACCGAGGCGCCCACGGCCGTGCGTTTGAGCGTGGTCCAGGGGTCCACCCAGACTGCCGCGGCGGGGACCCTGCTCCCCACCCCCATCGTCCTCCGGGTCATGGGCAGCGACGGGAACCCCATGCCCAAGGTCCCCATCAGCTTCAATGTGCTGGCGGGTGGTGGGGCGGTCGATCCGCCGACGGCCATCTCCGACGCCAACGGAGAGGTCAAGGCACGGTGGACCCTCGGACCGGGCTCCCAGGTGCAGACGCTGGTGGGCGCCGCCCCGGGTGTCGATCCGGTCACATTGACCGCATTTGGTGTGCTGCCCAGCGACATCATCATCGCCCAGGGCAACAACCAGAACGCCAAGGCCAGCGCCGCGCTGCCGGTGCAGCTGGTGCTGCGTGTGGTGGGGGCCAACAACGTCCCCATCCCTGGACAGACGGTCGCCCTGGCGATCACCTCCGGCGGGGGCAGTCTGTCGCCGCAGTCCGCGGTCACCAACGCGGTGGGCGAGGTTACCATCCGCTGGACGCTTGGCCCGCAGACCGGGCTGCAGATGGCCACCGCCACCGCTGGCGCGGTGGGGCCCATCACGATTTCCGCCGTGGCCAACTGAGAGGAGGGGGCCGCGCCGCCGGCCCTGGTCCCGCGGGTTCCGTGCATGACACAGGACCCCTCGACCCTGGCTGGCGTATGGGGAGGAGCTCGGCACACGCCGGCTCCTCCCCTTCTCCGTTTCCAGCCACCCGGCTAGTTGTCAGTCATGACGTCCTCGTCCGTCGATTCGCCTCACTCGTCCGGCACATCCCGACCCGGATCGCGCGTCATCGTGGTAACCGGCGCCAGCGATGGCATCGGACGCGCTGCCGTGCGGGCTTTTGCCCGTCAGGGCGCGACGGTGGTGATGGTGGGACGCAACGAAGCCAAGACCGCGGCGGCGGCGCGGGCGATCATGAGCGAGACCGGCAGCCGCACGATCACCTGGCACATCGCGGACCTCAGCCAGCAGCACGAGGTGCGCGAGGTGGCCGGCGTGCTGCGCAAACGTCATCCCCGCATCGACGTGCTGTGCAACAACGCCGGCGCCCTGTTTCTCGAACGTGAGACCACCGGCGACGGCCTGGAGCGCACCTTCGCGCTCAACCACCTCGCGTATTTCACACTCACGTTCGAGCTGCTCCCGGCGCTCCGCGCCGCCGCGCGTGCGCCCGTGACCGCCGACGCACCGGCCCGCATCGTCAATGTGTCCAGCCGCGCGCATCAGAACGCGCGCATCGATCTGGACGATCTGCAGATGACCCGCCGCTGGAGCGGTTGGCGGGCCTACTGCAACTCAAAACTCTGCAACATCTGGTTCACCCGCGAACTGGCCCGTCGCCTGGCCGGTGAACCGGTGATCGTGCACGCCATGCATCCCGGTGTGGTGAGCACCCGGTTCGCGTCCAACAATGGACGCATGGGACGTTTTCTCCGCCGGGTGATGGATCTGCGTTCGGTCACCCCCGAACAGGGCGCCGATACGCTCGTGTGGCTCGCCAGCGGCGACGATCCGCAGGTGACCGGCACCTCGGGCCGCTACTGGTACAAACGCCGCGACGGATCGCTCTCGCGTGCGGCGCGCGACGATGACCGCGCCCGCATGTTGTGGGTCCACAGTGCGATGCTGACGGGCATCGATGTCGGGGCCGATGCCGGGGTCGCTGTGGGAGCCGATGTCGGAATCGATGGCATCGCCACTCGCTGAAACGCCGCCGTTGCCGGTGGCTTCGCCCATGTCTGCGGCAGACGGATCCGGCCCCGACGCGACGGACACCCAGCCCCGGCCCACCTGGCGCTGGCGCGACACGCCGCGCCTGTTCGTCATTCTGTGGCGGATCACGCCGCTCGTCTGCTCGTTCCTGCGCGATCATCGCCGATGGATCCGTTGGGGCCCGCCGGTGCCCCGATCGGTGGAATTTCACGAGCGGCGTGCACGCCGCCTCGTGCAGCAGCTCGCGGCGCTGGGGCCCGCCTTCGTGAAGCTGGCGCAGGTGTTTTCGGCGCGCTCCGATCTCATCCCCGAACCCTATCTGTCGAATCTGGCGAGCCTCACCGATCGGGTGCCGCCCGTGCCCTGGCCCGTGCTGCGGGCGGCACTGGAAGCCTCCTGGGGCGTCCCGCCGGAAACCGTCGTCGACGCGCTCGACCCGGTACCGCTCGCGGCCGGCTCGATCGGACAGGTGCATCGCGCGAGGTACGAGGGCCGCGAGGTCGTGGTGAAAGTCCTGCGCCCCGGTGTCGACGTCGTCGTCCTGCGCGATGCGCGACTCGCGCGGGCCATCGTCGGGTGGGTCTATCGGCAATGGCCACATCACCACGTGCGCGGATTTGCCATCGTGCTCGAGGAGTTCCAGCGGCACATCCCCGAGGAGATGGATTTCGAACGCGAAGCGCTGCAGTGCATGCGCATGCGGGAACGCTTCGCCGGTGAACCGCGCCTGCGTATCCCCGCGGTGGAGATGCCGCTCACGCGCCGCGATGTGCTGGTGATGGAGTATCTCGAAGGCATCCGCATCGATCGGCTCGATGAGGCCATCGCACAGGGACGCGTGTCCGCCCGCGCGCTCACCGAAACGCTGATCGAGACCTATGCCCGCATGATGCTCCGCGACGGCGTCTTCCACGCCGATCCGCACCCGGGCAACCTGCTGGTGGATGCACAGGGCCGTCTGCTGCTGCTCGACTTCGGCATGGTCATCGATGTGTCGGTGCAGACACGCAAGGCACTCTTCGACACCATCCTGGCGGCCATCCATCGTGACCCCGACGCCACCGCGGCGGGATTCTTCGCGCTGGGCATGATCGCCACCGGCGTCACGCCGGGGGCGATGCGCGATCTCGTGGCCACACTGCTCGATATCGCCTATCGCGACACGTCCATGGCCGATCGGGCGAAGGTGCTGGCCGAGCGTGTCATGCGGGAGCTGCTCAACTGGCCCATCGTGCTGCCGGGAGAACTCGTCTACTTCGCCCGCACGGCCGCGCTCATCGAGGGCGTGGGTGTCCGCTACGACAGTCATTTCAACAGTCTGCGGGTGGCATCACCCGTCGTGTTGCGGCTGCGACATGAATTGCTGGCGGCATTGCTCGGTGACGATGGTCACCGTGAACCGATCGTGACATGGGCCGCGACCTTGGGCGCGTTGGCGGGAACGGCGGTGAGCTGGGTCACCACCTGGGGCAGACGACTGCAGACGGCATTGTAGCAACCGCGTCACACGCGCATCACAGTGTGCGTTGCAGCACGTCTTCGTATGTCGGGACGAACCGGGCGGCGGTACTCTGAGCGACGTTCACCGCACGTTCACCGCAATTCCTCACTTCCGCCCCGAGAACGATGAAACGTCTCTGGACTCTCGCAACAGCGTTGACATTGGTGGCCTCCAGTGCTTCAGCCCAGGCGCCGGTGCTTGGTAACGTCACCTTCAAAGGTGACCAATCGAGCAACGGCGTGATCGGTGGCTATCTGGCCGGTCCCTATCTCGCCGACCTCGAAGGGTTCAATCTCCAGTTCGGCCTCACCGGCACCTCGATCCTCACCAACACCATCGTGTGGTGCATCGATCTGCCCAATCCCGCCAACCCGAGCATCGACAGCTACTACTCCACGGCCTTCTCGTCGAACACCGGCGGTATCGTCGGTGACGGGGACTTCAGCAAGACCCGCAAGAACGACCCGGAGCTGTACAAGAAGGCCGCCTGGCTCATCGAGCAGTACGATCCCACGAAGGACTTTCAGTCGGGCGCGGTCTACAACGCCGTGAACATCCAGGGCACACTCTGGACCATGTTCGGGGCCAGCATCTCCGGTTTCGAGATGCTGACCATCGATGCCGACTACGCGTCGAAGATCACGCGTGACTGGTATGTGCTCTCCGACGACGATGTCCAGGGAGAAGTTTCCAGTCAGGAATACATCACCAGCGTTCCGCGCAGCACCGTACCCGAACCTTCCACCTACGTCCTCCTCGGTGGTGGCCTGTTGTTGCTCGGCATGGCCAATCGCCGTCGCCGGATGCTCAGCGTTTGACCGACGACGCGTCACCGTCCGATCGCCGCGCAACCCGCGCCTGATCGAACGGGGCGAAGGCCCGATCTGTTCCGCGGCGACGATCCAGTATCTAGAAGATCCAGTCGCGGAACAGGTCGAAGCCGAACTGCAGACGCGGGAAGTCGGCACCGCCCACACGAGTACAGGGCGCCGAGCCGGGATCCACACCCAACTGCCCCAGCCACCCGCGCGCAAGACGATACTCCACCGCGATGCCGTACCAGAATTCGGCGCCGCGTGTGACCTGATTGGAGCCGCGGCACACGCCGGTGTTGAGACGCAGATAGGTGCGATCGCCGATCTGTTTCCCGGCGGAAATGCTCAGATTCAGATTGCCCCACAGCGACGTGGGCGACAGCGAGGCCTGCGACTCGTTGCCGGCAGTGCTCACCTGCACCGTGTTGAAATTGCCCGGCAGGATGCGCTGCAACTTATTCTCCAGTGCCCCACCCACCGACGGCAGCAACAGCCCCGTCACCGCACGCACCGTGCTCTGACTCTGCCCGTCCAGTGCAAACGTGGGCGCGCCGAAGATGAGCAGTGAGATGATCTCCGACTCCGGCGCCGACGCATAGAGCGGATCGGAGCTCGACAGCGTGAGCGCCGGCTGATCGTAGTTGCCGCCGATGTGCAACTTGATCGGCACTTCACCGCCGCCCGTCACCCGCACGGTATTGGTTGCGTTGATGTCCAGCACCGGAGCGATCTCCGGATTCGGATAGAACCGCACGCTTCCGGAATCGATGGAGAAGCTGCGATACACCGGTCCGAGCTCCAGACGATACTGTCCACGGTTGGCGGTGATCTCCCCGTCGAGCACGAGTCGTTCCCCACTCATCGCCACCGTGAGACCGCCGCCCAGCTTCACACGGGCCTCGGGCGTCTGCACCCAGACTTCTTCCCCGAGCGCCACGCGGGCGTTTTCCACGGCGATGAGCGATCCCAGCGCGGAGAGCGACTGCGCCGCCGATTCCGCCACCGGTATTTCGTCGGCGCCCAGCAGGTCCCGCGCCGCCTGCGACGTGAGATCCAGCGCGACACGTTCGCCGAGTGGATTCACGACGATATTGGCGCGCGGCACGAACAGACTGCCGTTCACCGTCGGGCGCTTGAGCGCGCCCTGCACCCGCACATTGCCGCCGACATCGAGATCGGTGCCATCCCGCTGACGCGAGACTTCGAAATTGTTCGCGACAAACTGCACGTCCACGGCCGCCGGCGCGTTCGCCGGCATGATCAGCACCCCACGCGCCGACAAGGTGTCGGCCGCCGACTTGCCGCTGCGCAGCCGCAGCGACTCGAGAATGATCGAGTCGGCGTTGGCCCGCACCACGATGCGTCCTTCCGACGGTGTGATACCGAGATTGTCGAACCTCGCGCCGGCCCCGTCGAAAATCATCGTGCCCGTCGCGCTCGGTCGATCGAACGTACCACCCAGCGAGAGGCGCCCCGACAACACGCCGTGCTGCCGGCTCACCCCGTCCACGCGCACCGGCAATGCTTCCACGCGCAACGAGTCGGCGATCAATGCGCCTTCCACGGCATCGCTGAGCAGCCGCTTCTCCACCGACGCGATCCGGAGATCGATGGGGATGCGGCCCTCCGCACGCAGCGCGCCCCCCAGCGAGTCCTCGATCACTGCGTTCGCCACGAGACGGCGGTCGGCGTACGAGCCATTCGACACCACGGCCGGCAACCGATAGCCGTTCACGCCCAGCGAGTCGCCCGTGAGCTGCCATGACAACAGTGGCGCGTCCCGCGTGCCGGCCAGTTCGGCGTGACCGGACACCGTGCCTTCGATGGGTGTGGCTCCAGCCAACAGCGTCGCCACCTCACCCACGGGGAAACGTTCCAGACGCACCTGGCCGCGCACGGGGCCACTGGTGGGCACATCGGCGTCCACGGCCAGCACCCCACCCACGTTCGACTGCATCTCCGCCGGCTGCAGGCGCAGCCCTGCCGAATCGGTCACCAGCACGATGGGCTGCCGGGAGCGCCACTCCACATCGTCGTACGACAGCCGCAGCGAGTCCAGCGCGATGGTGGTGGCCGCACTGTCCAGACGATAGTTCCCGCGCGCCACGAGTTGGGCATCGGTTTCGGTACCGACATCGATCACCAGACGACCGCTGTCCGGACTCGCGTCGGTCACCCGCGCCATGGCACTGTGAATGCGCACGGCACCGATGCCGGTGACCTCGTCCATCGTGGCCGTGCCTTCGAACGTCGGACGCGTGAACACATGTTCCGCGCGCGCCGAACCGAACAGGCGACCCACTTTGATGGCCCCCACCTGCAAAGCACGGCCACCGAGCGCCATGTTGGCGTCGGCATCGACCAGGCTGCCGATGAGATATCCGGAGAGCGAGAGATCGCCCTGCAAGGTGTCCGCGGCGATATCACGCAGCGTGCCGGCCGATGCCGAATCGAGTGGCTGCAGCATGATGGCCAGCCGCCTGAGTTCCGGACGCGCGGCATCGAGTGAGTCACTGCGCGCCGATACTTCCAGTGTATCGGACTGCAGTGAATCGCGTGCCAGCCCACCACGCGCTTCGAATGTCAGACCGCCAAAATGCGCCAGCGCCGAATCCACGCGCAGCCGCTGTCGGTCGAGTACCGCACTCGCGGCGAGATCGAGCGCGGGTTGGTCGTCGCGCTGCGGCTGCGCGAGTTGCACCACCGCGCGGCCCGTCAACGTGCGCACATCACCGGTATCGGCCGGCGTGGGTGTTGATGAGGGAGCGGCGAGAGTGTCCAGGGGACCCTCACCCGCCAGATGCAACTCGCCACTCAGCGCGGTGACCGGCATGTCCTCGCGCCCGAACCAGCGCCGCACGTCCAGCGCGGTGATCGATCCATCCGCCGTGGCCCGCCACATCCGTTTGCCCACCGATGCGGTGCCGGCCAGCGCAACCGTCCGATGCCACGACGTACTGGAGTCACCCACCATGGGCACGGAATCGGCATCGGACAGCGCCGTGAGATCGGCCCGCCAGTCGAGCGCCGACAGGCGACCGTTGGCCGTCACGTAACCCGCCACGCGGGATCGCAGCGGCATGATCGTATCGATGCGCGCGATCGCCCGCATGGAGATCGGCTCGAGGGCGAGGCGGGTGTTCAATTCGACATCATCCCGATCATAACGCGCCGCGAGCTGCCCGCGTACCGACGACACATGACTGGCCGAGTCGGTCCACACCAGGGCCAGATTGGGGATGTCGGCGCGGGCCATGTCGGCCGCGCGAATGTTCAGCGTACCGGTCAGGACGCCGTCGATCGGCAGCGTGTCTTTCAGCAGCGGCTTGATGGACCGCAGATCCACCCGCAAGGCGCTCACGGTCATGGCCGATGCGCGCGGTTCGGCACCGAGCCCCACGGTGCCCCGCAGCGTCACACTCGATACAGGCGTCCCCAGCGCGCCCGCCGGCACCGCTTCGTCGGTGAAACGCGCGTCGAGCAGATCGATCTGGAGCGCGGTGAGTGGTCCGCCCGCGGCCGACACCAGGCGTCCGGTGATGCTGCCGCGGATCTCCTCGGGAACCGCGTCATAGCTGATGCGCCGCAGCAGATCGCTGCGCAACGGCGTGAACGCCAGATCGACCCGATGCAACAACAGATCCGCCGGACGCACCGTGATGGCAATGCCACCGCGCACGCGTGAGCCGCCCGTCTCCACATCGAGATTGCTGAGCGCGAATTCCGCATCGTCGGGATCTTCGAGCGTACGCATGCGCACGTCGGCCTGCCCACGCCCCTCTTTGGGCAACACATCCCACACCCACGTGAGATCGGACAGCCCCGCATCGGCCTTCACCTGCACGTCATACCGCACCGAGCCCGGCTGATTCCACGTGACCTTGCCCGCGGCGCTACCCACCGAGGCCGGCAGCTCCACCCGCGGCAGATCGAGCAGCAACGAGTCCGATGTCCACGTCACCTTCCCCTGCGCCTGCTGCACCGGCACGGGCGGATCGGAGATCGTGCCGCGCAGTGAGTCGAGCTGCAACGACGAAGGCCGTTTCAGGACGTCCACCACCACCACGTCATGGGCCTTCACGCGGTCCAGCCCGATGATGCGGCGTGCGAACCACCGCCCGCCGCTGGCGGGAATGAGATCGTGCAGACTGTCGCGCACCGCGATGATGCTGTCGCGTGCGGCCCCGGTGAACATCGGGTGGGGTTCCCATGGCGCCACGGTGGTGATGCGCGCCCGCGAAATCGCGATGGCGCCGATGCGCACATCGTCACCGAATCCCGGCGTCAACCGGGGCGGCGACGGCGTGGTGTCGCCGGCGATGATGTACGCGATGTTCCACGGTGTGCCCGGCGTGTCCTGCCGGAGATCCACCGTGAGGCCATCGATGACCACGTCGTTCAGCAGGATGGACTTGCTGAAGAGACCGGACCACGACACCGAAGCCTGCAGACGTTCAGCCACCACGACCGGCACACCCGCGGTATCCACGAGGGCCACCTGCTCGGCGACGATACGCCGACGACTGAGCTCACGCAGCACACCCACGCGCAGCGTCCCGCGTCCCCCGAACACGCCGTTCGCACCGGCGATGGCCCTGGACAACAGCCACGTGCGTCCCCCCTGCGTCCCGGTAAGCACCCAATACGCGGTGAACACGCCCGCACCGAGCAGGAGCAGCAACGCGGCGACCCACCAGAAGCGCCGCTGTCGCGCCGAACGGAAGAGAGTCCCGCCGGATGCCATCAGAACGCGTGACCGAGGCCGAAGTGAAACACGAGACGCGAGAGGAACGTGCGCCCGCCCGACGGACGGAACGTCGCCGGACACGACAGCACGTCGTCATAGTTGGCGTTGGGGTCCGTGCGGGGACTGGCGCAGTAGAACAGCTGGTCTCCTTCCTTGGCTTTCGGCGTGATGTACAGCGCGCGTCCCACCGTGCTGGCGTAGGGTCGATACCCCACATCCATGCGGAAGGGCCCGAGCGGCGTCACCACGCGCAGGCCCACACCGGGTGTATAACGCATGTCCTTCCACGCGAAACGCTGCGAACTCGTTTCCCAGAGCGCACCGGCGTCCACGAACGTCACGAACTGCAGCTCCTCGGCGAGAAAGCGGAAACCATGGCGGTACTCCACATTCCCCACCACCATGGCCGTGCCACCGCGTGGGACCACGCGATCGTAGCTCCCCCCCTGCCGGGCCACCAGCTCGAACGACCCGTCGGGCAACGGCACGGTGTCGACTTTCGAGACGACGTACACCACCGGCCCGAGCAGATTCTGCTGGAATCCGCGCACCGAATTCTGACCGCCCACGAACAGGCGTTCCTGTTGTGGCAGCAGCGGCGTGCCATCCACGAGATCGGCACCAGGCGCAAAGACCCCGGAGGCCTGTACCCGCAGGCCGATCACGCCACGCAGCGCCCGCAGAAACGTCGCGCCTTCGATGGTGCTGCGGTAGAAACGCAACGTGGGCACATACTCGGATCTCGTGATTCCCGCACGCTGCTCTCCGCGCACGCGCCAGCCGCGGGAAGGGTTCACCACATCGTTGGTGCGATCGTACGCGGCCGAGGCGCTGGCAATGCCGATGCCCCGACCGAGCATGGACATGATGATCTCCTCGATCTGGCATTGGCCGAACCGCGTGCAGGCAATCGCCGCATCGACCTCGGTCCTGCCGTTTTCGTATTGCAACCCTGCCGTGCCGGCCAGGCGACGCGAGAACTGCCGGCTCAATTCGAACAGCGTACCGATCGTCGTTTCACGCAGGTACGCAAACGGTTCGCTGCGCCGTTCGCTGTATACCGACAGCGTGGGCGTCACGGGCAATCCCAACAACTGCGAACTGGTTAGCGTCGAACCCACGTAATAATTGAGCCGTTCGCTGAACTGATCCCGACGGACGGCAGGAGCGCAGAGTGCGGGTGCAAATCCCAGCGGTGTGCCCACACCGATCTTGGACGCACGCGCGGACAGCTCGACACGGCGCCCCACGCCGAGAAATCCGCGATCCACCACACGCCCCTGGGCGCGGATGCAATCGAGCGTGGCCCACCCCAGCCCGGCGCGCGCACTCCGCGTCTTCGCCTCGGCCACCGACACATTGAGCCCGATCAGTGAATCACTGGCCGCGCCCGGCATCTTCAGCGTGTCCAGGAGCACCAGACGGAACGCCTCCGAGCGATACAGCGCCCGTTGGGCTTCCACGAGATCGCTCGAGCTGTAGCGGTCGCCCGGTTTGATGGCGACAAGACGGGTCACCTCGCTCGAGTCCACCCGCCGCGGCTCCCCCTCCTTGACCGGCTGGATGTTGACCTTCACCTCGCCGATGCGGAGACGGGCCCCCGTTTCAAACGTGAGCGCCAGCGCCACCCGTGCGGTTGTCGAATCGATGGTGATGTCCATCACTGGCATTTCCGCCCGCGCAAAACCAACGTCGCGCAGTCGGCTCAGGACGGCCACAACTGTGGTATCCACGATCGAACGATCGAATCGCGTGCCCCGCAGCGCCAGCAAGGTCTGGTCGTAGGGACGGCGTCCGGAGGGCGGTTCCGGCAATCCGGACACGGCCACCGTATCGATGATCGCCTCCGGTCCCGGTTCCACGATGAAGCGCACCCGCACCCCATCCTTCCGTCGCTGCACATCCGGTGTCACGGTCGCCTGAAACCACCCCGCCTGCCGATGCAACACCGCAATACGCAGCGCATCACGCCGCATCTCCAGCGAATCGAGACAGGGCACACTGCCGATATGCAGCAGCCGGGTGACGATGCCCGGCTCGTGCGTCACGATGCTGGCGGCCAGCGTCAGATCATCGAATCCGGGGCTGCCGCTGAATGACACGGACCGTACCCGTTCACTGTCATCACAGCGCGCCGCGCGCTGTGCGGACACCGCCATCGGGATCGCGGACAGCAACGCGGCCGTCACCGCCACCAGCACGCCACGCGGGCGAGGGCGGAGCCGCATCATCGAGTCGAAGAGGTAAAACCGTGGGTCATGTCGGGACGAATCTAACGGGACATAGATTCCGAAGTCTTTTCAACCGCGCGTTCGGTCGCGGTTTCCACTGTGCTTTCAACGTTCAGGAGCCTTTCATGCGCGCGCGCGTCCCTCTGCTGGTGCTGATGCTGAGTGCGGCCCTGGTTCCCGTGACGGTGACCGCACAGGTCCTGGGGGATACCCTGCAGAGCCCGGTGGAAGATCCGCGACCGACCGCGTATTCCGCCAACCTGGTGACGCCGACCACAAATCTGTCTCCTGTGCCGCTCGTGCGCGTGGTCCCCGTCGGTCTGACCCGGACCGCCGAGGACACGCCGCAGGACACGGTGCGCCGACGCCCCCGTGCGGTGGTCTATTCCGACGGATACGCCGTCCGCCTCAAGATCCACCGGACCCTGAGCTGGGCCATGCTGCCCCTGTTTGCAGCGTCCTATTTTTCGGGCGACCAACTGCTCGAACATGGCAGCGACGCGCCGTCCTGGGCTCGCAACCTCCACCCGGCGGCGGCCACGTCCACCGCCGTGCTCTTCGGTGCCAACGCCGTCACCGGCACATGGAATCTCTGGGAGGGACGCCATGACCCCAACGGACGCACCAGACGTTTCCTGCACGGCGCCCTCTTCATGGCCGCCAGCGGCGGTTTCGCCTACGCCGGTACCCGACTCGCCGATGAAGCGGAGCAGTCGGGCGCCAAGCGCCGACAGCATCGCAACGTGAACCTGGCCTCGATGGGGGTGTCCACGGCCAGTTGGCTGATCATGCTGGTCGGCAACTGAGCATTCCCTCCATGCCCGATTCGATCACGGCCCTGCTGCAGCCCTGGGCCGATTTCCACGCCGAACACACCACGCTGGCCACCGCGCTCGTGGCGGTCCATCTCCTTGGTCTGTTCGTCGGCGGCGGCATCGCCATCGGCGCCGACCGGCGTGTCCTCCTGGCTCAGCCCGGCACCGGCGAAGCGTACATCGCAGCCGGCGCGGATCTCGCGGCCACGCACGGTATCGTGCTCATCGCATTGACCATCACCGTCCTGAGCGGCGTGGCGCTGGCCGCGGCCGACGCCGGCACCTTTGCCGTGTCTCCGGTGTTCTGGAGCAAGATGACGGTGTTCGGGCTGCTGCTGCTGAACGGTTCGCAGATGCGTCGCACCGAACGTCGGATCACGGGCGACGCGGATCCGGCACTGCCGTGGAACCGCCTCCGGCGTTCGGCCTGGCTCAGCATCAGCGGCTGGTTGCTGCTGGTGGTGCTCGGCGTCGTACTCGCCAACACGTGATGCACCGAATTCCTGACCGTTTTTTGACCGCTCCATGACCACACGGCCCACAGCCGACGCTTGCACCGCCTGCACATCCCGGCGCGCCTTCCTGCGCGAGACCGCCAGCGTTCTGGCAGCATTCGGTGTGCTGGGTGACCTCGATGCCCCAGAACCCGGCGGTCCGTGGCGTGCCCTCGAAGCACTCGCACCGCGTGGCGCGGGGAGCAGCATCCGCTATCCCATTCCGCCAAGCGATGGCGTCTCCATCGACAAGAAGAACGAAGTGATTCTCTGCCGGTCGGGACTCGAGGTGTACGCGTTCGCTCTCTCCTGCCCGCATCAGAACACCGCCTTGCGCGCACGGCCCAAGAACGCGGGATTCCAGTGTCCCAAACACGGGTCACGGTATCAGCCCGACGGCACCTTCATCAGTGGACGGGCCACGCGAAACATGGACCGTCTGCCCATCAGCCGGGACGGCGACGTGCTGGTGGTCGATGCGGACGTGCTCTTCGAGAGCGACAAGGACCCGGCCCGCTGGGCGGCCGCGCTCGTGCGGCTCTGAGGCAGCTCCGAAGTAGGTCCGCAGCAGCTCCGAGACCGCGCGGATTCCGCTCCGAGTCGGGCAATCCCGTGTGCTCCATGGTCTTCCGTTGGCTCTGTCACGGCGCGACGTTCCATGACGAGCAGCGTCCGCATTGTCGGAGGAGCGGCTTCCCGCGGTCCCTCCCCATCCGGACGCCGGCACCATCACGATCCTGTCCTGACGTCATGCGCTTCTTCCGATTCGCCTCCAGCGCCGGGAGCTTGCTTCCGGCGCTGCGTGTACCCAGCCCTGTCCTTGCCCTCCTGATCGGGCTTCCGGCTCTTCCCGCGGCGCTCACCGCCCAACGCCCGGCCCCGGCCCGAACTGCCCCCACACCACTCGAAGCCTCCATCGACAAACTGGCCACGCACCCCACCGTGGTCGCGGCCATGAAGGCCATCGAGTCCGACAATGCGTGGACGCTCGGGAAGCAGGTCGCGCTGTGTGAGATTCCCGCGCCGCCGTTCAAGGAAGCCGCCCGCGCCGCGGCCTATCGCGACGAGATGAAGGCGCTCGGCGTGCAGAACGTGCGGATGGACAGCGAAGGCAACGTCATCGGCGAAATCCGCGGCTCGCGTCCCGGTCCCACCCTGCTGCTCGCCGGACACCTCGATACCGTCTTCCCCGAAGGCACCGATGTGAAGGTGAAGCGTGACGACACCAGGTTCACCGGCCCCGGCATCGGCGACGACTGTCGCGGTCTGGCCGTGGTGCTCGCCGTGGCGCGTCAGGTGATCACACAGAAGGTCCCCATCAGCGGGCGTCTGCTGGTGGTCGGCAATGTGGGCGAAGAAGGTCCGGGCAACCTCCGTGGCACACGCGCGCTCTTCAACGGGCCGCTCAAGGACTCCATCGATCTGTTCATCTCGGTGGACGGCACGGGGTATGGCATCACCAACGGCGGCGTGGGCAGCAACCGGTACCGTGTGCACTACAAGGGCCCCGGCGGTCACAGCTACGGCGCATTCGGCATGCCCAACCCCATCCACGCCATGGGACGTGCCATCGCGAAGATTGGCGATCTCGAAGCCACCACGAAGCCCAAGGTGACATTCAACGTCGGCATCGTCTCCGGCGGCACGTCGGTCAACTCCATTCCGTTCGAAGGCATCATGGAGATCGACCTGCGCAGCGAATCGGCTCCGGCGCTCGCCGAGATCGATGGTCGGCTGCAGACCGCGCTGCGGCAGGCCTTGGCCGAGGAGAAGGCGCGCTGGCCGCAGAGCAAGGCGGCACTCGATCTGGTGATCGACACCATCGGTATCCGTCCCGCGGGCGTGACGGCGGATACCTCGTTCATCGTGCGCACATCGCTCGCCGCGGCCCGTACGATGAACATCTATGCACCGCTCACCACATCGAGCACCGACGCCAACGTGCCCATGGCGCTTGGCCGGCCGGCCGTGACGCTCGACGGGGGTGGGGTCGGTCGTGGGGCGCACTCGCTCGACGAGAGCTACGACGACCGCAACGATGGTTTCAAAGGACCGCAGTGGGTGATGCTCGTGGTGCTCGGGCTGCTCGGGGTGAAATAGCCCCGCCAGCGCGCACCCGGACGATCACACGCTGAACAACGCCGGCACATCGCCGGCGTGCAGTGTGCGATGCACCGGCAGCAACCCGGCACGTACCGCGGCCTCGCCCAACAGCGAGGCCGCGCTCATTCCGGCCTGTCGGAGTTCACGCAGTGCCGTGTCGTGGTTGGCTTTGCTCAGTTTGCTGCCATCCGCGTGCACCAGCAGCGTGTGGTGCAGGAACAGCGGGGGGGTCGGGCGTCCCAGCAAGGTCGCCAACTGCAACTGCCGGCCCGTGCTGGACAGCAGGTCTTCCCCGCGGATCACCACGTCCAACTCGTGGGCCATGTCGTCGACCACCACGGCGAACTGATACGTCCATTGCCCGTGTCGATCGCGCACGAGCACGTCGCCACATTGTCGTGATGGATGTTGCACCTGCCGACCCATGCGCAGGTCATCAAAAACGAAGGTCTCCGGTTCGAGACGGACACGCCGCGCCCAGCTTTCCGCGTCGCTCACCTGTTGCAGCCGGCACGTGCCTGGATAGCGCGGCTCTTCGCCCGATGCATGAGGGACGCGTTGCGCGATGTCGCGGCGGGTGCATCGGCAGGCATAGACGAGGCCGCGTTCAGTGAGCTCATGCAGCGCCGTCTCGTAGCGCGCGCCCTGATCCGATTGACGCGCCGGGTGCCCCTGCCCCGGTGACACCGCGCGAAAGGAAGCCACCGGATGGATGTCGGCTTCGAAACCCAGCCATTCGAGATCGTCCAGCAATGCCGCTTCGTACTCCGGACGACAGCGGGTGCGATCGTGGTCTTCGATGCGCAGCACCACCTGTCCTCCGAACGCTCCGGCCACGCCCCAGACATGCATCGCATTCACGAGATGCCCGAGATGCATGTACCCCGTTGGCGCGGGAGCGAATCGTGTACGCCACCCGGCCCGAGCGGCCAGACGCTGTGACAGGGTCTCACCCCAGGAGGATCGGCGAACCATCTCCCACGCTACGTCGCCGATCCCTGAACTTCAACGCGCCCGGCCGGACCGGGACCGCGACTACAACGCGCCTGTCAGTACGGGCGCCTCGTTCATCGCCGGCACGTCCTCGAGGAGATCGGCCACCGTGGTTTCGGCGAACTTCCGCGCCGCATACCCCACGATCGCGTTCCACTTCGGATGCAGTGCGCAGGGGTTCTGCGAATCGCAGGCGTGGTTCCGCAACAGGCAGGCAGGAATGCGGGTGTCGTCGAACGGGGCGATGATGCGTTGCAACGTCAGCTCCTCGGGCGGCACGGCCAACGTGAAGCCGCCCGCGGCCCCGCGTGCGCTGTGGACGATGCCCGCCTTCGCCAGCGCGTTCAGCGTCTTCGCGAGGTAGTTGCGGGGAGCGCCGAGTTGATCGGCAATCGCATCGGCCGAAAGTGCCGTCGCGGCACCGTGGCGCGCCAGAAGAATGACAGCGCGCAGAGCGTGTTCAGCAGTCGCCGAAAGCAGCATGGCAGGGTCGGATGAGGGTCGACGGAAACCGGCAGGAACCGTGACGGATGACGGCCGGCCCACCCGTGCCACTCGGGACCGGAAGCAAACCGCACGATGCTATGAGACTCGTCGATTCACCGCCGCCGCAAAGTCGGGAAACGACCCGGTTTTCCAGCGCCCTACCTGACAATCCCGTCAGGCAATACCTCACAAGCCGGCGCGATTACCTCACGATCGCCGGACCGTCACTTCCAACTCGTGATATCGGCATTGTCCCCCTCACCACCGGGTTTGCCGTCAGCGCCGTACGACAGCAGATCGTAGGTGGACGGATTCACCAGCCCGGGTGCGATGTACACATAGGGCCGCCCCCATGGATCGTCGGGCACCGGCTTGCGCAGATACGGGGAGGTCCAGTTGATGGGCGGTTCGATGGTCGGCCGCTGCCACAGCGCGCCCAATCCCTGCTGCGTGGTGGGGTAGCGCCCATTGTCGAGGCGATACGCGTCGAGCGCCGTGGCCAGACTCTCGATCTGCGCCCGGGCCGTCGCCACCCGGGCATCGTCCACATGCCGGAAGAGATTCGGAGCCACGAACGTGGCGAGGATCGCGATGACCACGATCACGACCAGCACCTCGATCAACGTCAGCCCGCGACGACACGCACCGGAGCGAACGCACGTCTCGGCGCGTTCGCAGGAACGACTAGATGCCACTACTCACCACGCGTGCGCAGGCTGTCGGGCTCGAAGAGCTTGGGATCCACCCACCCGGTGACATCGCTGAGGCGCACCTGACGCCATCCGCCACGATCGGTACCGAGCATCGCGCGCGACGCCGGCTTGATGACGCCAACCACTTCTCCGCCGCGACTGGCATCACTGCGCACATTCACCCAGGTGCGCGCCACCGCCGGCGTCCACACGATCGAGTCAGCCGATGTGGGCATGTCTGGCGCCGTATCCATCACGATCGAGGTGGCACTGTCCTGCAGCGCCGTCCCGGGCATCGTCCCCGTCACTCCCGACGTCGAGGGCATCGCAGCCGTCGACGATGCCACCCGTGAAGCAGCGGCGGGCCGTTCCTGCTCCGAGAGCGCACGCGCGCGTTCACCCACCGACGCAGCCGACGACGCGAGACTCGATGTCACATCGCGCAGGGCGGGGCCATAACGCCAGGCGCCCGCAGCGGCCGTGACGGTCAGCGCAATCGCGGCGGCACTGCGCAACGCCGGACCGCTCAATCGCCACGTCGACTTCACCTCGCCGCACCAGTGGCAGGGCGTATCGTGGCGATGCATGATCCCGCACCCGTGGCACGCCTTGAGCTTCACGCGCTGGCCGCGCGCGTCGTGCAGGTGAAACGGATGAGCGCACCGCGGGCATTGGGATGCCGCGGTCAACGCCTTCGATCCGCACTCGGTGCAACGGAGATATGCCATGAACCCTGAAACCGCGAATGTGCCCGACGCGCTCCTCGAGTGACGGTTCCGCCGTCATGACCTAACTATTGACCACAAACGCACTTGGCGCTACGTGTCAGCGAGCAAATCCCACCGGGCCTCTCGTCACCGGCCCGGGGGACTCGTCCCCGACGACCAGCGGCCCCTCCGAAGAGCGCGTATCGTTCGCGAGACATACTGCCCCTTTCCCTCCCCTGTACGCCCGGTCCCTCCTCAGTGGTCATCTCCCCGCTCCTGCTGGCCATCACCGCCGCCCTGTCCGTCCCCGGTCCAGGTCCCGCCACCGCCCCCACCCTATCGGAACCCGGTCCCGTGTACGACGGCCGGAGGGGACACGTCGCCGTCGTGATTCCCCGCATCGACGCCTCCAATGACGTCGATGGGGTGCTCAATGAACCCGTCTGGCAGCAGGCCGCCACCCTCACCGGTTTCTCCCAGTTTTTTCCCAACGATGGCGTAGCGGCGCAGGACAGCACCGAGGTGCTGGTCTGGTATTCCGGGACCGCGCTGCACGTGGGCATCCGGGCCTATGCGCCGACCGGATCCGTGCGGGCCACCCTCGCCGACCGCGACAAGATCACCCAGGATGACAACATCCAGCTCTTTCTGGGCACGTACAACGACAGTCGACAGGCCTTGGTCTTCGCGGTGAATCCGTTCGGCATCCAGAGTGATGGCGTGTTGACGGAAACGGGCGCTGCCAGTGGTGGCGGATTTCAGAGCAGCACCGCCAAAGGACGTGAAGCCACCGACCTCGCCCCCGACTATGTCTGGCGTTCCAAGGGGCGCCTCACGGACTTCGGATATGAAGTGGAGATCACCATCCCCTTCAAGAGCCTGCGCTATCGGGCGGGCGACGAACACACCTGGCAGCTCAATGTCGTCCGTACCGTGCAGGCCACGGGACACGAACAGACCTGGACCGCCACCAGCCGCGCCAGCTCCAGCTTCCTCGCGCAATCGGGAACCCTCACCGGCCTGCGCAATCTGCAACGCGGGCTCACGGTCGATCTCATTCCCACCATCACCTCGAGTGCGGCCGGTGCACCCGGTGGGGGGGCATCGCAGTGGAGCTACTCCACCGAACGCCCCGAGATCGGCGGCAGCGCGCGATGGGGCGTCACCAGCAACCTCACGCTCTCCGGCACCGCCAACCCCGATTTCTCCCAGGTCGAGGCCGATGCCACGCAGTATTCGCTCGACCCGCGCGCGGCCGTGTATTTCGCCGAGCGGCGACCGTTCTTCCTGGAAAGTCAGGAACAGTTCACCACACCCAATCGGCTGATCTACACCCGGCGCATCGCACAACCGGTGTTTGCCACGAAACTCGCCGGCAAACATCAGGGGTTCGACATCGGGGTGCTGTCCGCCATGGACAGTCGTGACGCTTCGGCCACGGGCGATCATTCGCCGCTCTACAACATCGTCCGTCTCCAGCGCGATCTGGGCAAACAGAGCCGGCTGGGCATGGTCTACACCGACAAGATCGACGGCAACCGCTGGAATCGTGTGCTCGGCGTGGACGGACGTCTCGTGCGCGGCGTGTACAGTCTCACCGGGCAACTCGCGTCGAGCTTCACCGGCGGTGAAGGCGAGACCGTCCGTGCGCCACTGTGGGACATTTCGCTGCAGCGCAACGGACGGGCGTTCTACGCCCGCTATGCGTTCACGGCCATCTCCGATCACTTCGACGCACAGAGCGGTTTCATCTCGCGCAATGGCGTCTCGAACATCTCGGCCACCCATCGCTGGAACATCTTCGGCAAGCGCGGTGGCCTCGTCGAAGTGTTCAGTCCCGAAGTGTACGTGCTCGGGCGGTACCGGTACGTGGACCTCGTCAACCGCCGTCCCGCGCAGGACGCGCAGCTTCACCTGCGCACCAATACGCGGCTGCGTGGCGGGTGGCAGATCGGCGCGCAGTTCCTGCGTGAGGAGTTCGGGTACGATCGCCCCCTGTACAGCAACTATGTGCTGCTCCGGCCGAAGACCGCCGGCGGAGTGGACACGGTGGCCTACACGGGAACGCCGCATCTGCCGAACGTCGACTGGGTGGTGTCGATCGGCACACCGGAATTCCGCCGGTTCAGCTTCAACTCGGCGATCGTCTGGGGGCAGGACGAGAACTTCCAGGAATGGAGTTCCGCGAAGATCCTGAACCTCAACAACACCCTCACGCTGCGCCCCACGGAGCAGCTGCGCATGGCGGGCACGTGGGTGTACGAGGCGTTCAATCGCAAGACGGACGGCACCAGCGTGCTGCTGCGCAATACTCCGCGTGTGCGTGTCGAATACCAGCTCACGCGGCAGTTCTTCATCCGGACCATCGGCGAATATTCCATCGTCCGGCAGGACAGTCTGCGCGACGACTCCCGCACCAATCTGCCGATCTATCTGCGGCAGGCCAACGGCTCGCTCACCCGGGCCTCGGCCTTCGAGCGCAGGCGCGCACGCCTCGATGTGCTGTTCTCCTACCTCCCCACACCGGGCACCGTGTTCTACCTGGGCTACGGAGACATTCTCCAGGCCAACACGCCCGGCGGCCCCGATGCGCTGCGTCGCACGTCGGATGTGTTCTTCGCCAAGCTGAGTTACCTGTTCCGCCTGCAATAGTCGCGCACGCCGTGAGGCGAAGAATGACGACCCTGCTCCCTCCTCCCTGACCCGCTCCTCCCTGCTCCCCTTCCCGTCGTTGAAAAACGGGAAAGTGAGCAGGAAGGAGCGGGCCAAGAAGGTGGTTTCCAGACTCAGGGGTTACGATCCGTGCAACTCTTGAAATTCGGGTTGTTCTGCTCGGCCTGCGTGATCGGGAGATTCACGTCGGTGCCGTAATTGCCACCCTTGTAGTGCACGCCCTGCGGGAACACCTGCTGCTGCGTACGCCCGTACTGCTTGATCAGGCGCCGCATATCGCCCAGCCGCTGACCGCGACCGAAGGTCCAGAAGGCCTTCTCACGGAAATGCAGCGAGACGCGGCCGGCTTCCGTGCCTGGATCGACCAACGCCGGCATCGCGGCAGGCTGGATTTCACCCAGCTTGGGCGGCGCTGCACGCAAGGCGTTGTGAATGGAGAGCCACTCCGTGACGTTGCCGGCGCGCAGGGCCGCTTCTGCTTCGATCATGCGGGCATCCACGCCGTTGGCCACATCCACCGGCGTAAGCTGCTGCCACATACCTGTGGTTCGGGTGTAGGTCTGGCCGTCCTGGCCGTTGATGGCACCCGACGTTGGAATCGTCACCGGCAAGCGCGGATCGCGCGCCGAGGCAAACGGGATGGCGTTGGTGACCAGGATGTCACGCGAATTGCCTTCCACGCTGTCACCCACGCTGTAGCGGCGTGAGCTCAATCCCTGCGACCACAGAATGTTGTTGCCTGCCGTGTTCGAAAACGTGTGCCGGTATGCGAAGCTGCTGGGAATACCAGACACGAACGGCGCAGCTTCCGTGAACGCCCCGAGTGCCAGCGCGATGCGGGCCCGTACGATGCGGGCGGCCTGATTGATCTGCACACTCGCCGCGTCGGCGCCGTTCGCCATGGCGATGGCACTGTCGAGTGAGGCCGCGGCATACTGGAAGACCTGCTGCGTGCTCTTCTGTTCCTCGTTCACGGGATCGGACTTGCCCGAGTTGGACATCGGAATGCCGTTGCAGAAGTCCGAGGCGAGTTGCAGCTCCGCATAACCGCGGGCGAGGTACAGTTCGCCCATCAGCGCCCGCGATGTCGGGCTGAGCTCGCGCAGGATGCCCAGCGCCTCGTTCGATCGCGTACGCGTGCGATAGAGATAGCGGAGCATGAGGGTGACCGACGAATTGCTTTCGGCCACCCGACGCTGATCCGTCTCGTCGTTCTGGATGAAGGTGGAACTGGTGGACCATTCATCGGCCAGCAAGCCACCGAACAGCCAGGATGTTTCGTTCGCGGCGGTCATCTCCCGGAACGAGTTCAGCGCACCGTTGCCCAGGGCAATCGCGCCTTCCGCGTTCGTGATGTCCGAAGGATTGATGATGTCGGGATCCACCACGCCCAGCAGGCGCTCATTGGCCTCGGAACACGCACTCAACGCGATGGCGAGTGCCGCCCCTGCACCAATGGCACGGCTGACCGGAAACCGGCCCAAAAGTCGAAAGGATGTCATGGGTCGCGTATCCTCAGTATCCGATGTTGACGCGCATGATGAAGAAGCTGGGCGGAGCGATGGTCTGGAATTCGCTTGGCGCGTCGGAGGCGTTGGTGGTTGCCGTGGTGTTGTAGCCGGACTCCGGATCACTGCCGCGATACTTGGTCCAGAGCGCCAGATTGCGGGCCGTCATGATGAGGGACAGCGAGCGGCCGCGCACCAGCCGGCGCGCGAGCTCCGGCGAGAAGTTGTACTGTGCCGACGCCTCGCGGAGTCGAACGAAGGCCCCCGGCTGGAAGTAGCCATCGATCGTGCGCATCGAATGTTCGTTGGCCGCGATATTCATGGCCTGATCTTCGAACGACGCCTCGGGATTCAGACGACCGCTGCAGTTCGGACGTGTGCAACGGATACGTTCCGTGTTGTTGTACCACTTGTTGCCGCCGCGCCAGTCCCACATGGTCTGCAGGCGCAACTTGCGGTCGAACAGATCGAAGCCGTTCGTCAGCGTGGCGGAATACCGCGGCGTGGCATAACCACGGAAGATCGTGTCCTTCCCCACGAACACTTCGTTGCGCGCTTCGTCGGCGTACCAGGTCAGCAAGCCGTCGCCGTTCTTGTCCTGCCAGCCCGTTATCGGCGCCGCCCAGAGCCCCTGCACCGGATACCCTGCCACGGTGCGCGAGCTGGTGCCGATCTGCTCCGGCGTGTTGCCAAGCGACACGACCTTGTTGTCGTTGCCCGCGGCGGCGATGTTCACGTCCCAGCCGAACACGTTCTTCTGCACCAGTTGCGCGGTGATACCGAGCTCCATGCCGGCATTCTTCACCGAGCCGAGATTGCGGTACTGGTTGGTCACGGAGCCGTACGATGGCGGGAGAACGGCCTGGATGAGCGCGTCGGTCGTGATCTTGCTGTAGTACGTGTAGTCGACGCTGAGGCGGGACCCGAACAGCTGGGTTTCGAAACCCATTTCATGTTCGGCCGACCGTTCCGGTCGAAGATCGTCGTTGCCCAGCGCCGCTTGCCGGATCAACGGCTGATCGACGCCCACCAGGTTGGTGACGGCGGCTTCGTAGTAACGCGTGGCGTCGTTCGGTCCCGGCTGCACGCCCGACTGGCCATAGGCGTACCGGAGGCGCATGGTGTTCATCCACGACGGCGCATGCCACCAATCCTCCTCCGAGATCAGATAGGATACCGATCCCTTCGGATACAGGATGCTCTGGAAGTTGGTACCGAACGCCGAGTTCTGGTCGGAACGCACCGCCGCCGTGAGGAACAGACGGTCCTTCCAGGCAAAGGCCTGTTCGATGAACGTACCGAAGGTGCGCTGGTCGGTGGTCGCTTCGTCCACCGACAACTGCGTGCCGGCACCCACCGTCACCCCGCCGGGAGCCAGCTGGCTCGATCCGGTGCTGGCGCGCGTGAACTTGTAGCCGATGTACTGCGCGCCCACCGTCGTTTTCTGCTGGAAACCGAGGAAACTGTACTGCGCCGTGGCCCCGAGATCGACCGTGAAATTGTTCACCTGCACACGGCCGATACCACGTGCACCGAGACGATAGGTCGCGGTCAGTGGCGGGCCTTCACCCCGGCGCAGCAGATTCTCATCGCTGCGACCGGTCCAGTCGTTACCGACCGTGGCACGCGTGGACAACCAACTGGTCGGGCGATAGTTCGCCTGGCTCGACCAGATGAAGCGATTCACCTCCTGCGCGGTCTTTTCCTGCCACATCAGACCCGGCGTCCAGGCGCGATAGCCGTTGAGCGGCACGCCGGGCAGGCCGGAAACGGTACCGTTGTTCCGCGTGCCCGGACCGCCAAAAAGGTGCGAACCCAGACCGGCCGTGGAGTTCGACTCCAGCGAATAGGTCTGGTTGATGTTGATGAAGCTCGTCGCCGTGCCGATGTCGAACTTCGGCGACATCGTCATGTTGAGGTTCGAACGCAGCGAGCGACGGCCCGTCATGTTGGGACGGTCCGTCCACTTGTAGATCTTCGAACCTTCCGCGTTCATGCGGTTGCGCTCGAACTCCGGAAGCTCCAGCACACCCACTTCGTTTTCATCTTCGCCGGACACGAAATAGCGCACCGCATCCGAACCACCCGCCACCTGCGCCCCCAACTGACGACGGCTGCCCGTTCCCACCGGTGTGAGATCGCTTTCGTTGAAGATGTTGAGCGAACTGACGGAGTCCACCGTGCACTGGCCAAGGCCGACGCGCTGGAGGTTGCAGAAGTCGCGGGCCGATACCGTCTGCCCCCCGTGCGCTTGCCCCAGAGGGAATACGCCGTCGGATACCAGTTCTTGTCGAAGATCGTGCCGCCTTCGCCGTAGAACGTCCAGCGCGGTGCGCCCGAACGTCCCTTCTTGGTGGTCACGAGGATCACGCCGTTGGCCGCGTCGGTGCCGTACAGTGTCGCCGCCGACGGACCCTTCACGATCTCGATGCTCTCGATTTCTTCCGGGTTGATGTCACCGGTGCGGCTCGGGTTGTTGCCACCCGTACCGCTGTTGGTGCCGCCGGCTCCCGTCGGCGTGGCAAAGGAACCGCGGTCGCTGGTCATACGAATGCCGTCGATGATCCAGATCGGCTCGTTCGACAGACTCACGGAATTCGTGCCACGGACGCGGATACGGGCTCCCGTGCCCGTCTGCGAACCGCTGGTCACCGTCACACCCGGCGCACGCGAGTTGAGCAGGTCGCTCACGTTCGAGACCGGAGCGACTTCCGTCACCTTTGCCGCATCGATGTTGGCCGTCGCGTTGCCGATTTCCACACGGCGCTGTTCACCGGTGGCCGTCGTCACGACCGCCGCGAGATTGATCGCCGCGACGGTCAGGGATACGTCCAGATTCGCGACCGCGCCGGCTGCGATCGTCACCTGTCGGGTCTGCTCCGTGTACCCCACACGAAGCACGCGGATGGTGTGTGAACCCGTGGGCAGATTGCGCAGGGTCAGCTTCCCTTCTCCGGTCGTCTGACCACCATAGGCGGTGCCCACCACGAACACGCGAGCGGCTTCCACCGGTCGCTGGTTGGCCGCGTCGGTAACCGTGACGGACAGGGATCCGACCGAGGATTGCTGCGCCTGCACCGGTACACCGGCTCCGGCCAGCAATCCAGCGAGCGCCAACACCGGGCGCCAG
Source organism: Gemmatimonas aurantiaca (assembly GCF_037190085.1). Taxonomy (NCBI): domain Bacteria; kingdom Pseudomonadati; phylum Gemmatimonadota; class Gemmatimonadia; order Gemmatimonadales; family Gemmatimonadaceae; genus Gemmatimonas; species Gemmatimonas aurantiaca. The sequence goes on from NZ_JBBCJO010000012.1 coordinate 114,241, forward strand.
AATTGGAGCATAGGACGTGTCTCCGCATGAGGATAAGAGGTGCGCGGCGACCGGAGCACCGCGCCCGATCACGCCCACACCTACAAAGGACGACATTGCCAGCACGGGACATTGACCACGGACCTCGAACACCCGACGGAACTCGCACGTAGATGGGTGGAGCATCACCGCCCCTGCACTCTCCCTCCCGTGGCTGACGAACCGTCCGCGCAACACTCCAACAACAGACCATCCCTGCGGGCCGTCACCGGACCCATGCCTCGTCTCATGGCGTTGGGATCAGCAGCCGTGCTCAGTGTCTATGCGGCCGGATTCCACCGGACCCGCGGCGCGGCAGCCGCCCTCGAAGCACACGGCACGGAGCGCCGCCGACCGATCGGCGAGGTGTCGGCAATATCAACGGCCCGGGATGTGCGGGAGACCGTTTCCGAGACACCTCGTGATGAGGCCGCCTCGGCGGCGCGAGCCGGTGTCGCGGGTTCCGCGAGTTCGCATACCCAGCAGACCTCCAGAGACCCCGGGCTGACTCCGGACACGGCAAGCCCGACCGTCCAGCAGAACACCGCGTCATCCCTCGCGCCTCCGAAACAATCGGCCGACACGATGGCCCGCGAGACCACGCCGTTACCATCCGCGACCGGCGACATGAATGCGGAGGCACCCGTTGCAGGAAAACCTTTGACAACAGCGCCCGCTGTGACCGTCGCCACGAATACGCGACAGGAGACCGCGGCAGGGCCCGTCGTCGTGGCAAAACCGAACAGCCTGGCACCGGTTCCCGTGACGGCAGGCGTGACCACCGGCACATCCCCTGCCAACGGCGCTTCCACCAACAGCGCCGCCAAAGGCACCAAGGCCACGGCTCCGGTCGATTCCAGCACGTCGGTCAAAGCCCCCGCCGGTTGGCAGGATGGGACCTACGTCGGATATGGCACGTCGCGCCATGGCGATGTCGAATCCACCGTCGTCATCGAGCACGGCAAGATCGTGGCGGCCGCCATCAGTCGCTGTCTTACGCAGTATTCATGCTCCTGGATCGCGCACCTGCAGCAGCAGGTGGTCGCCCGCCAGAACCCCGACGTCGACAACGTCTCCGGGGCGACGCACAGCGCCAACGCGTTCTACTACTCGGTCGTCGACGCGCTCGCCAAGGCCAAGTGAACCATCTCGTCGAGCATGTGATCTCGGCGATGGGGACCGTTGTGGCCATTCAGCTCGTCGGGCCCGACCAAGAGGCGCTGCTGAGCCGGGCCCGCGACGCCATGCAGTGGGTGGCTGAAGTCGAACGCATCTGTTCCCGCTTCGATCCGGACAGTGAACTCTCGCGACTGTGCGCCGTGGTCGGAGAGCCCGTGCCGGTCAGCCCGCTGCTGGAGCATCTGCTGGATCTCGCCATCGCCGTGGCCCGTACCTCGAACGGCGCGTTCGACCCCACCGTCGGCAGTTCTCCGCCTGCGACCTGGCAGTCCATACAGATCGATCGGGCCGCACATACGGTCACGCTTCATCACCCCCTGCGCCTCGATCTCGGCGCCATCGCCAAAGGCTTCGCCGTGGATCTGATGGCGCAAACGCTGCACGATCTCCCCGACATCGCCATCGATGCCGGGGGTGATCTCTACTGTCGCGGACACAACCTGCTCGGCCGGCCCTGGTCCATCGGTATCCGCGATCCCTTCGTGCGCGGCGCCCTGCTGGCACGCGTCTCGATCGACAGTGGCGCCCTCTGCACCAGTGGTTCGTACGAACGCCGCACCGCCGATGGGCATCATCTGATCGATCCCACCACCGGCCGCGCATCGCGGGGACTGGTGAGCTGCTCGGTCGTGGGCGAGAGCACCGCAATGGCCGATGCGCTGGCCACCGCCGCGTTCATCATGGGACGTGAGCGCGGGCTGCCCTTTCTGGAAGCCCAGGGCGTCGATGCGCTGCTGATCGATGATCGGGGCGACTGGTATGTGGTGAATGCCGGTGGTCGTGTGCATTCTCCCGGTTTTCAGAACGATCACCCTGTTTCGTGATACGATCGACGTGACGAGTCACCTGCGCGCCGACTGGCCTCACCTGTATCGCTGGATACGCTCCCCCAAAGGACTGTTTGCCGGCGTTCTGCTGCTGCTCACCGTGCCGGCCGTGGTGCACACCGGATGGCGTCTCGTGATGCCGTCGCTCGCCGCCGCGGTCGTCACCGCGGCGCTCATCGACGTGCCGCTCCTGCGTTGGCGCGACCGGGAGTGGAGTGTGCCCGATGGCGCCATGCTCACCGGCTGGCTCGTCGCCCTGGTCCTGAGTCCGCACCAACCCTGGTACATCGCGGCCTCCGCGGCGGCTATCGGAATCGTGGCCAAACATGCGTTGCGGGTGCGACGGGCCAATGTGCTCAATCCAGCTGCCGCCGGCCTCGTGGCCAGCTACTACCTCTTCGGTTCCGGACAGAGCTGGTGGGGAGCGCTCCCCGAATTGCCCTGGCCCTGGATCCTGCTGCTGCTGGCCGCGGCGCTCTTCATGACCCGGCGGCTGCACAAGGCCCCGCTCGCCCTGTCGTTTCTGGGCGTCTACTTCCTGATCGCCACCCTCCTGGCCTATGTCGGCGATCCGGCGCGCATGGCGGCCCTCTATCGCGCGCCCGACGTGCACATGGCCCTGTTCTTCGCCGGCTTCATGGCCACCGACCCGCCAACCTCGCCGCCACGGTACGGTGACCAACTCCGGTACGGCGCCATCGCCGCCATCGTCAGCATGCTCCTCTACATGACGGTCGGTGCGGTGTACTTCCTCCTGGGGGGACTGCTCGTTGCCAATCTCTGGGAAGGGTGGCGCAAGTGGCGACACACGAAAAAGCGCGGCACTATAGCAGGATGAGCAGCAGCAAGAGCCTCGACACGACATCGATCCGACGCGATCGGTTTCCCCATCTGACGGCCATCGACACCCGATGGATGGACAACGACGCCTACGGTCACGTCAACAACGTCGTGTACTACAGTTTTTTCGATACCGCCGTGAATCGCTGGCTCATCTCACAGGGCCTGCTCGATATCGGCACCAGTGATGCCATCGGTCTCGTCGTCGAAACCGGCTGTCGTTTTTTCGCACCGCTCAGCTTCCCCGACCGCGTCACCGCCGGACTCGGCGTGCAGCACATCGGCACCACCAGCGTCCGCTATGAGATCGCGCTGTTCCGCAACGACGACGACATCGCCGCCGCCATCGGGCACTTCGTGCACGTCTACGTCGATCGCACGACACGTCGCCCCACGCCCATTCCGTCGGCCACCCGTACGGCGCTCGAATCATTGCGCCTGACGTCATGAAGAAGACCGCGGCGCTGCTTCTGCTGCTGCTCACCGTCGGCTCGGCCGCGATCGTGCACTCGCAGCGCCGCCAGCGCATCGAACCCAACGTGCCGTACGACGGACGTTTCACCTTCGTGCGACTGCGCTACATCGAATACGGTCCGCCGGGATGGGTGTACGACTACCCGGCCATGGAGCGCAACTTCATGACCATCGTGCAGGATCTCACCACCATGCGGGTGCATACCCGCGGCAGCAATGTGCACGACATGGACGACCCCGGCCTGTCGCGCTATCCGATTGCCTACCTCTCTGAGCCCGGCTACTGGCGCCCCACCGAAACGGAGGCCGCGGGGCTGCGGGACTGGTTGCTGAAAGGCGGTTTTCTCATCGTCGACGATTTCTACTTCCGGCAGTGGGAGAACTTCGCCTACTCCATGCGACTCGTGCTGCCCGACGCCCAGTTCATCCGGCTCGACCGCTCGCATCCCATCTTCAACACGTTCTTCAGCATCGCCTCACTCGACGGCATGCACCATCCCGACAATCGCGCGGCCAAAGCCGAGTACTACGGCATCTTTGAAGACAACGATCCGGCCAAACGCCTGCTCACGATCGTCAACTACAACAATGACATTGGCGACTACATGGAGTGGTCCGGCCAGGGGTGGTACGCGGTGAATCTCACCAACGATGCCTACAAGTTCGCCACCAACTATCTCATCTACGCCCTGACGCATTGACCATGGCGCCCACGCACGCCGACCGCGCTCCCGGCCTCCAACACGTAGGCCATACCGCCCATCTCGCGGACATCATCGTGATCGGCGCAGGGCTGGCCGGACTCGTCGCGGCCGCCGAAGCCGCCGATGCCGGCAAGCAGGTGCTGCTGCTCGATCAGGAAGGCGAGCAGAATCTGGGCGGGCAGGCGTTCTGGTCGCTCGGCGGATTGTTCTTCGTCGACTCGCCCGAGCAGCGCCGGCTGGGCATTCGCGATTCACGCGATCTCGCGCTGCGCGACTGGATGACCACCGCCGGCTTCGATCGCCCCGACGACGAATGGCCGCGTCGATGGGCCGAGGCGTATGTGGACTTCGCGGCGGGTGAGAAGCGGGCGTGGCTGCATGCCCAGGGGATGCGCTGGTTTCCGATTGTGGGCTGGGCCGAACGTGGCGGCAGTGGCGCAGCGGCCTCGGGCAACAGCGTGCCGCGCTTTCACATCACCTGGGGCACCGGCCCGGGGGTGCTCGAGCCCTTCCTGCGACGCGTGCAGGCGCACGTGGACCGTGGGCGCATTGCCTTGCGCTTCCGTCATCGGGTGCGTGGCGTGCATGTCACCGATGGTACGGTCCATGGTGTGCATGGTGACATTCTCGAACCTTCCACCGTGGCGCGCGGCGAGAGTAGTTCGCGCACTGTGATCGGTGATTTCACCTTGCACGCGTCCGCCGTGATCGTGACGTCGGGTGGCATCGGGGGCAACCACGATCTCGTCCGCCACTACTGGCCCGTCGACCGCCTCGGTCCGGCGCCACGTCATATGATCACCGGCGTGCCGGCGCATGTGGACGGACTGCTGCAGCAGGAGGTGGTGCGTGCGGGTGCGCGGCTGATCAATCCCGATCGCATGTGGCACTACACCGAAGGCATCCGCAACTGGGCGCCCATCTGGCCGCAACATGCCATCCGCATCCTCCCCGGCCCCAGCAGCCTCTGGCTCGATCCCACCGGGGCACGGTTTCCCTTCCCCAACGTACCGGGATCCGACAGCCTGGGCACACTGCAGCACATCACGACGCACGGATACGATCACACGTGGTTCGTGTTGAACCGGGCCATCATCAAGCGTGAATTCGCGCTGTCCGGCAGTGAGCAGAACCCCGACTTCACCGGACGTAATATTCGCCTCGTTCTCAAACGTCTGGGCAAAGCGGTACCCGCCCCGGTGCAGGCATTCATGGATCGGGGTGCCGACTTCGTCGTGCGTGATTCGTTGCGTGCACTCGTCGACGGCATGAACACGCTCACCGACACACCACTCGTGCGTCATGACCTCGTCGAGCAGGCCGTGCGCGACCGCGATTGGCAACTCGTGCACAATGGCGGCAAGGATCCACAACTCGCACTCATTCACAGTGCGCGCCGGTTCTTCAGCGAACGGGTCATGCGCATCGCCTCGCCTTCGCCCATTCTCGATCCGGCCAACGGTCCGCTCATCGCAGTGAAGCTGCACATCCTCACCCGCAAGTCACTCGGCGGGCTGGCCACCGATCTCGCCGCCCGTGTCCTCGGGGTCGATGGCACCCCGTTGCGCGGTCTGTATGCTGCCGGAGAAGTGGCAGGCTTCGGTGGCGGCGGTGTCCACGGCTATCGCGCGCTCGAAGGCACGTTCCTTGGCGGATGTCTCTTCAGCGGCCGCACCGCGGGGCGCGCCGCGGCCCGGGACGTGTAGACGCCGCCGATTTCACCGACCGGAGTTTCGGGTGAGGCTCCTTTGAGTCTCCTTTGAGACTCCGGTGAGTTTCACACGATGCGGCCATGCACACCATGTGACGACCAAGGCCGGACGTGAATCGGCGGCACAGATGGAGTATGCCCTGCCCTGCAACCGATAATTCCTTTCGGTGGCGGCGCGTGACGAAGCGCGTCGGCAATACGGCAAGAACGGATTGGAGAGCGGATGCGCAGCATGAGGCGGGGTATCCCGATTGCGGCCATGTCGATGGTACTGCTTGGCACATTGCTGGCCTGTGGCGAACAGAGCCCGTCGACGCTGGAACCCTCCATCGCCGCCATGCGCGCGCCGGGCAATGATATCGATCAAGACGTCGGTCACGACGTCGACCGTGATGTCGACAGTGCATCGGCCCTATCCTGGCCGGCGACATTGGCCGCGAGTACCACACTCGCATCCCTGCGGCTGGCGCCACGCAGCGACACGCTCGTCCAGGGCCAGCTCGGCGGGCAGGCCACCGTCAAGGTGGTGGTGTCGGACACCACCGGGCGTCTCATGCACAACGCCGTGGTCATCTTTCAGCCGGCGGCGGGTCATGGGGCGATGAGTCGCGCCACCGTGAACACCAACCTCACGGGCGAGGCCACGAATACCTGGCGATTCGGACCGGCGGTTGGCGCGCAGACCCTGCGCGTGTGGATCCAGGGCGCGCCCGATACCCTCATCTTCACGGCCACGTTGCCCGGCCCGTACGATGTGAGCGCCGTCAGTTCGGCGGCATTCACAGGCACGTACGCGGGGAACGCGGTGGTCACCGTGCTCGTCGTCGATTCCCTGGGCAATCCCTTCCAGTCGGCCAGTGTGAACTTCACGCCCGATACGAACGCCGGCACGGTGGCGTATCCGGTCGTGCGTTCGAACAACCGCGGAGAAGCGAAGGTCACCTGGACCTTCAGCACGCGCACGGTGGGCGATCAGCGGCTGCGCGTGACGGTGGACGGCCTCACCGATACGCTGGTGTTCGTGGCCGATGTGGAAGCCCCGCCCGTGGCCGTGACCCTGCAATCGATGACGGACAGTTCGCTCACCGGCATCATCGGCGGCAGTCGGACCTTGAGTGTGCTGGTGCGCGATCAGCGTGGACAACCGCTGCCCAAGGCCTCGGTCACATTCCGCGCGCTCACCGGTAGCGGCACCGTGCTCCCCTCACCCGCGGTCTCGGGGAAAACCGGCGTCGCCAACGCGACATGGACATTCGCCAGGCAGGCTGGCACGCAGACCGTGTTGGTGACCGCTCAGGGCATCGACGACACCCTGCGTTTCGTAGCCACCGTCAAAGCGCCACCCGCCGACACCGCACTGGTCGCGGTGAGCGACACGAATGTGAATGGGCGCACGGGCGAAAGCACGATGCTGCAGGTGCGTGTGCTCGATGCGGACGGCGATCCGTTTCCCAATGCCGCGGTGAAATTCAAAGTGCTCACCGGTCGCGGCAGCATGCAGACCAGCGTCGTGAAATCGGGACGTGACGGACTGGCGAAAGGCACGTGGTATTTCGGCGGCGTGCTGGGCGATCAGCAGGCCACCGCGGAAGTGGTGAACATCACCGGCACCACGCTCACCTTCACGAGCGATGTGAGTGTGGGCGCGCCCAAAGTCGTGACGGCCGCATCGGCGACCAGCGGCCGCGCCGTAGTGGGCGACACCCTCTCCACCGCGCCCACGGTGAAAGTCACGGACAACTATGGCAATCCCGTGCCGGGTGTGACCGTGCTCTTCCGCGTCACCGCGGGCGGCGGCAGCATCCAGCACGCCAGTGTCATCACGAGCGCCGGCGGCCTGGCCTCGGGCGGAGCCTGGATCCTGGGCCCGGTCGTGGGCCCGCAGCGCGTGACGGCGACGGTGCAGGCCCCGGTCGCGAAGGGGAATCCGGTGGTGTTTGCGGCGACGGCGGCGGCTTCACCGTAGGTACTGGTAGTTACTCCGACTTCGGTATCTCGATTCCGAAACGGCAACTGGGGCGTTCCCCGTGTGCACATTGCTGCACGACCGGCGCTCCGACGAGCTGCTCGAGCAGCCCTTCCACCGCGCAGCATGTTTCCGACTTGGCCTTCACGGCTTCGGCGAGCGGACAGCCACACCCCTGAATGGTCAGATGTCCGTCTGTTTCCAGCAGTTCCACCTGGCTACCCAGCGATGTGAGAATCGCGACGGCAGCCTGTGCCCGAACCCGGAGTTCACCGGTCGGCGCCACACCCGTTGCCGCTGCAATGCGGCGCCCGACATCGCGCAGGACCTCCTCGGTCTCGCCCGGCGACATCCGCTCGCCGATGACCTCCACGAGTGATGCGAGCACCGGCGCGTAGGCCCGGGAGAACAACAGGTCCGCCTCTGGCGAAATCTCGTAGAGGGTAGCGGGCTTGCCCGCTGTGCCCCCGCGCCGCACCCCGTTCGGTCGGACCAGCCCATCGCGTTCCAGGGCCACCAAATGCGATCGCACCGCGTTGTCGGTCAGCGAGACCGAGGCCGCCAACTCCTCGACGGTGTGAGTGCCTCGCCGCAGCAGAGACACCAACCGACCTCGAGTGCCATCCACGATTCGCTGGAAGACCGATGAAGACAACCTCCACTCCTCACGCTGAAGACTGAGGCCTAAAAATACCGAAATAAGACAAAATGTCAAATAACAACAAAAAACTATTGACAAATTGGATATTATGACGATACCCTGGTCCTGCGCGCCGATGGTGGCCTCCGCCACATCCCGCCTCCGGTTCAATCCGAACCGAATTTCTCCTACCAGGAACACCGTCCCATGCCCGCCTTCAAGCCCAACACCCCGTCCACCCGTCGCACCGCCGTTGCGACGATTCTCCTCGTCACGGCCGCCCCACTTGCCCTCCTCGCGGCCGCAGACCGCTCATCGGATCCCCTGCCGAAATCACCGGACCAGCTCTCCCCTCGCCCTGCCGCGCTCACGGTCCCTGCCACCAACCAGGTGCCCTCGCTCTCCACCGCAGCCGCAGTGCTGCGCCTGGATGATCCCACCATCGTGGCCATTTTCGATCTCGCCAATGGCGCCGACATCGAGACCGGCCGCCTAGCAGCCGAGCATGCATCGTCGAAGGAAGTGCGGGACTTCGGGGCCATGCTGGCACGGGACCATGAAGGAGTACGGCAGATGGGTCGCGATCTTGCCAAGAAACTCGGCGTCTCGCCCACCCCGCCCGCCGATCGGCAGATGGAAAAGGATCATCAGGCCGCCATGGCCCGCCTGCGGACGCTCAAGGGTGCGTCTTTCGACGTGGCCTTCCTGCGACACGAGGCCGACTTCCACAAGGCTGTGATCGATGCCATCAAGACGACGTTGCTCCCGGCCATCCAGAACGCCGAGCTACGGGCCCTCGTGGTGAAGGTGGCGCCGGCTTTCGAAGCGCACATGATCGCCGCGCAGCAGATGGAGAAGCGGCTGAACGGGCAGTCCGGAGCCAAGGACCTGGAACACCTGGATCACTGAGATGGGCAAGACGCCTGATCCATCTCCCGATGCAGACTCCGGCCCCTGCACGGTGCGGCGCTGGCGCATGGTTGCTCATGCCACCGCGGTCGCCGCGTGTGTCACGATTCTCGGAGTGGCGGCGTGCCGCGGCAGTGAAGAGCCGATAATCCCCGCCCCCGAACCACTCGATCCCGCCCTCGTCACCGAGGGCAAGGACATCTTCCGCTTCGATACGTTCGGTGACGAGCAATACTGGACCGACACGCTGCGCATGCACGAAGTCATTCAGTCGGCGGTGACTCCCGTGGCGGCACTCGGCGTGGGCCTCAAAGTCGATGTCGATGCGCTGCCCGCGGCCGTGAGAAGCGCGCTCGCCGCAGGCCAGGTCGATCTCGATAGTCCGCAAACGACCCTCGCGTTGATCGAACTGGATGCGGTGCTCGGGATCAAGGGCGAGGTACGGACCGACATGACCGGCCGGAAGACACTCGCCCGGGTGGGTATCACCTGCGCGCTCTGCCATTCGACCGTGGACAACTCGTTCGCGCGCGGTATCGGACGGCGTATCGATGGCGCGCCCAACGTCGATTTGAATCCCGGGGCGATCGTGGCCCTGTCTCCTGCCGTGCCGGCGGCCACCAAGGCCGTGCTCAATGGGTGGGGGCCGGGAAAATACGACCCTCGCATCAACATGGACGGCCTGAACACACCGCTCGTCCTGCCACCGGCATACGGGCTGAATGGCGTGGCCCGCGAGACGTTCACAGCGGAAGGACCCGTCTCCTACTGGAACGCCTATGTGGCCGTCACACAGATGCACGGACGCGGATCGTTCAGTGATCCGCGACTGAACATCAACGTCACGCAGACGCCGGATATGGTGACACCGAAACTGGCGGCCCTGCGGGCCTACCAACTCAGTCTGGAACCGCCGCCACCTCCGGTCGGCAGTTTCGATGCACAGGCCGCCGCACGGGGACGGACGCTCTTTGCCGGGGCGGCAGGCTGCGCATCCTGTCATGCAGGCGCGCGCTTCACGGACGTCAACGACGGCGTACTGCATGCACCCGGCGAGACGGGGATGGACCCGCGATATGCCGCACGCACCACCCAGAAACGCTATCGCACCACCCCGCTACGTGGACTATGGCAACATGCGCCGTATTTCCACGATGGCAGCGCCGCCACACTCGCCGATGTGGTGGCCCACTATGACCGGACCCGCAACCTCAGACTCACCGACGCGCAGAAGCGGGACCTGGTGGAGTATCTCAAGACGCTCTGACACGACAGAACTTCCGGTCTCACAACCACAGAGCCAGGCAATGGAGAGCATCGCCTGGCTCCGTGGTTCCTGAAAAGGGCAGACATCCCAATTCTGCGCTTCCTCGAGGGTCGCTTCGGACATCCGGCGAGCGGCGTGATGGGGTCGTCGAACGCCCCGAACGCGGCCATGGTCCGCTCGCGATCAAAGCGAATGCTCCGCTCCTGGATGGACGTCGTGCGGGAGAACTCGGGCGTCAATACCGCTTCGAGCGGCGCAATCTGAGCGACGGATTGCGGCGCAGGTGACTCTTCCGGACCTCTGGAAGCTACCTCATGCCGAGCTTGCGTTTCGGAAACCTGTAAATAATATTCATTCGATATTTGCGAACATAGAACGGGAGGTTCTGTGTCGAAGTATGCTCTGCATCCGCTGGACGTGCCGGTTGCCCTCCACCTACTGGAGGCACCGGCAGACTCCTTCGCCGAAATGGCCAGAAAACTCGAGATCAGCACGAGTACGGCCCACCAGTCCGTACGTCGACTCTTCACGGCGGGGCTGCTCCGCAAAGGGTTCGAGGGCGAGCGGGCCGTGAACCGCCACGCGCTGGTCGAATTCCTGACCCACGGCGTTCGGTACGCGTTTCCTGCTGTCCCTGGGAAGACGACGCGGGGTGTCCCGACGGCCCATGCCGGTCCCGCGATGCGTGGTTCGCTGGTGGTCGACGATGCGGTGGTCTGGCCGGACGCGGAAGGTGATAGCGAGGGGCCGGAGATCGAACCCCTATGGCCGAAGGCAGCACGAGTCGCACGCGAACGCCCGCAACTGTATGCCATGCTGTCCGCCGTGGACGCATTGCGTGTAGGCCGTGTCCGTGAACGGCAGTTGGCCGTGGCCTACCTCACGGAAACCATTCAGCCGCGAAACGCTGCGGAACATCGCCCAGTGTCCGAGCAGGGATGAAGGCGCCCGCATTCACAGGCAGAACCTCTCCAGCACTCGAGCATCTGGGCGGTGTGGCCGCGGCACTTGGGCCGCTCGCTGACAGGGTCGTCTTCATCGGCGGGGCGATCGCACCGCTGCTGCAGACGCACCCCGTCTCCCCTCGGGTACGTCCGACGACGGATGTGGATGGCCTGGCAATTGCCGCCAACTACCCGGAGTTCGAATCACTCCAGAACGAGCTCCGTAAACTCGGGTTTCGCCAACTCGCTTTGGGTGCTGAGGCAACGGGCCATGCCCATCGCTGGACGACACCTACTGGAATTCCTTTCGACCTGGTGCCGGCGGGCACGTATCTTGGCGGGAGCGGAAATCCCCTCGATCTGATCGCCGTCGAGACCGCTGTCCCGGTTACACTGGCGCGGCCGAATGGCAGTGTCGTGGTCATACACCATGCCGCTCCTCCCGTCTTCATCGCACTCAAATGGGCGGCCCACCAGGATCGTGGTGCGGACGACCTGTTTGGCAGTCACGATCTCGAAGATATCCTCGCGGTGATCGCCTCACGCCCATCGCTGTCGGCCGAGTGTGAGCAGACACCGGCACGCGTACGTGCAACGCTCTCTCGGATGGCGAAAGCGTTGCTGAAAGACGAGGACGTGCTGAGCGAGGTACTCCAGGCCCACGTGGTCGTCACCAGTGGGTACGACGTCGTGCGCGTGCATCAGCGGCTTCACGAGCAACTGCGTCGACTGGAGGCGCTGCCTCGCACGCTTTGACGAGCCTGAGCGTCCGTATGCCCCCGGTGAGTCCTTCAGGTCTCCGGTCACGAACACGACAAAAGCCCGACAAGCGAAGTGCTTGCCGGGCTTTCGTTTCTGCAGTCGGGACGGCGGGATTCGAACCCGCGACCCCCTGAACCCCATTCAGGTGCGCTACCGGGCTGCGCTACGTCCCGAACGACTGCGTCCATCCCCAATTCTGCCGGGAACAGACTGAAGAACGTAATCCCTTGCTCACGCAGGGACCAGTCCCTGAGTCCGCTGGCCCAGCTGGCAGCCTCGCACCGTACCCAGTCGGTCGCTTCGGCCCTCCCCCGCGCCTCCGGCATCACAAATCCCCAAAAATTCGTTTGACTTCCGCGACATATCCCACAGCTTTCTTTCCATGCCTACCCTGCTCGCGCTCGCCCTGCTGGCGTTCGGGCTGCTCCCTGCCGCCGCCGGCACCGCCACGACGCTGCCCGCGAAAAAGACCGTCGCCGTGCTGGCGTTCGACAACAACACCGGCAAGTCCGACTACGATCATCTGGGCCAGGGCATGGCGGCCATGATGACCACCGACCTCGCTGCCGTCGACGAGATCCAGCTCCTCGAACGGGAACGTCTGGCCGATGTCACCAAAGAGATCGATGCCCAGCGTTCGCGCTACTTCGACTCCACCACGGCCGTGAAGGTGGGACGGCTGGCGGGAGCCCAGTACATCGTCATCGGCTCACTGGCCGCGGTCGATCCGCAGGTGCGCATCGACACCCGCATCGTGCGCGTCGAGACGGGGGCCATCGTGAAGACCGCCAAGGTCTCCGGCAAACAGGAAGACTTCTTCGATTTGCAGAAGCGGCTCACCAAACAATTGGTCAAGGATCTCGATATCGCTCTCACGCCGGAAGGTGAAGCGAAACTCGATGCCCGCCAGCAGGCCAATCGGGTGGACGATATGGATGCGATGGTGAAGATCTCCAACGCCATGAGCCTGGCCGATGCCGGGGACTATGGCGGGGCCACGTTCAAGATCGCGCCCGTGGTGGCGAAGTATCCCAACAGCGCGTTCGTGAAGATGACCTCCGACGAGATCAAGCAGCGGGCGTCGCGCAAGACGGAACAGAAAGCCAAGCAGGGCGTCGACAAGGCGGAGCAGAAGGCCAAGGACGAGATCAACAAAGGCGTCAACAAACTGATCAAGAAGAAGTGGCCGCCCGGTACGTGATCGCCACATGATGACGACGAATTGACGACTACTTGAAGTCACGCGCCGCTTCACGCACGGCGTCGTCCATCTTCGGATACGTGAGCGGCAACGACTCCAGGGTCTCCACGAGCATCCGCGCCACCAGATAGTTCCGCACCGATTTCCGGTCCGAGGGCACGACATACCACGGCGCCCATTCCGTGCTGCATCGCTGGAGCGCTTCCCGATAGGCTTCCGTGTACGCATCCCATCGGGCGCGGTCCTCGAGATCGTCCAGCCGGAACTTCCAGTTCTTCGTGGGATCGTCGAGGCGCTCCTGCAACTGTTCGCGCTGCTCGTCACGCGAGACATGCAGAAAACACTTGCGGATGATCACGCGATTCTCCGCCAGCATCTGTTCGAACGCATTGATCTGATCGTACCGCGCCCGCCACACGTCTTCCGGCGCCAGCCCACGCACACGCACCGCCAGTACGTCCTCGTAGTGGGACCGATTGAAGACGCCGATCACACCACGCGGCGGCACCACCTCGTGTACACGCCACAGAAAATCGTGCCGCAGTTCCAATGCCGTCGGCGGTCCGAACGCCGAGACCTGCACGCCGGTGGGATTGAACGCGCCGCACACCGTGCGGATCACGCCATCCTTGCCCGCCGCATCACGCCCCTGAAACACGATCAGCAGCGCGTAACGACCGTCGGCGTGAAACACGTCCTGCAATGCCGAGAGGCGCTCGAGCAGCTGCGCGGTGGCTGGCTCCAGCGCCGATTTGGAGGGCGCATCTTCCCATCGCGCCGCCTTGCCGCCCAGGGCGAGTCGTCCTGACGCATCTCCAGAACCATGCACGGGTTCGAGACGAAGGCCTTCCAGAAACATCGATGCGCTGCTCATGTCATCGTGCTCCCACGTCCGTGGCCGCGCGCCCCGTCATCTCGTGCGTGGGCAGACGGAACACCAACTCCCGCGCCGGCGTGGGGTCGTCGGATGAAAACGCCGAGGGCACGAGCGAGCGCACCGCCGCCACGCCCGCTTCGTATCGTTCGCGATCCTGCGGGGTCCCGTCCGGATCGGGGATCTCGATGCGGCCGTGCACCACGACACTGCGCCACCGGAACATCGAGTCGATCTCATCCACCTCGAAGGCCACCCAGGGATGATGCGCCAGCACCTCCACCTTGGTGCCCAGGCCGGTACGGCCGTAGATCCACCCATCGCGATACACATAGTGTACCGGTGCGATATCCACCCGGTCGCGGAACGTGTACGCCAGACGTCCCACGTGTTGCGAGGCGAGCAAGGCTTCGCACTCGGCCACATTCAGGACGTGAAACTGCGGAACGTTGCCCATAGCGCCTCCCGATGAATACGTGATGAATGCGTGAGGAACGCGTGATGCACATGCACGACGCGCACTCCGATACGGCGCGTCATACCCGCGTCGCACTACGCGGGTTCGTACGGCTCCATGTGAATCAATACGCCCGTGGCCGCCGGAATGCGTAGGCGAATCGCCGACTTGACGCGTCCCGACAGAATGTGCGCATCGTGCAGCGACATCGTCGGATCGGCCTGCACATGGATATCCACGTAGAAGGCCGTGCCCGACTTCCGGATCTTGAGCTTTTCGATGGCCAGGACGCCGCTCGTGCCCAGTGCCGCCTGCGCCACATCGTCCTGCAATGCCCGCGCGGGCGCCCCGTCCATGAGATCGTGCGCGGCAGTCCGCAGCAGCAGGCCGGCGTTCACCGTGATGACACCGGCCGCGACGAGCGCCGCCCAGTCGTCCGCGGGTTCCCATCCCGGTCCACCGATGAGCGCCACGGCAATGCCGATGAAGGCCGCGGCCGACGTGATGGCATCGGAACGATGATGCCAGGCGTCCGCGGCGACCGCCACGCTGCCGGTCTCGGCGCTCGCCGCCAGCACCCGTTTGGCCAGCAACTCCTTGATCACGATCACCAGCGCCAGCACACCAAGCGTCCAGGGAGCCGGCGCATGATGCGGAGTACGGATCTCACCGATGGCTTCGATGGCGATCCCCGCGGCGGCCCCGAGCATCAATGCGCCCACCACCGCGCCCGCGATGGCTTCGGCCCGACCATATCCGAAGGGATATCGTTCGTCGGGATCCCGGCTCGCAATGCGCAGACCGCCCCAGACCACCAGCGAACCCACCATGTCGATCGAACTTTCGATCGCATCGGCCACGAGCGCGTAGGCATTGCCCAGCAAGCCCGCCACCAGCTTCACGACCGCCAGGAGGGCGTTGATCACCAACCCCAGTTGTGTCAGTCGCTGCGCCGATGTGGTGGGCACGCCCAGCCCCGGCGTTTCCATTCCGGACCTCCCCGCATTCGACACTCCGGTGGCCGGAAGGCGCGGAATCCCATCGGGCGGCGGAGAAACGGTCATCTTCGAAATATGGCGCAGCACCCCGCGCATCGGAGGCGGCACGGCGCGACCGGTGAGGCGGGTTACATTCCACCGCGCATGACTGAAACCGCATCGCCCCGCGCGCCCACACTCACGCACCGATTGGAGTATGCCGTCACCCGCCTGATGGTGGGGGCGTTGCGTCTGGTGGGCTGGAGAACGGCCAGTTGGGTCGGCGGACGGATCGCCCGTCTCGCGTACTGGCCGTTGGGCATCCGCCGCGGCGTCACCACGCGGCAGATCGCGGCGGCTTTTCCCGAACGCTCGCCGGCCGAGGTCGACGACATCGCCGCGCGGTCGTACGAGAGCTTCGGACGGACGACGTTCGAAACCGCCATCCTGCCGGGCACGTCCCGCGAGGAGATCATCGCGCGTATCGAGCGGGTGGAAGGATGGGACCTGCTCGAGAAGGCACTGGCCGGTGGACAGGGGCTGATCATCGTCACCGGACACCTCGGCAACTGGGAGTTCGGCGGCTCCTACCTCGCGGCGCGAGGGATCGCCCTCGATGCCGTCGCGCGCGGCATGGCCAATCCGATCTTCGAAGACTACGTCAATCACACCCGCCATCAGATCGGCATGGAGGTCATTCACGACCGTGATGCCGTGCGACGCACGCCACGTTCGTTGCGGGCCAATCGGGCCGTGGCCTTCGTGAGCGATCACGATGCCCTCGGCCTGGCCAGTACCTTCGTGCCGTTTTTCGGCCGACCGGCAAAGACGCCCCGCGGCCCGGCCGTGTTTGCCCTGCGCTTCGGCGCACCGGTGTTGTTCATGGTGGTGGTGCGGCAGCCGGGCGGACGGTATGCGCTGTTCATCGAACCGGTGGAGATCGCATCCACCGGTGACCGTGAAGCCGACGTGGACGCCATCGTGCTGCGCTTCACGCAGATGCTCGAAGCGAAGATCCGCGAGTACCCCGATCAGTACTTCTGGCAACATCGGCGCTGGCGTCGCCAGCCGCCCGATACACCGCCGCATCTGCGCGAGCCCTGATGGTCCAGCCCTGATGGTCCGCTCGGCGGCCCGATGGTTTCGCGCGCGTCGATGGTGGCAACGGGTGTTGTTGCTCCTCATCGGGCTCGCGGTGGCGCCCGTGCCCTGCATTCTCGCACTGGGCCTCGTCGACCCGCCGGTCACCATGGTCATGCTCGGCCGCGTGGTGGACCGCCTGGCCAATGGAGAACGTCCGGTGTGGCCGGCGCACGATCCCATCGCCCGGAGCGAATTTTCGCCCTATCTCCGCCGTGCGGTGCTCGCCTCGGAAGACGATCGGTTCTACCTGCACGACGGCATCGATTTCATCGAACTCGAGAAGGCCCTCGAACGTCGTCGCCAGGGCGGCAAACTGCGTGGCGCCTCGACGCTCACACAGCAGGTCGTCAAGAACATCTTTCTCTGGAACGGTCGTTCCTTCATCCGCAAAGGACTCGAGGCCTACCTCGCGCTCATGATGGATTTCCTGTTGAGCAAGGAGCGCATTCTCGATCTCTATCTGAACCTGGCCGAGTGGGGGCCGAATGCCTTTGGCGCGGAGGCTGGCGCGCGTGCGCAATTTGGAAAGAGCGCCCGATCGCTCACGCGGGAAGAAGCGGCGCGCATGGCCGCCATTCTGCCCGCGCCACGCCGCTGGCCGGCCAATGGACGGATCGCGGGCATTCGCGCGGTGACCATTCTGGGGCGAATGCAGTACCCTGCCCCCAAAGTCACGTCCCGATCACCAGCCCCCCGTCCACGCTCAACACCGCGCCGTTGATGAACCCCGCCTGTTCGGAAACGAGAAAACAATAGGCGTTGGCCACATCGTCTGGCGCGCCGAGTCGCGCCAGTGGTGTATGCTCCTGCATGTTCCGCAGAATGCCCGGCGGGATGGCGGCGGTCATGTCGGTGGCAATGAACCCGGGTGCCACGGCATTGACCGTGATCCCCCGGCGTCCGAGCTCACGGGCCCATACCCGGGTCATGCCGACCACACCAGCCTTGGCCGCCACATAATTGGTCTGTCCAAAGTTCCCGTTCGACGCCACCACCGACGACGCATTGACCACGCGCCCCCACCCGCGAGCCAGCATGTGCGGCACCACCGCCTGGGTGCACGTGTACACTCCCTTGAGGTTCACGGATACCACCGCGTCGAAGTCGGCTTCGCTCATGCCGCCCACGACCACCCCGTCCCGCACTTTCACCAGCTGCGCATCGCGCACGATGCCCGCATTGTTGATGAGGATATCGAGTCCGCCGAACCGTCCGACGGTTTCGGCCACGGCCGCCGCCACGCTGACACCGTCGGTGACATCGGTCTCGATGAACATCACCTCCAACCCTTCCGCCGTGAGGGTGTCGACCGCCGCGGCACCGGTGGCCACCGCACGATCCCAGATCGCGACCCGCGCGCCACTCGTTGCCAGCCGGCGCGCCGTGGCCAGCCCGATACCGTTCGCGCCGCCAGTGACAACGGCGCTTCTTTGAGTCAGATCGATACGCATGTGGCGTCAACCTAGGGCGGAGGCAGCATTGAGCAAGCGGCAAATGCAACGGGCAACCGCGGTTGGCACCGCCGTCGGCGTCATGGTGTTGCTGCCCCTGCTCCAGGGGTGCACCGCCGATGCACTCGCGCCCGCTTCGCCCAAAGCGAAGCCCGGTGCGCACATCATCCCGACGCTCCCCACGCTCGACGCGTCGGTGGTGGACGCGCCCGTGCGGTATGCGCTCGAGCCACTGCTGACCGCACTCGAAACCGCCGTCCCCCGTCGCTTCGGCGATCCGAACAAGCGGATCCCGGTGGGCGGGAACGATCGCAAACTCGTGGCGTTTGAAGCCACCCGTACGCCGTTCACCGTGCGTGTGGAGGGCGGCAAGCTGGTTCTCGAGACCGTCGTTGCGTATGAAGCCCGGGCCTGGTTCCGTCCGGTCATCGGCCCCACCGTGAGCGCCGGCTGCGGGGAACCCAAGGACACCAACAAAGACGGCAAGGCCGGCACCAGTGAAGGTCGTCCGCGGGTGCGCGTCGTGCTGCACAGCGATGTCGCCCTCACGCCCGAATGGAAACTCGCCGCCCGCACGCGAGTCACGTCCGTCGAACCGCTCACGAAAACCGAACGGGACATCTGTCGCGTCACATTCATCGGCATCGACGTCACCGACCATGTCACCAAGGCGGTGCTGCCGCAGATCAACGCACGCATGCCCGCGGTCGACCGCAAAGTCGGACGCATCGATGTGCGGACGCGTGTCACCACGTGGTTCACGGCCATGCAGCGCAACATCCGCGTGACCGACAGTCTCTGGCTGCAGCTCAAGCCGGAACTCATTCGCGTGGGCAAGCTGTCACTCGAGGACAGCATGCTCGTGGCCGACGTGCGTCTCTGGGCGCATCCACGCATGATCTCCGGCCCGGAACCCGAGCAGCTCATCGTCCCCCTGCCCAAGCTCACGCCGTCGCTCAGTCAGATCGGTGACAGCGCCCGTCTCTTCATCGAAGGCCTGCTCGACTATCAGGACGCCAGCGCGATGATGCAGAAGCAGCTGGGGGCCAGACGTTTCTACCGGTTTGGCCGGTCCGTGGTGATCGACTCCATCCGCCTCTATCCACTCGACGATGGACGCGTGGTGCTCGCCGTCACCGTGAGCGGTGGGGTGCGCGGGACGGCCTATCTGGTGGGGACTCCCACCATCGATCATCAGACCCGCGCCCTGGTCGTTTCCGATCTCGACTTCGACGTGGCCACGAGTGACGCCCTCGTCGCCGGGCTGGCCTGGCTCAAGAAGGGCGATCTGCTCGAACGCCTCCGCGCGAGTGCGCGGTTCCCACTCGATTCCGCACTCGAAGAAACCCGCGAACGGGTGGAAGGCGCACTGAACCGCGACCTCACCGACGGGGTACGTCTTTCCGGCACAGTCACCACCGGTCGTCTCATGGATGTGCTCGTCCATCCGCGGTGGCTGGTGGTGCGCGCCGAAGCCGCCGGCCGACTCGCGCTCGACATCGATCGGCCCATCCGTCGCGGGGTTGGTGGCGGACCGTCACGACGCTAGTCTGTAGCGTTCTTCCCTCAGCATATCCTGATGCACCAGATCTGTCTGTCCACACGCAGGACCCTGACCGCCCTCCTCGGCGTGGCGTTGCTCGCCCCTGCGGTGGTGACGGCCCAGGCGGCGGCTCAATCGGCCACCCAATCGTCCGCGTCGACGTCCGCTCCGTCCACCAAGCCCAAGGTCGCGCAGGACACCACGAAGCGGCGCCCCGCCGGTGCGTTGGGTCCACAATCGGGAGAACGGCACCTCTCGTTCCGCGACACGGGCAGCGACCTCGATTCGCTGTGGCCGCCGCGCATGCCGGCGCCGCTCCCCAATTCGATTCTTCCCAACAAGCGCATCATCGCGTTCTACGGCAATCCGCTCAGCACGCGCATGGGCATCCTCGGCGAGTTCGAGCCGCAGGAGATGTTGCGCAAGCTCGATGAAGAAGTGGCCGAGTGGAATCGCGCCGATCCAAAGACCCCGGTGCAGCCCGCTCTGCATCTGATCGCGGAAGTGGCCAATCCGCATCCGGGGCCCAGCGGCAAGTATCGCACGCGCATGGACAGCACGATGATCGAGAAGGTGTATGGCTGGGCGAAGAGCCGGAACGCCCTGCTGTTCCTCGATCTGCAGATCGGACAGAGCACGTTGCAGGAGGAACTGCCCTGGATCGAGAAGTTTCTCCTGCGTCCCGACGTGCACCTCGGAATCGATCCCGAATTCGCCATGAAGCGCTCGGGGGGCATTCCGGGCAAACGCGTGGGCAGCTACGACGCCGAGGACATCAATTACGCCATTCGTTTCCTCGCGAATCTCGTGGAGAAGCACAACCTGCCGCCCAAGGTCCTGGTGGTGCATCGTTTCACGCAGCGTGGCATCACCAACTACAAGAACATCAAGCTCGATCCGCGGGTGCAGGTGGTGATCCAGATGGACGGCTTCGGCGCGCCGTGGCTCAAGCGCGATTCGTACTACAGCTACGTGAAGAAGGAGCCCGTGCAGTTCGCCGGCTGGAAGCAGTTCACCAAGCCCAAGAACGACAATCCGCGGACATCGCGAGAAGCCATCTTGCGGCTCTGGCCGGTGCCGCTGTACATCCAGTTGCAGTAGTCGTGCAGTAGTCGTTGCCACCCTCACTGCCGCAGCTCCTCCGCGGCAGGTGCGGCGGCGGCGGCCCGAGTCCCGCCACCCCGGAGATCCCGCGATGGATCGCTCGTCGATGGACCATGTATCGTCCGCTTCCTGCTCCCGTCGCGACGTCCTCTCCACCCTGGGACGTGGGGCCGTCGTCGCCGCACTTGGCGATCCCATCGGCATCACGGCCCCTGCTCCCGTCGCCGGGCGACTGAATCAATCGGTCGCCCGGTGGTGTTTTTCGAAGACCCCCATCGCGCAATTGTGCGATACCGCGCGATCGATCGGCCTCATGGGCATCGATCTGTTGGGCCCCGACGAATGGCACGTGCCCGCACAGCACGGCCTCGCCTGCACCATGGGCAATTCCTTCGGCACGATTCCGATCGGTTTCAATCGTCCAGATCATCACGCCAAACTCGTCGCCGATGGCGAGAGTTACATCCCGCGTGCCGCCGCGGCCGGTGTGAAGAAGATCGTCGTCTTCAGTGGCAATCGGGCGGGGTTGAGCGACGGCGAGGGCATCGTCAATTGCATTGCCGGACTCAAACGCCTCATGCCCGTCGCCGAGCGACATGGCGTGGTGCTGTGCATGGAGATGTTGAACAGCAAAGTCGATCACAAGGACTACCATGCCGATCACACGGCCTGGGCCGTGGAAGTGGCCCGCGGTGTCGACAGTACGAGCTTCCGGTTGTTGTACGACGTCTACCACATGCAGGTGATGGAAGGCGACGTGATGGCCACCATCAAAGCCAACCGG
This sequence comes from Gemmatimonas aurantiaca, assembly GCF_037190085.1. Taxonomy (NCBI): domain Bacteria; kingdom Pseudomonadati; phylum Gemmatimonadota; class Gemmatimonadia; order Gemmatimonadales; family Gemmatimonadaceae; genus Gemmatimonas; species Gemmatimonas aurantiaca. The sequence continues at coordinate 136,016 of NZ_JBBCJO010000012.1, forward strand.
CCCTGGATCGCCCACTTTCACACGGCGGGCGTGCCCGGTCGCAACGAGATCGATGGGGCGCAGGAGCTCAACTACCGCGGCATCGCGACGGCCATCGCGGACAGTGGATACCAGGGCGTCTTCGCGCACGAATTCATCCCACGCCGCGATGGCGCGACGTCGCTGCGTGAAGCTGTCGAGACCTGCACGGTCTGAACCGACCATCTACTGAAAAACCAGTTGACAGCCCGACCGGCGCGCCCCATACTACGGAAGTTTCAGTATTTGACGTCCGCCCGACCTCTCGCCCTCCCCCCCGCCGCCTGCGTCAGCCCCGCCACCGGCGCTCCGTAACGCGTCCGTTTCCCGGCTGACCTTCCCCCATCTCGCCCGATGACCGACTACCACTTTCCTCCGCGTGAACTGGCCGTGATGTCCGTCCTGTGGCGACTCGGGTCGGCCACGGTCGCCGATGTTCGCGAGGGGCTCGACGAAGATCTGGCCTACACCTCGGTGCTCTCCGCGCTGCAGACCCTCGAGGACAAGGGATATGTGCGTCATGAACCCGAAGGCCGTGCGTACCGCTACTTCCCCACGGTCGCCGCCGACCGGGCCGGACGCAGCGCGATCAGTCGCATTCGCGAAGCGATCTTCCAGGGATCGGCGGAGCGCATGTTCGCGCAGCTCGTGAGCGATCGGCGATTGAGCCGTGAGGAACTCGAACGCATGCGCGCGCTGCTGGCCGAACGCCTGGGAGACGAGACATGAGGCATATCCTGAGCGACGTCATGAGCGACATGTCGTTGAGCGCACTCGCGTCGATGTCCGTGGCCTGGATGACGACCAGTTTCATGGTGGGGGCTGGTCTTGCCGTCATCGCCACGCTGGCGCACCATCTGGCGCGGCGCGCATTGCCTTCGCGGTTCATCTGGGCCGCGTCGCTGGCCATCACGCTGGGGGTGACACTGCTGCTTCCCGCGCGTATGACCACCTCCCGCAGCGATGTCACTCTCCCCGCCGCCTCGATCACCGCACATGTGACGAACGAGGATCCGTTCGCCCGCAGCTGGTCCGACCGTGTCGTGACCCTCGCCAGCGCCGCGCTGACCCGCACCGAACTGGGCATACGCGCCGTGGCCACCACGAGCGCGGATCTCGTGGCCTCGGCTCCGCCAACCGCGCAGTGGATGGTGGTGCTCGCCTGGCCCCTCACCACCCTCACGCTGCTCGGTCTGTTCGGGCTGAGTTACCGCCGCCAGGCAGGGGCCCTGGCGCGTGCATCACGCGTGGACCTGCATGGAGTCGCCGTACACGTGGGCGATGTGAATGGCCCGGTGGTCCTCGGACTCCGGACACCGCGCATCGCGGTGCCGGCATGGCTCCTCTCGCGCGATCACGACGAACAGCGACTGGTCGTGCAGCATGAGCAGTCGCACATCGAAGCGCGTGATCCGCAGCTGCTCATTGCCGCCTGCATCACGGCGATTCTCCTGCCCTGGAATGCCGCGGTGTGGTTCATGCTCTCACGATTGCGCCTCGCCATCGAACTGGACTGCGATGCCCGTGTGCTCGCGCGCGGCATCTCGGCCCGTCGGTATGGCGAGCTGCTCATCGATCTCTCCGCCCAGCCTTCCCTGCTGGGCAACCCCGCCCGCATGCCGATATCGGCAACGGCCTTTTCCTACCGCGCGTCCCACCTCGAACGGAGACTTCGCACCATGACGGCTCGCAGCACCCGATTCCTCTTCCTCCGTCGTGCGTCCGTCGCGACGCTGGGTGGCACGGCCCTGCTCGCGGCCTGCCGTGCGGAGCTTCCCACGTCGGCGGAACTGCAGGCCATGGACGTGACCCTGGCGGAGCAGCGTGTCGCGCGGGTGACCCCCATCGACGAGGCGTCCACCGAGTACTTCGTCAATGGTACACGGGTCGATCGTGCCGAAGCCACGAAGCTCACCGCCGATCGTATCGCGACCATCGACGTACACAAAACCGATGGCGGCACACACCGCGTCTATGTGGTCACCGCGGACGGTCGCGACAAAGCATCGGCCGTGACGGAACTGACCCGCGCGCCGCGCACGCCCTTCATCACGCGCGGCGATTCGCTGCCCGTCATCCTCGAGGCCCGCACCGCAGTCGCGGAGACGCCTGCGCAAACGGTTGGTGAAATGCGGCGCGAAGGACCTCGTCTCGTCACCGGCAGCAACAAGCCCTTCGATGGACTTGTCCTTGTTGACGGGGAGCGCCGCACGCGCGACGCGCTGGCGAAGATCGACCCGAATACCATCGTCAGCGTCGAAGTCGTGAAGGGAGCGGCTGCCATCGACCAGTACGGTCCGGACGGCGCCAACGGCGTGATTCGGATATCGACGAAGAAGTGACCGGGGATGTCGAGCGGGCGGTGTACGACGCGTGACACGTGACGCGCAACGCGTCAGTACGCGACCCGCTCGACATCCGTATGGGCGAACTGATCTCCGACGCACAGGATCGGTTCGCCCGCTCCACCCGCCAGGGCATAGGCGAAACAATCGCCCAGCGTGAGCCCCGCGGCATGACGACCGCGGCCATAGGTACGCGCCGCTTCCCGCGCCCGATGGGCGTGATCTTCCGTGAAGGGCACGATCGTCACTTCGAGCTCGCGCAGCAGCGCATCGAGTTCGAGGTCACTGCCGCCCTTTCGCTCCCCCAGCAGCACCATTGCCGCCTCCACCACCGTGGCCGCGGAAATGAGCCGGGTGGGCGACCGCATGATCGCCCCGTGCAGCGCCGACGCCTCCTCGCCATTCCGCCAGAGCGCCATCAAAGCCGAGGTCGTCAGAATCATCGCGGCACCCCCTGCGCGTCGTAGCCGATCACATCGTCCGGCGCGGCATCGGCGATCGGCGCAATGCCCGCGATACGCTCCTGGATGCGCTGAACCCGGCTCCACGACCGCTCCACGGCGCCGAGCTTGCGCAGGCGCTCCCGCGTAAGTCGTTCACGCACCGCGTGTTGAATGGCGTCCGTGATACTTTCGCCGGTGAGTTCCGCCAGCTCGCGCACGAGCCGCTCCGCCTCTGGACTCTTGATGTTGATGGCCATAGAAGAAATGTCGAATCATTTCTTTATTTCCACAAGCACGGGTTCGGTGTTTCATGATTTTCATGTGCAACGTCTTGACATTTCAGAAAAACGTGCCGAGACTGGAAAATATGCACGCGCCCCACATGGCCACCCCGCGACTTAGCCTCCTTATTTCCGTCGTCGTAACCATTCCGGTTGCGGCGATTCTTGTCGTACGCAGCAATGGGGAGAGAAGCCGCACCGTCGCCATGTGACGCCACCGCCGCCTCTCCCGACAATCTCGGGAGCGGCGACCTGGTCGAAAGATTCGGTAGGCCCCTCCCAGGAGGGGCCTTCTTCGTACCAGGAGGTTTCGATGTTCATGCCATTCGATCGCACCCGTCAGCCGACCGCCCGCCACAACACCTTTTCGGCCCCCCGGCAGCCGGACTGGCCGCTGATGGAGCGCACCGCTCCGGCCGCTCCGCAGCCCGCCTCGCGCGAGGATTCCGACTACCGTCAGCAGGCGGATGGTGCGCCGTGAACAGGGTCGCCGGGGATGGCCCGCCTTCATCTGCCGCGTGACGATCGGCAGTCCCTCGGCGCCATCCCCGGCACGGCGATCCCCAGTGGCAGCGCGTCCCGCAGTCTGATCGCGTACACATTTTCGGAGACGATGGGGGCTTCGCCCGCCCGGCCACGTTGCATGCGGGCAAAAAAAAGCCATTGCCCATCCGGGGAGAAAGCCGGTGCGAATTCCGCGGCAGCGGTATTCACCCCGCGCAGGGGAACCGGTTCGCTCCAGGATGTCCCCTGCCGCGCGCTCACGTAGAGATCCGAATCGCCCTGCCCGCTGGCCCGGGTGTCCACCAGCAGGATCAGCGATTCATCGGCGGCGATGGCGGCGTTGGACACCTGGCCGCTGACGTTGATCACCGCGAGCGATTCCGGCGCTGCATACGGCGCATCGTGTGCCGCCGCCGACAAGGCACCACCCACCGGTCGCGACCGGAAGATCGCCGACCGACGCGGCGGACCATTGTCGGCGCGTGCAAAGTAGAGGGTGCCGTTGCATGCAATGGTGGCGAAATAGTCGTCGACGGGAGAATTGACCGGTGCGGGCAGTCGACGGGGCGCGCCCCAGCCTGTTCTCTCACGTGGCGCGATCCAGATATCGAAATCCCGTTGATCGCGGCCACGTCCCTCCCCTCCACGGGTGGAGTTGAACAGCAGGTCGCCGGTTCCCGGCATCACGACCGGATCGATCTCGAGCGCCGTGCTGTCGCTCCACGCCAGGGGACGGGGCAGACTCCAGTCCGACCCGGCACCCACCTCCGTGCGCTCGGACCACACCAGACCGATGCGCCGATCGAACGCGACGCCTTCGAAGGTGCGGCGTGACAGGACCGCCTCGCGGGCATCGAGCGACATCGCGACAATGAACTCGCGATCCCGGCTGAGGACGCCGGGAGCCAGCCGCTCTCCGCTGTGCACGGCGCCACTGTCCTGGGGCGAGGCGCGATGACAGGCCGCGCCGATCAGCAGCAGGACGAGGGCACAGCACCAGGGAACCAGCGCGTCGGCAGCGCCGGCGCCGAATGCTCCTGCGCATTTTCCCCTGCACTCTCCCGTGCATGGTCGCGCACATTGTCCTGCCCTCGTTCCTGCAACCTGCGATGTCCCGAACGGGTAGTGGGAGAAGCCGGCCATGATCGTGAAATGGAAGGTCGGTGGAAGGTCTGCGGCACACATCGGTGTTGCCCGACCGACGGAACGCGCATTCTTCCTGGACCTTCAACAGCCCGCAATCACGGCGTGACGAACCTGCTCATCGATGGTATGAACATCCACGGCGCCACCACGCACCCCTCGACGGACACTTTCGGTTTACGGCGCCTCTCGGAATGGGGAGGCGCGGCCATTGTCCTGATCACGGCGCAGACGCTGCTGCTGCACGGCATCGGCGGCCGACAGACGCCGATATTCATGGCGCTTTCGTGGTCATCCGCCACCGTCATCGCGTGGCTGCTGACACTGATCGTCAGCTGGCCGCTCGTGACGCGTTGGTTCGCCCTGGTCCGGCGGCATCCCCTGAGCGGCATGGCGCTCCTGGCCGTGGCCATCGTCGGTGCCATCGCGCTGGCCGCCGCCCTACGCGCGATACTCGACCTCGGCCTGCCCGCACTCGCTCGTTCCACCTGGGTGGTGGAACGGACCCTGACGGTCCGCATGCAGGACTACGCGTTGCGCTGGCTTGGGCCGGGAGTGTTGTTCTGTGGGCTGGTCCTGGCGCTGCGGTGGCGGTCTGCGACGGCAGCGCCGGTCCCTGTGGCGCCCGAACCGCCGCCCGTTGCCGCGCCGCCTGCCCATCCGATCGCCGCCGCTCAGCTCAGCGTTCGTGTGGGCGAACGGGAAATCATGGTGCCGGAGGATCACATCAGCTGGTGCAAGGCCGACGGCAACTATGTGCATCTGCACCTTCGTCAGGCATGTGGCGGACAACGTGTCCTCACGGCCCGTCTCCCCATCGGTCAGCTCGCACGGACGCTCCCTGCACATCGTTTCGTGCGGGTACACCGCTCCATCATCGTCGCCGTGAGCGACGTCGCGGAACTGCGTGCGCCGCGGGACCGCGGGGCCTCATTGCTGCTGCGCAGCGGGGCCACCGTTCCGGTGAGCCGCGAGGGGAGACGCCTGCTGAAAGAGCAGATGGGGCCTGCGATCTGACAGGCCCCATCTTCATTGCCACGTTGTTGCCGACGGGGGTCACACCCGCAGCCGTCGGCAACGACGAAACGTCTTACATGTTGCGGCGATACTGACCACCCACCGCGAAGAGCGCCTGGCTGATCTGCCCGAGGGTGCAGACCTTGGTGGTCTCCATGAGTTCCTCGAACAGGTTGCCGTTGCGCAGCGCCACCTTCCGGAGACGTTCGAGCGCCGCCTTCCCCTGCTCGGCGTTGCGCCCCTGCACTGCCGCCACCGTCTCGATCTGCTGCTCCTTCTCCTCGGTGGTGGAGCGGATCACTTCGCGCGGCAGCACCGTGGGCGATCCGTCGGACGACAGGAACGTGTTCACGCCGATCACCGGCAGTTCCCCGGTGTGCTTGAGCTGCTCGTAATACAGCGATTCTTCCTGGATCTTGCCGCGCTGATACATGGTTTCCATCGCGCCGAGAACCCCACCGCGCTCGCTGATGCGATCGAACTCCTGCAATACGGCCTCTTCCACCAGATCGGTGAGCCGCTCGATGATGAACGAGCCCTGGAAGGGGTTCTGATTCTTCGCGAGCCCGAACTCGTGATTGATGATCAACTGGATCGCCATCGCCCGACGCACGCTTTCTTCCGTGGGCGTCGTGATGGCTTCATCGTAGGCGTTGGTGTGCAGCGAGTTGCAGTTGTCGAAGATCGCGTACAGTGCCTGCAGCGTGGTGCGGATGTCGTTGAACGAGATCTCCTGCGCGTGCAGCGAACGTCCGCTGGTCTGCACATGGTACTTGAGCATCTGTGAGCGCGGTGCGCCCTCGTAACGCAGCTTGAGGGCCTTCGACCAGATGCGACGGGCCACGCGGCCGATCACCGCATACTCGGGATCGGTGCCGTTGGAGAAGAAGAACGACAGATTTGGCGCAAAACTGTCGATGGGCAAACCGCGCGCCAGGTAGTACTCCACGTATGTGAAGCCGTTGGCCAGCGTGAACGCCAGTTGGGAAACGGGTGTCGCGCCCGCCTCGGCGATGTGGTACCCGGAGATGGACACCGAGTAGAAGTTGCGCACGTCGTTCTTCGTGAAGTACTCCTGCACGTCGCCCATGAGCTTGAGCGAGAACTCCGTGGAGAAGATGCAGGTGTTCTGCGCCTGATCTTCCTTCAGGATGTCGGCCTGCACCGTGCCACGCACCTTCGTGATGGTCTCACGCTTGATGCGGTCGTACACCTCCCGCGGCAGCACCATGTCGCCGGTGACACCCAGCAGCATGAGACCAAGCCCGTCGTTGCCCGGCGGCAGCGGTCCGCTGTACACGGGTCGCCGCTGACCCACCGACTCGAAGTAGGCGTCGATCTTCGCCTGCACCTCGGCTTCGAGTCCCTCGGCCTTGATGTACTTCTCGCACTGCTGATCGATCGCGGCATTCATGAAGAAGCCGGTCAGCATGGGCGCGGGGCCGTTGATCGTCATCGACACCGAGGTCTTCGGATCGGCGAGATCGAATCCCGAATACAACTTCTTCGCATCGTCCAGGCAGCAGATCGACACACCGGAGTTGCCGATCTTGCCGTAGATGTCGGGACGGGTGGCCGGATCGTTGCCGTACAGCGTCACCGAATCGAAGGCGGTGGACAACCGATGCGCCGGCTGTCCCTGCGAGACGTAATGGAAACGGCGGTTCGTACGTTCCGGTCCACCTTCACCGGCGAACATGCGCGTGGGATCCTCCCCTTCGCGCTTGAACGGGAACACACCCGCCGTATACGGGAATTCACCCGGCACGTTTTCCTGCAGCACCCAGCGCAGCACATCGCCCCATCCCGTGTACGACGGCAGCGCCACCTTGGGTACCTGCTGATGCGACAGCGACTCCGTCGTGAGCGGCACCGTGATGTCCTTGCCGCGCACCTGATAGGTGAACGTGGTGCCTTCGTACCGGGCGTGCTGTTCGGGCCACGTCTCGAGGATGCGGAGGTTCTCGCCATCGAGCTTGCGACTCACCTCGTCTTTCACCGCGGCGATGGCGCCGCCGTCGTCCACCAGCTTCTCGGCTTCCTTCAAGGCCTGCAGCTTGTTCGCGACCTCCGCCTGCGCGGCCACCCAGCCGTTGTAGCGCCGCACGGTCTCGCTGATCTCGGCGAGATACCGCACCCGTTCCGGCGGGATGATGTTGATCTTCTCCGACTCTTCGCCATTGGCGTCGAGCGTGGAATGCAACGGCGCCTGACACTTCTCCGCGATGCGATCCATCAGCGTGCGATAGAGACGCGTCGTGCCCGGATCGTTGAACTGCGACGCGATGGTGCCCACCACCGGCATCTGATCCACCGTGCGATCGAACTGCCGGTGATTCCGCTGGTATTGCTTGCGTACGTCGCGCAACGCGTCGAGCGCACCGCGCTTGTCGAACTTGTTGAGGGCCACCACATCGGCGAAGTCGAGCATGTCGATCTTCTCGAGCTGCGTGGCCGCGCCGTATTCCGGGGTCATCACGTACAGTGCGACATCGGAATGGTTGGTGATTTCCGTGTCCGACTGACCGATACCCGCCGTCTCGAGAATGATGAGGTCGAAACCGGCCATCTTGAGAATGGCCACCGCGTCCTGCACGTACGACGACAGCGCCAGATTGGCCTGACGCGTGGCCAGCGACCGCATGTACACCCGCGGATTGTTGATCGCATTCATGCGGATGCGATCGCCCAGCAGCGCACCGCCCGTCTTCCGCTTGCTGGGGTCGACGGAGATGATGCCGATGGTCTTGTCGGCGAAGTCCATCAGGTAGCGGCGCACCAGTTCGTCCACCAGCGACGACTTGCCCGCGCCACCCGTGCCCGTGATCCCCAGCACCGGCGTGCGACGCGTGGCCGCATCGGCGCGGATCTGATCGAACAGCGGCAGGTGTTCTTCCCGCCAGTTTTCGGCGGCCGAGATGAGACGGCCGATCGAACGCGCATCGCGCTGACCCGCCTTCTCCACGTCCTCCGCCGAGACGTCACGCCCCGTGGGGAAATCGCAGCGCCGCAGCAGGTCGTTGATCATCCCCTGCAGCCCCATCGCACGCCCATCGTCGGGCGAGTAGATGTGTTCGATGCCGTAGGCATGGAGCTCGGCGATTTCATCGGGCAGAATCACGCCACCACCGCCGGCGAAGATGCGGATGTGGCCACATCCGGCTTCCTCGAGACGGTCGTGCATGTATTTCAGGTACTCGACATGGCCGCCCTGATAGGACGTCATCGCAATGGCGTTCACGTCCTCCTGGATCGCGCAGTTGACCACCTCGTCCACCGACCGGTCGTGGCCCAGATGAATGACCTCGGCGCCACTGGCCTGGATGATCCGGCGCATGACGTTGATCGCGGCGTCATGTCCATCGAACAGCGAGGCCGCCGTGACGATCCGGATCTTGTGACGGGCCTGGTAGATGCCGGAGTCCTGTGCGGCCGCGCGCACCGCGGGGGACGGCGTGGCGGGGACGGGGGCAGGAGAGATCGTGCTTGCCATGAGAGATCCTGAAATCAAGAAGGCCGGTCGGTCACGCCGCGAACGACGGCCAGGCATCGTTCGCAATAACAGGCGGGAGAGACCGGCCCAGACTCCGCGAGAGGGACGGGGCGGGGTGTCGTCGGGCGGTCAGAAGGAAGATAAGCCACCGTCCGGCTGCACCAGCAGGTCGAAGCGTCATCGGCCCCCAACGCCATGGCGCAGCGATTGTCCCCCTGACAGGAGGGACAACGCTGGAATGTCATGGAGACGGAGGACGGAGTGGACACACCCTCAATTACGTCGTGGACGTGGAGATGCTGAATGGCCGGGTGTCCGGGCGGCGCGCCTCACCCCGCCGTGGGGAAGAACATCCGGAAGGTGCTCCCCTGGCCCGGCTCGCTCTCCACCTGCACTGCGGCATCGTGGGTGCGGGCGATCCCCAGTGTCATGGGCAGGCCCATCCCACGTCCCACGAACTTGCTCGTGAAGAAAGGATCGAAGATCCGGTCGATATCGCTCGCGGCAACACCGGCGCCCTGATCGGTCACGGTCAGGCAGACATACCGTCCCGGCTGGGGTACGAAGTCCCGCGGGAAGAACCGCCCCCCCGTCAACTCCCGGCCATCGCGGATTTCCACGCCGATACGGATGTCATGGCGGGGCCGATCGCTCGACTCCCAGGCATTCGCGACGAGCGCGAGCAACGCCTGCTGCAGTTGGGCTTCACTGGCCGTCACACGCGGCGCCTTGTCGGGCAGTGATGTCGACAATTGCACACCCGCGGGCGCGGAGGCCTGCAGCATGGGGATCATGCGTCGGCACATATCCGCCAGATCGAGAGACTTCATCGTCGCATGCGACAGCCCCAGATAGGTGAGCAGCTTCGTGCTCACTTCGGCGGCGTTCGAAGCCGCCTGCCTCGCCGTGTCGATCAGGCGCGCGACTTCCCCGTCACGCGGGAGTTCATCGGCGGCGATCTGCAACGACAGCAGGACGACGTGCAACTGATTGTTGAAATGGTGCGCGATCGCGCCAGCCATGCGATCGAGACTCTGCGCCTTCTCCAGCTGGTAATTGAGCGACTGCAGGTGCTCCCGCTCACGCTCGGCCTGTCGATACGGCGTCCGGTCGATGCCGTAGACGACATTGCGGTGACCCACCGCGATGAAGCCCCACTCGATGTCCTTGACGGTACCATCGGCACCAGTGACCCGGGTCTCCATGGGTTGGATCCGGCCCTGCGTGCGGATGGCCTCATTCACCCGTCGGGTCCACTCGGTGGACACTTCCGCACGGTACTCCGGATCGGGATACGCGAGCGGCCACCACGCCTCCGCGTCACCAAAATCGGAAGACCGGTAGCCGAGGATTTCCGTAAGGCGACTGTTCACGGACACCGTCGCCTGGCCGGGCCCTTCACTCAGCAGCACGATCATCGGCGTGCTTTCCACCATCACGCGGAAATCGAGTTCCCGCTGCCTGAGCATCGACTCGAGGTGCTTGCGGTCGGTGATGTCGTAGTTGTGCCAGACGCGGCAATTGATGCGTCCATTCACCTCGATGGGAATCCAGTCGAGGGAAATGACACGACCGTTCTGCAGGGTGACTTCGATCCCCTGACGGGTGCGTCCCCGCGCCATCACTTCACGCACCCGCTGTTGTTCGAGCACCGGATCGAACCAGCGGGAGCGGACCATCTGCAGGATGTCGGACGCCGAGTGCCCGAGGAGCGCCGACGGCGGAATGGCGAGCCCGTAGAGATCGCAGAAGGCCTGATTGGCGAACTCCACGCCGTGACTGTCGCTCACGACGAGAATGCCATGCGGCAGCATGCGCAGCATCTGCTCGAGGACCGCAAACGACTGGAAATCTCGCGTGGGGCTGACGCCGCTCTGACGCATCGCCAGTTCCACCGCTTCCTCGAGATCCATGTCGCGATCACTGCCTAGGGTCACTCAGCCTCCGATGCCTGTCTGTGGAAATCGCACACCCCCGGTGTCGTCCACTCCGTTCGACATCTGGTGCATCGGCGGCATCCTTCCCGCTCTGGCTTGCACGAATGGCACGGGCATGTCCGTTGCCACGAGGCCGCTGCAGTGTCCCGACGTTGCTCATGTATTGCGTCGGCACCTGATGGCGTCAAGCGCGCGGCCGGGATTCGGGGAGGGCGATCACTCCCACCGGCAAGCAAAAACCCCGTCAACAAAAAGCGCTGACGGGGTCTGGCTGGAACGGAGAGCGGGCGACCGGACTCGAACCGGCGACGTCCAGCTTGGGAAGCTGGCATTCTACCAACTGAATTACGCCCGCATGCACTACGTCCGGACCAACTTAGCCGCGCTCACGCACCGAAGTAAGGGGAGCGGGAGCGCGATGCATGAACATCGTGTATTGCCAACGTGATGAACGCCGTGCGTGAACCGTCTTAGGGCTGCGTACCCCGGAGATTGAAGGTGAGCGATGCACCGTTGGACAGACGGGCGGTGACCGTCTGCGAGCCGACGGCCACCTGCAGCGTCACGGACGCGACGCCGCTGACGTCGGTCGTGGACTGCAGCGCGCTGAGGGTGCCTGCGGTCGTGCTCCATGTCACGGTGGCCGACGGCACCGCATTGCCGTACTGATCGAAGGCCCGCACCCGAAGCGCGGCACTGGTCGCTCCTGCCGCCAGCGTCTGATTGTCACCATCGAGCAGCGCGAAGGCCGCCGCCGGTCCCGCCGTCCCGAAGGCGACGAGCGTGTCGATGGCGCCACTGATCATGGTGGCCGTGACCATCTGCACTCCGACCCGCTTGCCCAGCGTCCAGATGGTCGTGGTTTCACCGGTCGCGTCGGTTCCGGAAAGCGTCAGACTGAGCGATCCGCCCCCGGTGAGCACGGCCCAGGACACGGGCGAGTTGACCATCGGATTGCCATTCTGATCGAACACCTTCACCCCGATGGGCTTGGCCAGGGTCGTGCCCACCGGCGCGGACTGACTGTCGGTGGCGGCCACGATCTCCATCACCGTAGCGGTCGGGATGATGGTGCCTGTGGACTCGGCAGTGTGGCAGGCGCTGGCGAGGACCGCGGCGCCGACGCCGGCACACAGAAGCCCGGCCCGCCGGCCAGCGGCGCGGGAATGACCAGAGAACGCGGTGAACCAGGACATGAACGGTGACGTGAGCAGCGACAAGGACAACGACGGGGGCAAAGACGGGGGCAACGACGGCATCGGCAAATCTCCGGCAACATCCTGCAGAGTTGGTGTCGGACGCGGTACCCCCGATTGGACCCGGGGGTCACGGGAAAGGTTACCGGCAAGAGGGCCGACAGCGTTGACGAAACGTTCGCCGACGGCACCTCCTGCGCAGACACATCGACACGACGGATCCCCATGCGGACGGGCAAACAGGGGGAATACAGCAACGGGGACAAAACAGGGACTTCGGCAACGCAAAACGCCGATCCGTCGGGTGACGGATCGGCGTTGGCGAAAGAGCCACAGATCGGGATTGAACCGATGACCGCCCGATTACGAATCGGGTGCTCTACCACTGAGCTACTGTGGCAATGCGGTGGAATGTAGCGTCCACCGCGGAGGAACAACATGGCTACAACATGCCCTGGCGCGGACTCGAACCGCGACGCCTTGCGGCACCACCCCCTCAAGATGGCGTGTCTACCAATTTCACCACCAGGGCGAGGGGCCCGGTCGAGCCGACCGAGACCTGCAACCACAACCTGCCAACTTCACCTGCACCTGCTGAGCCCATACAACGGGAGCGACGGGGCTCGAACCCGCGACCTCTCGAGTGACAGTCGAGTGCTCTAACCAAACTGAGCTACGCCCCCAACTTCGGTCCGACACCTGCGGTACCACACCTGCATCCTGCACGACTCGGCTGAGTCGATAGCTCCAACGGGAGTCGAACCCGTCTCTCGACCTTGAAAGGGTCGCGTCCTAACCGATAGACGATGGAGCCGTTGGAACTCCGACCGTAACAGCACCTTCAGTAGCGGTAACGGGATTCGAACCCGTGTTCCAGCCTTGAGAGGGCTGTGTCCTAGTCCCCTAGACGATACCGCCAAACTGCGGTTGTGAGTTGATGGTGGCAGGTTGGGGGAAAGCCCCCCTCCACACCACCTTCTACCCGAACAACAGGCCCGGAGGGAATCGAACCCCCAACCGCCGGTTTTGGAGACCGGTGCTCTACCAATTGAGCTACGGACCTCCGGTGAGCGGCGAAGAATCGCTGCCCGCCAGTGAGACTCCTGTGTGACTCAGGGTGACCGACGGGAATCGAACCCGCAACCCCCGGAACCACAATCCGGTGCTCTAACCGATTGAGCTACGGCCACCATGACCGATCGAGCCGTACGCCACAGCGATGCAGCGACTTCTGCAATCGGGACTCCCGGTGACACACCACCCACCGACGAGCGGCGGGCGGAGTTCTACGGGAGACGCAAACGGTAACCGGTCGAACGACTGATTTCAAGCGGGGGCGCGCAGGAAGTTCGATGCGCCCACACATGTCAGTCCGACTCAGTCCTTCGCGCGATCGAGGTACTCGCCGGTGCTCGGATTCACGCGCACGCGGGTGCCCTGTTCGATGAATTCCGGCACGTTCACCGTCACACCGTTCTCGAGCTTCGCCGGCTTCGACGAGGCCGTCTTCGTGGCCCCACGCACCACCGGCGTCGTCTCGACGATCTCGAACACCAGCGAATTCGGCAACTGAATGCCGATCGGCCGGCCGTTGTAATACTCCGCCAGGATCTTCATCCCCGGCTGCATCCACGGCGCCGAATCGCCCAGCGACTCTTCGTCCATTTCGAGCTGGTCGTAGTTCTCGCTGTTCATGAAGTGGTACGAATCCCCACCCTGATACAGGAACTCCAGTTCGTGCGTTTCCATGTCCGCCTTCACGATCGTGTCGGCCGCACGGAAACGATGTTCGAAGCTCGACCCGGTGCGCAGGTTCTTCAGCTTCGCCTGCACCATCGCGCGCAGGTTCCCCGGCGTGTGATGCCGGAATTCAACGACACGGCACGGATCGCCTTCGAAGACGAGAACCATGCCACGGCGGATCTGGGTTGCGGAAAAAGCCATATCGATCGAGCGGCGAACAGGTAGAGAAGTTGGTCCAGCCTCGATACTTACTGCGTTCGGGGACGTTTTGGAAGTGTGTCCGCCGCCAGCGGGACGATGCCCAGATCCATCAGCGTCGGTTCGAGGCTGCCCCACACGGCATCGGCGACCCGTTGGGCCCCCACCACATTGGGGTGGATCCCGTCGGCCTGATTGAGCGCCGGCACGCCCGCGACCCCCTCCAGCAGAAACGGCCACAGCGCCACGACGGCCACCCGGGCCGCCCGCTCGTAGGCCGCGTGAAAACGCGTCGTATAACGCTGACCGAGGTTCGTCGGCGCCTCCATCTGGATCAGCACGACCCGGGCCGCCGGCTGATACTCGTGCACGGCGTCCACCAGCTTCACCAGATTGACGTAGGTCGAATCGGGGTCCACTCCCCGGAGCCCGTCATTGGCCCCCACCTCCAGCACCACCAGCGCCGCCGGCTGGTCCAGCACCCAGGCCGCGCGACGGAGCGCACCGGCCGACGTCTCCCCGCTCAACCCCGCGTTCACGATCCGCACGGCGTACCCGGCCGAATCCGCCTTGGCCTGCAACCGCGCCGGATAGGCCTGCTCCGGCGCCACCCCCAGACCGGCCGTGAGACTGGTGCCCAGAAACACCACCCGCGGGATGCCCCCGCCCCCGTCCCTGCGGGAAGCGGCGCCATCCGTGCCCCGCGGTGTATTCTCCGCGACGGCACCTCGGCTGGCATCCGCTCCCACACCGGCGCCTGAATCCCCGGAGGCGCCACGCCCGTTGGCAGAGGTGTCCCCTTTGCCTCCGCACGCGAGCAGGGCCAGCGACACGCCCGCGGCCAGCACCCGGCCAGCGCGTCGCCGTTCCCGCCGTCCGACCCACTGCTCGACCCGCCGTCCGATCCAACGAACCTCTGCTTGCCAACGCATGCTTGTTGCCCGTGGCCTTACCAAAGAGTACCTGAGTGGTTCGCAGCCCCTCACGGTGCTGCGCGATGTGACCTTCGACGTGCCGGCGGGTGCCTTTGTTTCCATCGTCGGACCATCCGGCAGCGGCAAGACGACCCTGCTGGGCCTGCTCGCCGGTCTGGATACCCCGTCACGCGGCACGGTGTCCCTCGATGGCGTCGATTTCAGCGCGCTCGATGAAGATCAGCGGGCCCGCCTGCGCGGGGAGAAAGTTGGATTCGTCTTCCAGAGCTTTCAATTGATCCCCACCCTCACCGCACTCGAAAACGTGCAGGTGCCTCTGGAACTCGCCGGACGCGTGGGCGTGCGCGAGGCCGCCACGCGGGCCCGCGACCTGCTCGAGCGCGTGGGCCTGGGGGATCGGGTGCACCACTTCCCCCAGCAGCTCTCCGGTGGCGAGCAGCAGCGCGTGGCCCTCGCCCGCGCCTTCGTCAACGAGCCCCGCATCCTCTTCGCCGACGAACCCACCGGCAATCTCGATGGCGCCACGGGTGAACGCATCGTCGAACTGCTGCAGGCCCTCAACCGCGAACGGGGCTGCACCATCGTGCTCGTCACGCACGACGCGGCGCTGGCGGCGCGTACGCAGCGCACGATCCGTCTGCGCGACGGCGTCATCGTCGAGGATCTCCGCCACGATCAGGACGTCGCATGAGTACACCCGTGAGCGCGCCCGGCATGTCGCTGGGCGCCCTGCTCCGCCTGGCCTGGCGTGAAAGCCGGTCGGCGCGCCGGCGTCTGGCGTTGTACATGTCGTCCATCGCCTTCGGGGTGGCCGCGCTCGTGGCTATCGATTCGTTCGCGGGCAATGTCACGCGCTCGGTGCGCGAACAATCGCGCACCCTGCTGGGTGGCGACATGGCACTCCAGGCGCGTGCGGCATTTCCCGCCGTGGTGGACACGCTGGTCGATTCGCTGAGCACCCTCGGTGTGCAGCACGCCCGTGTGGCCAATTTCACGTCGATGGCGCTGGCCGAATCCTCGGGGAACACGCGTCTCGTGCAGGTGCGCGCCGTCTCGCCGGGATATCCCTTCTACGGTGAGATCGAAACGGTGCCGGCCGATGGCTGGCGTCGGGTGCACGACGACACCGTGGTGTTCGTCGATCCGTCGCTGCTGGTGTCGCTCGATGCGCGCGTGGGCGATCGCCTGCGCCTGGGCCAACAGGTCTTCACCATCGGCGGCACGCTGGGCAACGTGCCCGGCGATGCCGGGATCACCGCGGTCATCGGTCCACGCATCTACGTCTCCGATCGCTGGCTGGAGCGCACACGGCTGCTGTCGTTCGGCAGTCGCGTGGAATACGATCTCATTCTGCGCCTGCCCGCGACGCTGGCCTCATCGGGCAATGCCGCGACGCTCAAGCGTGATCTGCGCCGACGCATCGATCCAAGGCAGGCCGCCCTCGAGGAAGCGCGCGAAGCCCGCGGAGAAGAACGGTCCCAAGCCGCCGAAGAGGAGGACCCGCGCGACAGCACGTCGACCAGCGCCCGGGACATGCCGGTGACGCTGTCGGCAGCGGATACCGTGACAGACACGGGTACGGGCACACGCGCCGAGCCGCGTACCGACAGCGCCGGTGCCGCGGCCGGTCTCGTGAGCCGGACGCCCCCCACCCGTGTACGCATCCGCACGGTGGCCGACACGGAGCAGGACTTCACCGAGGCCGTCTCACGGCTGGCCGATTTTCTGTCCGTCATCGGTCTCATCGCGCTGCTGCTGGGTGGCATCGGTGTGGCCAGTGGGGTGAACGCGTTCGTCTCCTCGAAGATCGATACCGTGGCCGTGCTACGCTGTCTCGGCGCCACCAGCCGGCAGGTGCTCGCGCTCTACGTGGTGCAGGCCGCCTCCATGGGATTCGTGGGCGCCGGCGCGGGTGTGCTGCTCGGTGTGGCCGTGCAGTTCCTGCTGCCCAATGTGGTCTCGGATTTCCTGCCACTCGATGTCACCATCACGCTCGAGTTCTGGCCGCTGATCCTCGGTCTCGCGACGGGTGTGTGGGTGTCGCTGGTGTTCGCGTTGCGACCGCTGCTCGCGCTGCGTCGTGTGTCGCCGCTGCAGGCCATCCGGCGCGATGCCGATCCGTCGGCGCTGCCCAAGGAGTGGAAGGACATGGCCCGTCTCCTCGTGGACGGTCTGCTGGTGGGCAGCATCGTGGCCATCGTGATCTCGCGCATCGGCGACGTGCGGGAAGGACTGGGCATCACCGCCGGTATCGCGCTGGTGGTGGCGGTGTTGTGGGTGGCGGCCACGCTGCTCATCGCCGCGGCCCGACGCAGCGCACGCCCTTCGTGGCCATTCGAACTCCGACAGGGCATCGCCAATCTCCATCGTCCGGCCAATCAGACCCGGGCCGTCACTCTGGCCCTGGGATTCGGTGCGTTTCTGCTCAGCACCGTGTATCTGGTGCAGGCCAATCTGCTGGGACGTGTGCAGGCCAGCGCGGAAGGCGCGGCCGGCAACCTGCTCTTCTTCGATGTGCAGGACGATCAGGCCGCTCCCATCGACTCGCTGCTGAAGGCCCACGATCATCCGGTGGCGCAGCAGACACCCATCGTCACGATGCGCCTCGATGCCATCAATGGCCGCAGCGTCACGGCGCTGCTCGCGGACACCACCGTGCGCCGGGCCGGCTGGACGATGCGTCGTGAATTCCGGTCGACCTATCGCGACACGCTGGTGGCGTCGGAGAAACTGGTGCGCGGCCCCTGGTTCGCACCGGCCACGACACGCGCGGCGGCGCGGGAGGCCAATCCGGATCTGCCCTTCGTGATCTCCCTCGAGGAAGAACTGGCGCGCGACATGGCCGTGAACATCGGTGACACGCTCACGTGGAATGTGCAGGGCGTGCCGGTGCGCACCGTGGTGGCCAACGTGCGTGCGGTCAACTGGGCACGTTTCGAAGCCAACTTCTTCGTGGTGTTCGAACCCGCGGCCCTGCGGCGCGCGCCGCAGCAGTTCGTCATCGTCGCCAACGTGCCGGGTGGCGAAGCCGTGGCCACGATGCAGCGCGATGTCGTGCGACGTTTTCCGAATGTGTCGAGCGTCGATCTCACTCTCGTGCGCGAAACGATCGGATCGATCGTCAATCGCGTGACGCTGGCCATCCGGTTCCTCGGCCTGTTCTCCCTGGCGATGGGCATTCCGGTGCTCTTCAGCGCCGTGGCCGCGACGCGTCGCGCGCGTCTGCGCGAAGGAGTGTTGCTGCGCACGCTGGGCGCTTCGCAGGCCCAGGTCGCCCGCGTACTGCTCGCGGAATACGGCGCGCTGGGGGCGTTGGGTGCGCTCACCGGCATGCTGTTGTCGTTCGTGGGCGCGTGGGCGCTCACATATTTCGTCTTCGAGGAAACGTTCAATCCCGCCGTCGGGCCAACGTTCATGATCGCGGCCGGCATGCTGCTGCTCACCATGGCGATCGGTCTGCTCACGAGTCGCGACGTGTATCGCGAGACGCCCATGATGGCCATTCGCGAATCGGCCTGATGCCGCGTCCCGGCGCCTGCTGAGACTCGACGAGGGAGCACCGGTCCGGTTGCTCCCTCGTCTCCGCATCGGAATGGTATCGGGGCCGTGCGCTACCGCCGTCCGATGACGCCGTAGTTCACCGGCACCCCGTCACGCAGGGCGATCCACACCCGCGCCCCGGCGAAAGGACGCAGTGCCTGCGGCACGGGCACCCGTCGCACACCGCTGCCGTCGGTCAATCGCAACACGCCTTCGGCATCGAGCACGCCATCGACGGCGGGCACTCCATCGGCCGCACGCACGACGTAGTCCGAGACCACGATATCCCGCGGCGTGACCTTGAGTCCGTGAATGACCACTTCCTTGCCGACGAGCCGCGACATGCCGCTCGTGGCCATGCCGCTCAACGTCACCGTGGCCTCGGGAGTCTGGAGCACCACCTGGCGCGCCGGTTCCTTCCCCTGATACGCGAGCACACCACGCAGGGAATCGCTGCGACTGCGATTCGCATCGCCGGCTCCCACGAGGCGGGCCGCGACGGCCCGGGCAATCGAATCCCCGCGGGCCTGCGCACGTCGCGACATCTCGGCGCCCGTTGACGACATCGGTGCGGCAGCAGGCGCTTCGGCAGCTGCCGACGGGGCCAGGGAACCGCCCACCAGCACGCCGTCACCGGAACCGGTCGCCACACTGACGCCGCTGCGGCGCAGTTCGGCATCCATCGCCGCTCGAAGGGAATCGAGGGAAACACGCGGGCCGCGGTCGGCCATGGCGATCAGCGAGTCTCCGCGATGCGCCAGCGAATCGAGCCCCGCGACATCACCTTTCACGGTCACCGATCCATCACCGCCGGAACAGCCGCCGAGCAAGGCAACCGCCAGCACGAAAGGCGTCAGCCGAATCGGGATATCGCATCCATCCATGAACGGGAACGGGCGCATATCCACAAGCTATGGGTTGCGGTGGCGCCGTCAACGTTACAGGACGGCAATGCAGGGACGAGCGGCGCGACCTCGGCCGCGCCTCCCGGCACCGTGGTGAGATGCGACGACATCACCGACCTCACCCGCCTGTCCGCTGACTTCTTCGAGGGCGGAGGCGCATATTGCCGGAGGATCCTGCGGAATCCCGGGGGCTCCATGCGAGGTGACCGCCGGATGTTCCGCCCCGGACGATGCAACCGACCGTCACGCGTCGGGCCCGGTCGCGCAGATCGTGGTGACCTTGCCCGGGACGGTGCGTCCAATTTCTGATGGTTGAGCTCCTCATGGACTACGACGTGCCCCTGACGCACGAACGATGGCAGGACCACAATCGGCGCGGCCTGGCCTTTGCCGCCGCGGCCGATTGGACGGAGGCGGCCGATGCGTTTACCGTCGCCGCCGAGGCGCTGGCGTCCGATCCGGAGGAGCTCACCCCGCACGAACCCCTCGCGCTGGTGCTGGGCAATCTGGCCCAGGCGTGTTTTCGCGCCGGCCGCCTCGACGAAGCGCTGGGGCATGCGCAGCGGGCCTGCGCGCTGCGGGTGGCGCTCACGGGCGAGGACGGCATGCCCGCCGCCCGGGCCCGTATGGATCTCGCGGTGATCCTGGCCACGGCCGATCGCCGTGATGAGGCCATGACCCTCGTGCAACGCGCCATCGCGGCCGTGGAGCGTCATGTGGGCGAGGAAGATCCGCGGCTCACCGTGGTGCTGGAGAACGCCGCGCGCATCGCGCTGTCGACCGGGGCTGCGGCCAGCGCGGAACCGTTTCTGCTGCGGCTCCATGCGCTGCTGGCGCTGCACGATGAGTCCACGGAATCGGCCGATCGGTTGCTGGCCCGCATCGCCGAGGTGCGGACGATGCAGAGCGGCACACCCAGGGCCGCCGTGCCGGTGGCAACACCACCCGGCGCAACGCCGGCCGTGCCCAGAGAGCCCATGGCCTCAGCGGCCGTGCCGGCAGCACCCGCGGCCTCGCCGGTCGGTGACCAGTCCCGTGAACTCGCCGCTGATCTGTCCCGTCGCCTGCCCCCCGATTTTCCTGTCGATGTCGAATGGGAGGATCAACCGTTGCGGGACGCCGTCGCGCTCACGGATGTCCTGCTGCGCACGACTCCCTCGGGGGTGCCGGCCATTCCCGGACCGGAGATCGTGCAGGCCATGCCGGAGATACCGGAGATGTCCGCCGCTACGCCCGATGCCACGCCGACAGCGGAACCGCTGGTGCTCGACTTCGCCGTGCACCACGGGTTGATCGACGAGGAGTATCTCGAAGCGCCACGGGCGCCGATCACGCCGACTCTGGAGTTGGTGGACGCCATCGAGCCGACGGAGATCAGAGAGGACCGCGAGGTCGAGGCAAGCGTCAGCGGGATCGTGGAAAGCGTCAGCGAAGCCGCGATGCCGCCAAGTATTGTCCAACCGGATGTTTCGATGGCGAGTGTCGAGGCGACGGACATGGTGGTGCCGGGTGCCTCACCGGCCGACGCTCCACCAGCAGACATCCCCGCAGCTCCGGTACCGGCGCCGACCAGCCCATCGAGTCAGCCCCAGCGTTCGCCGCGCAGTGTCGCGGTGGTCCTGCCCACTCCCCATGCCGGATCGGCCGTGGAAACGACGCCCCACGCGCCCCGGGCGCCGGGATCGCACGATGCGGCCCCTTCGGCGTCACGCACCCCGCTGCTGCTGCTCGCCGGCGGCCTGCTCGCGGCCGGCGCGGCGGCGGGATGGTGGTTCTTCCTGCGGTGACCCGCGGCTCCGGTGCCGGAGCCATGGGACGCGACATCCGACACGACACCGGACACGATATCGCCGCGCCGCCGTGCAGCGTCCGGGCGATATGTCCCGCAATGCGTTCAGTCCGGGTGTCAGTTCTTGTGGCGGAAGGTGATCCGGCCACGCGTCAGATCGTATGGCGAGACCTCGACGGTCACACGATCGCCGGCCAACACGCGGATGCGATTGCGTCGCATATTTCCAGCCAGTGTCGTCAGCACTTCGTGACCACTCTGCACCGTCACCCGGAACGTCGCGTTCGGGAGAAGTTCCGTGACGGTTCCTTCGAGTTCAATCGCGTCCTGTTTCCCCATGTATGCTGCTGCCCTGTCCCTGCGGTGAGTCCCTGCGTGAATCCGGAACGGGAATCGCTCCGGCGGTAACCCGACAAATCTACACGATGAGTCGGGCTGACGGCCAGCCGTTGGCATTCCTCGGCGCGCCACAGGACCCGTGACCGACCACCCCCCGATGCTCCGGCACGACTCCCAACCCTACGGCCCCGCCACGGCGGCCGTTCGTCGGTTCCTGGTGCGCCTGGCCGCGCTGGGCACCACGGAACGCGCGCAGGCCTGCATGGCGTACGCCGCGGCGGTCGACACCCGTCGCTGGCAACAGGCGGAGACGGCGCTCGCCGCGGTCATGGAGCGCAGCGGCCGCGGCGGGGCGCAGGAGGCCGTCTCCGGGCCGCTGCTGCAACTCGTGCACCGTCCCGAGATCGCTCCGTTGCCGGAGACGGCTTCGCCCGACGAAGCGCTCGCCACCCTCGATCCGGTGGCCGAGCCGGCCCTGGCGGCGCTGCTCGCGCTGATCGTACGCGATCTGCTGGAGCCTACGATGTTCGCGACGCTCTACGCGCCCATGCACGACGTGATCCCGGTGGACGCGCTCGACGCGTGAGGCACCGGGCGACCGGGCGACCGGGCGACAAATGCGCGGACGCGATCAGGACACCGTATCGGCGCGCGGTTCGGCCGCGAGCATGAAGCGCGGGATGGCGGCCTGGAAAGAACTGCCGTCGTCCCGCACGAACCGGTAGCTGCCTTCCATCCAGCCATGCGGCGCCTTGAGCACGCAGAACGAGCGGTACTCGTGCACCTGACCGGGCAGCAGATGCGGCTGTTCGCCCACCACACCCTCTCCTTCCACCACCGAGTCGCCCACCGATTCGTCGTGAATCAGCCAGCGGCGCGTCCGCAGTTGTGCCGCCTGATCGCCGACGTTTTCGATGCGGATGTGATAGGCGAAGACGAACTGCCCCAGCAGCGGATTGGAACGTTCCCTGAGATACGACGGGCGCACCGTGATGCGGATTCCCGACGTCATCCGGTAGTAGAACGGCGACCGTTCAGCGGGCATCGTTGCGTCCCGGTTTGACGGAGGTGGAGGCAGGCGACGACGTGCGGCCCGTGTGGGGACCCATGTTGGAACCCGAAGCCGAACCCGACGCGGGAGCCGACACGAGCGGCAGCGTGACGGTAGGACTCTCGATCCCCACCCGATTGAGTGACGTGACGGCAATCGTGTTGGCACCGAGCGCCGGCGGCACCGTCCACTGCGTGGTACCTCCCGGCAGTACCATGGTAACCCATGCCGAGTCGGTTCGCAGGCGCACCAGCCACTGCCAGGGCGCCACGGTGCCATCCGGCGCGAGTCCCACCCGCCACAGCCCGCCGTTGCGCTCCACCCGCACCGTGGGAGAGGCCGGTGGTGGCGAGGCCAGCCAGGGCGACGCCGGCGGCAGCGCCGGCGCCGCATACATCTCCGTACGCAACGAATCATTCATGCCGGCCTGATTGTCGAGGAACGACTTCATGCTGAAATGCACGTTGCCCGACGCGCCGGGATTGAGGCGCGTGACCCGGATCTGCTGCACCAGTTCAGCCACCGTGAACGCGCCGGCCCCCCGTCCCCCTGCCCGCGACGTGAAGTTGCCGGGCCAGAGGTGACGCTCCTGACGATTCTCCGACGACCACCAGTCGAGCAGCGCGGGATAGGACTGCTCGCGCTTGGTGGTGGGCCAGTAGAGCTGCGGCGTGAAATAGTCCAGCCATCCCTCGTGCAGCCACTTCCGCGCATCGGCGTAGAGCTTCTCGTACGCATCGAGTCCGCGGATCTGTTCCGGATATCCGGGGCGCCAGATGCCGAAGGGACTGATGCCGAAACGCACCCAGGGCTTGGTGCGATGAATGCCTTCGTAGAGCTCCTTCACGAGCAGATTCACGTTCTCGCGTCGCCAGTCGGCGCGGGAGAGCGTACCGCCCTGTTTGCGGTATTTGGCCCAGCTCGTGGCGTCGGGGAAATCGATGGGTTTGCCGCGACGCGTCGTGGCCGGATACGGATAGAAATAATCGTCGATGTGCACACCATCGATGTCGTATCGTTTCACGACATCGAGTACCACACGCAACGTGCGCGCCCGCACAGCCGGTTCACCCGGGTCCATCCACAGATAGCCGCCGTACGGCTTCACGAGCGCCGGATTGGTGCGCGCGATGTGCGTGGCCACCAGGGGCGACTTCGCGTCGGTGTGACGGGCGCGATACGGATTGAACCAGGCATGCAGTTCCATGCCACGGGCATGCGCCTCCCGTACGGCGAAGGCGAGCGGATCCCAGTAGGGATCGGGGCGCTTGCCCTGCGCGCCGGTGAGGTATTCCGACCACGGCTCGATGCTCGACGCATACAGCGCGTCGGCCGCCGGCCGCACCTGAAAGATCACCGCATTGAGTCGCAGTTCGGCGGCGCGATCGAACAGCGCGAGCAATTCCGCCTGCTGCTCCGCCGTGGTCAGCGTGCGCTTGCTGGGCCAGTCGATGTTGGCCACGCTGGCCACCCACACGCCGCGGAATTCGCGGAGCACCGGCGGCGGTTCCTTGCTCACCGTGGATTCGGCAGGCTTCGGCGTCGGCGCCACGTCCGGCGGTGCGGGCCGGAATGGCGGGGACGATGGTGGTGTCGACGGCGGCGCGGACGACACGACATCGCCCGGCGCGACCGGCGTGGCGGGGCTCACGTTGGCGCCCGGCCGCTTGCCACGATGACACGACATGAGAACGAGGCTCGACAACAACATCGCCCAGGCCACCTGACGCGCGCGCGTCCCCATCACCGCGCCCCCGCTCCCACTCCCGCACCCTGCTCGGCCAACATGGCGCGGAGCACCACACCGGCGCGCTCCGCCGCCTGGGCGATCCGGGCGGGCGATTGAATGAACGACACCCGGAAGAACCCTTCACCGCCGGCGCCGAATCCGGAGCCCGGCATCACGATCACTCCCTGCTCTTCACGGAGCCGATCGGCGAATGCCGCGCTGGCAATGCCTTCAGGCAGAGGAATCCAGAGATACATCGTGGCTCGGGGCACCTCGCACACGAAGCCCTGCGCACGAAACGCCGCCACCGACGCATCCCGTCGCTCGGCGAACACCGCGAGATTCCGCGGCACGAACTCCGCCCAGCTTTCGATGGCCGCCACGCCAGCGGCCTGGATCCCCATGTACTGCCCCGTATCGGTGAACGATTTCACCCTGGCCAGCGCCGATGCGAGCGGCGGTGCCGCCACCGCCCAGCCGCAACGCCAACCGGTCATGTTGTATGTCTTCGACAGCGAATGGAATTCGATCGCGACATCGCGCGCGCCGTCGATTTCGAAGATGCTCGGCGGGACATACCCATCGAACCCCATCTCCGAATAGGCGTTGTCGTACACGAGCAGGATGTCGCGTTCCCGACAGATGCGCACCACCCGCTCGAGATACTCGCGCGGGGCGATGGCCGCCGTGGGATTGTTCGGATAGTTGAGATACACGACCCGCGTGCGCGCGAGGACATCCGCTGGAATCTCCTCGAGTTCGACGAGAAATTCCGTGCGCGGACGCAGCGGATACACGTACGGCGTGGCATCGCTCATGAGCGTACCGCCGATGTACGCCTGATACGCCGGGTCGGGGATGATGGCCACATCGTCAGGTCCGAGAAACGCGAACGCGACGTGAGCCAGTCCTTCCTTGCTGCCCAGCAGTGGCACGATCTCGGTGATCGGGTCGACGGACTGGGCGAACCGCGTCTGCATCCATGCAGCGATGGCTTCGCGGTACGGGACGTGCCCGAGCCCGAAGCCATAACGCTGCATGGCGGGCACTTCGGCGGCAGCCTGCAACGCGGCCACCGCCCGTGGTGGTGGTGCCAGATCCGCATCGCCGGCCCCGAGATCGATCACATCCACGCCGGCCGCAAGCAGTGCCTTCTTGCGCGCCGGAATGTGCGCCAACGGATAGACCGGAAATCCGGTGAAACGCTTCGAAAAACGGGGCATCGACGATGGTGAGACGGAAGGTGATACGTGTGTGGTGCGAACGTGCCGCCGCTCAGGAGATCGTCAGGACGTCGGCGGACTGAACTGCGCGTGCTGCGAATCGAGCCAGCTCTGGTGATACGCCTCGTCTTCGATGGGCATGGCCTGCTTCGCGACCTTGAGCGGACGGAAGCTGTCCATCATCACGGCGAGTTCGTTGGTGTGCGTGGCCCCGATGCTGGCTTCCGCGCGCCCCGGATGTGGACCGTGCGGCAGTCCGTCCGGATGGTGCGTGATGGAACCGTATTCGATGCCCTTGCGGCTCATGAACTCACTGGAGGCGTAGAATAGCACCTCGTCGGAGTCCACGTTGCTGTGATTGTACGGGGCGGGAATGGCCTGCGGATCGAAGTCGTACGGACGCGGACAGAACGAGCAGATCACGAACCCGTCGCCCTGGAACGTCTGATGCACCGGCGGGGGCTGGTGAATGCGTCCCACGATGGGCTCGAAGTCGTGGATGTTGAAGATCCACGGATAGAAGTAGCCATCCCAGCCTATCACATCGAGCGGGTGATGATCGAGCACCAGTTCGTTGATCTGGTTGTACTGCTTGACCAGCACCGGGAAATCGCCCTTCTCGTCGTGTGGCGCGAGTTGTTCCGGGCGACGGATGTCGCGTTCACAGTACGGCGCCCCTTCCAGCAACTGTCCGAACTCGTTGCGGTAGCGCTTGGGAAAGCGCACATGCCCCGCGCTCTCCATGACCAGCAGCTTGGTGGGGCCCTGCGAAGGATCGAGCCGCCACCGGTGCGTGATGTTGCGGTGGATGACGACATAGTCCCCCGCGCGATAACTCTGCTCGCCGAACACCGACTCGAGCACGCCGCTGCCTTCCACCACGTACACCACTTCATCCGCCTGTGAATTGCGGTAGAAGTGCGTGTCGGTGACGTCGGGCTCCACGTACAGCATGCCGATGTCGTTGTTGAACAGCAGCGGGATGCGATCGAGGGTGGCCGACCCACCCTTCGCCGCGCGTGCCGTGCGGAAATGCCGATGACGCAGCGACGTTTCCGTATCCGCCTCCCAGATCACATCGCGCACCTTGCGGGCCGACTTGACCGTGGTGGGCGGATGGATGTGGTACAGCAGCGACGAGGTGCCGACGAACCCCTCGTGACCCATGAGTTCTTCGGCATACAGTCCGCCATCGGGGCGACGGAAGACGATGTGACGCTTGCGCGGCACGGTCCCCAACTGATGATAGATGGGCATCGTGACCTCAGAGGTTGCCGCGAAGTTCCTGTTCGCGCTCGATGGCTTCGAACAGCGCCCGGAAGTTCCCCTTGCCGAAGCTGGTCGCGCCCTTGCGCTGGATGATCTCGTAGAAGAGGGTGGGACGGTCTTCCACCGGCTTCGTGAAGATCTGCAGCAGATACCCGTCGGGATCGCGATCGACGAGGATGCCGAGCTTCGCGAGTTCGTCCACCTGTTCGTCGATCTTGCCGACGCGTTCCTGCAGGTCGTCGTAATACGACGTGGGCACCGAGAGGAACTCCACGCCCCGATCACGCAGCGTGGTCACCGTGGTCAGGATGTCGTCAGTGGCCAGCGCGAGATGCTGCGCGCCCGGGCCGCCGTAGAAGTCGAGATACTCCTCGATCTGCGACTTCTTCTTGCCCGAGGCCGGCTCGTTGATGGGGAACTTGATGCGATCGTTGCCGTTGGCCATCACCTTGGACATGAGCGACGAATACTCGGTGCTGATGTCGTTGTCGTCGAAGGTGATGAGATTGCGGAAGCCCAGCACGTCGGCGTAGTAGCTCACCCAGTGATTCATCCGGCCCAGCTCGACATTGCCCACGCAGTGGTCGATGTACTTGAGTCCCACATCGGCCGGCTGGTAGTGCGGCGTGACGGCCCGGAACCCCGGCAGGAACACGCCCCGATAGTTGCGACGTTCCACGAGGGAGTGGATGGTGTCGCCGTACGTGCCGATGGCGGCGATGACCACCTCGCCATCCTCATCGGTGTACACCTGCGGTTCCTGGATGGGGATGGCGCCGCGTGCAATGGCGGTCTCGTAGGCGAGCCGTGCATCGTCCACCCACAGCGCGTAGTCGCGAACGCCGTCGCCGTGCTTGTGCACATGCTCGGCGATGGGCGTGTCGGGAGTGATCGACGTGGTCAGCACCAGGCGGATCTTCCCCTGCTGCATCAGATAGCTCGCGCGATCACGCACACCCGTTTCCGGGCCGCGATAGGCAACGAGGGAATAACCGAAGGCCGAGCGATAGTAGTGGCTCGCCTGCTTGGCATTGCCGACGTAGAACTCGACGTAGTCGGTGCCGTTGATCGGAAAAGCGTCCTGCTCGATACCCGTTTCGGGAGCGGTCAGCGTGGCCATGGGCACACCTCGGTGATGGAAGTCGTTGAGAACACGCACGGCCGGATGGCTGCGCGTGAAATACGGCGCGACCCGTCGGGCGAAAGACGGCCCGACCTGTCGCGTGAACGACTCATCCGATCAGATGTGCGATCGCGGCAGCGCGGCAATCCATGCGCGCTGCCGTTGATCCTCCGGGAATGGCGAGAAGAGCATGACGATAAGGTAGTACGGACGACTACTGCTTCGCGATGAGTCGATCCTTGATCTTGTCGTACAGACCCTGCGTGAGAATGCCTTTCTGTACGAGTTGCGCTTTGTTGGCGTAGGGACGTCCGGCGACGATGCGGCCGGCGTATGCCTTGCCGATGCCGGGGACCGTTTCGAGCTGCGCCGTAGTGGCCCGGTTGATGTCGATCAGGGCCGGATTGGCGGGTTTGGCGACTTCGGACGGCTTGGACGCGGCAGGCGTCGCAGGGCGGACCGCATCGGCCGCCTTTTTCTGCGCCTGGGCTGGGGACACCGCCAGCACCAGGGCGACGACGGCGGCGGCCGCCACTGTCAGGAACCGGGAGAACGATCGCGGGAGGAGCCGGGACATGGATTTCTCCGGAAGGCGGGCGGGAGCTCGATACCGGGTGATACCCCGGGCGACCAACAAGTTCAGGGTCCTCCCGACAGAGCGCCAGCGCTGGAGCACGCCCCTCCGTATCAATTGGGAGTTGAATCCTCGGAATACCCGGGGCTATTTGTTGGAGCGTGACAACCCGTACCTCCGGCCTCGACTCCGATGCCGGTTCCTCAATCGCCATTCCGGAGCTTTCCGTGATCCCCGTCCCTCGGCTGCTCTCCTTCACGACCGCCCTCGCTCTCGGAGCGATCGCTCTTCCCGCCCAGGCTCAACACACCGGGCATGGCGCATCCGGCCTCGCGGCCCAGGCGCCCGCCGGCCCCGGCGTCTATGAGCTGGCCTCCGACGGCAAGGGATCGCTGTTCGTGGCCTTCGCCGGCTCGCGCGACAAGCCGGGCGGCGGGCTCATCACCTACGACGCGGCCACGCTCAAGGAGAAGAAGCGTGTCGCGCTCGGCGCCGCCGCGCCGTACGGCATGGGCATCAACACCCGCACGGGCATCCTCTACACCACGAACACGCGCGCCGGCAACATCACGGCCATCGAGGCGGCCACCGGCAAGATCGTCGCGACGATCACCGATCCGGCCGAAGCCAACGCCCATCTCTTCCGCGTCCTGGTCGACGAAGCGTCGAACACCGTGTACGCGTCGGTCACGGGCGGCCGCATCTGGGTGATCGACGGCAAGACCAACACCCTCTCGCGCATCCTCGAGAACATCGGCGCCACCACGGTCGGACTGGCCCTCGACCCGGCCGCCAACCAGCTCTACGCCGCCAACATGGGGCACAATCAGGTCGCCGTGATCGACCTCAAGACCGGCCGCGTGACCCGTCGTATCAACACCGATGGCAAGCGTTCGAGCATGCTGGCGCTCGATGCCGAAGCCGCGCGCCTGTTCGTGTCGAATCAGGAATCGGGTGACGTGTCGGTGATCGACCTCAAGGAGAACAAGGTCATCAAGACCATCCCGGCCGGCGAGGGAGCACTGGGCCTGGTGTTCGTGCCGCAGCAGGGTCGCGTGTACGTGGCCAACCGTCAGGCCGGCACCGTGTCGGTCATCGACGCGAAGTCGCTGAGCAAGGTGGCCGATGTGCCCGTCGCTGGCTACCCGAACACGGCGTTCGTCGACGCCACCGGTGCGGTCTTCGTGACGTCGAAGCTCAAGACGCCCAAGGACGGACAGCCGGCCGGTGACCTGGTGGTGCGCATGAGCGCCCCGGCGCCGGTTCCCTGACCGACCGCACACCCGGTCATCTGTCAGGACCGACGACGAGTTCCGGCCGATCCCGGAAGTGCGCCAGCGCTTCCGGGTTGGCCAGGGCATCCTGATTCTTCACCGGCCGGCCGTGAATGGTTTCCCGCACGGCCAGCTCGGTGATCTTGCCGCTGATGGTACGCGGAATGTCCGGTACGGCGATCACCACCCGCGGCACGTGATGTGGACTGGTATGTTCGCGGATGCGGCGACGAATGGTGTCGCGCAATGCCTCGGTGAGTTCACCACCATCCCGCAGGCGCACGAACAGCACGACGCGCGAGTCGGGACCGTCGGCGCCTTCGAAGCGCTGCTCCACCACGAGCGACTCCAGCACCTCGGGGATCTGCTCCACCTGGCGGTAGATCTCCGCCGTGCCGATGCGCACCCCACCGGGATTGAGCGTGGCATCGCTGCGTCCGTGAATGACGAGACCATCGTGGGCCGTGATCTCGGCCCAGTCCCCATGCCGCCACACGCCCGGGAAATGCTCGAAGTAGGCCGCCCGATAGAGTGAGCCGTCGGGATCGTTCCAGAACGCCACCGGCATGCTGGGAAACGGCCGCGTACACACCAGCTCTCCCGCTTCCTGCTCCACCGGCTGCCCCACGTCGTTCCACACGGCAACGGCCATGCCGAGCCCGCGCATCTGCAGTTCGCCCCGATACACCGCGCCGGTGGGGTCGCCCAGTGCAAAACAGCTGATGATGTCGGTGCCCCCGCTGATGCTGCACAACCGCACCGACGGCGAGATATCGCGATACACAAAATCGTAGCTGTGCGCGGCGAGCGGACTGCCCGTGGACAGAATGGCGCGCAGGGCTTCGAGATTCACCGTGGTGCGTGGAGTCACACCTTCCTTTTCGAGCACGGCCAGGTACTTCGCGCTCGTCCCGAACACCGACACCCGTTCCGCTTCCGCCATGCGCCAGAGAATGGCCGGATCGGGCGCGAGTGGAGCCCCATCGTACAACACCACCGTCGCGCCGACCGCGAGTCCGGACACCAGCCAGTTCCACATCATCCAGCCGCAGGTGGTGAAGTAGAACAGCACGTCATCGGCCGAGACGTCGGTGTGCAGCGCAAGCTCTTTCCAATGCTGCAGCAAGGTGCCACCCGCGCCATGCACCATGCACTTGGGCAGACCGGTCGTACCCGACGAGTACATGATGTACAGCGGATGATCGAACGGCAGACGCCCGAACGCCGGCGTCGTGGCCTGGGCCTCTGCCGCGAGCACCTGATCGAAACGCTCGGCCCGGTCGATCGTGTCCAGCGCAGGTGCATCACTCATGTAAGGCACCACCCACACGGCGCGCAGCGAGGGAATGGCCGACACGATCTCGGCCAGCCGCGGCAGACAATCGATGGTCTTGCCCGCGTAGCGATAGCCGTCGGCCGCGATGAGCACGGTGGGTGCGATCTGCCCGAACCGATCGAGCACGCCTTTGGTGCCAAAATCCGGCGAGCAGCTCGACCACACGGCACCCAGCGACGCGGCGGCCAGCATGGCGATGACCGTTTCGGGGAGATTGGGCATCCACCCCGCCACGCGGTCTCCCACGCCAACCCCTCGCGCGGCGAGCGCCGCGGCACATTGTGCAACGCGGGTGGCCAGGGTGGCATAGGTCAGTCGCTGTTGCGGCCCCTGCTCGTTCCACGACACGAGCGCGAGTCCGTCGTCACGACGCCGCAGCAGATGCTCGGCGAAGTTGAGCCGCGTTTCGGTGAACCAGCGTGGGCCATGCACCGGGTCGGGCGGCGCCATACGGTCACCACCCACCAACACGTCGCGCCAGGGCGCATCCTGTGTGCCGGGGCCGTCGGCCATGATTCCCGCCGCACGCCACACCTCGGCCCAGAACCGCTCGGGGTGCGTCACCGACCAGCGTTGCAGCGCATGCGCATCGCGGCCTCCGGTCGGCACCACACCGCGTGCCACGAGGTCGTTCAGGAACTGCTGCAGCCGCGTTGCCGCGATATCACGGGCACTCGGCTTCCAGAGAAGCGACGGATCGGTCACGTCACGCCAATTGTATGAGCGAAGAGGAGACGATCAACGCACTTCGTGCTGCGCCAGCGAGACGGCCCGGCATGCGGGTCCGTGCGCTTCGCAGTACCAGCCGTGCCGATCGTGAAAGACCAGATGGGGCGCATCGTTGGGACGCAGACGCACACGAATCAGATGCTCCACACCCGTGCGCGGGCCCACAATGGCCCGTGCGTCGAGCACGTCCACCACGGGGGCTACGGGAAAGAGATCGAGTTGTGTGGGAGCCACCACCTGCGGGTCGTCGTCCGCACGGCGGTTCGACGATCGACGGGCCGGACTCACGGAAGCGCCTGACGATGCATGCCCCAATGCTCGCCAGCGTGCGCGTCGGACGCCAGCGGCGCGGGCGCCGCCCCGTGCAACGGGAACAGGTCGTCGGACACCGGTCAGGCGTCCATTCAAGCGTCCATGACGGCGCGCACGTCGGGCGCCAGTGTCGCTGCCGCGGTTTCGCGGGTGAACCAGGACACACCGAAGAACACCAGCAGGGAGGTAACGAGGGCGATGGCCGTGGCCGTGACGCCGGACGGGAATGTGAAGATCCGGAAGTACGCCAGCGTCTCGAGTCCCAGTGTGATGAGCAGCCCCGTGGCGATGGAGGCCACGGCACCGGCCCGTGTGGCGCCTTTCCAATTGAGGCCGATGGCCAGCGCCGGCACCAGCGTGGACGCGAACAATCCCCAGCCGAAGATGCCCAGAAATGCCACCAGCGATCCGGACAACTGCGCCACGGCCGCCGAGATCAGTGTGAGCACCGCGGTCCAGATACGTCCCCATCGCAATTCATCATCCACACGCCGACCGAACGCCACCGGAAGATCGTGGGTGAATGCCGCCGCACCGATACTCATGAAGGAATTCACGGTGCTCATGATGGCCGCGGCCACCGCCGCAAAGACGATCGCAGCCAGCGGCAACGGTGTGAAGTGCAGCAGGAACGTGGGGGTGGCGTCATCGGGCGTGGTCAGGGGCGGCACTTTTCCCTGCAGCACCAGCGCCTTCATGGCCACACCGACTCCAACGAACAACAGCAGTGTGAGCGTGAGTGCCAGTGTCATCACCAGCGGATACCATTTGAGTTTGCGCGCATCACGCAGCATGAAGAACTTGTGCGCCACGTGGGGCTGACCCAGCGTCCCCAATCCGAACACGAAGAAGAACGACAGCGCGGCCAGCGGCGAGAGTTTGCCCCACGGTCCGAGGATGGCGGGATCGTGCGCGAGAATGGTGTGCGAGATGCCGCTCATGCCTCCGGCACTTCCCAGGGCGAAGAAGAACACCAGGGTCGAGGCGACGGCCATCAGCACGCCCTGAAAGACATCGTTGTAGATGCCCGCGAGAATGCCGCCCGACACCGAATAAGCCAGCACGATCAGGGTGCCGATCCAGATGGCCGGCGCCAGGCCGATCTGGAAGGTGGCCTGCACCACGAGTCCGAGCGCCAGCAGATTCGTGGCCATGTAGCTGATCACGGCCAGGATGATGGCAGCGGCGGACAATCCCTGCGCCGCGGGTGACTGGAATCGCGCACCGATCGCATCGGGGATGGTGATCATCTCCCGGACCTCGGCGAGCAGTCGCAACCGTTTGGCCAGCACCCAGGCGCCCATGGAATTGGTGAGCGCAGCGGGCAGCACGATGAACACCGCGCCGAGTCCGAGGCTGTACACCAGTCCCGGTCCACCGATGAATGCAAATCCGGAGAGCGTCGCGGCCATGGCCGCGATGGCCAGCGTGACGAATCCAAGCCCCTGCCCCGCCACGAAGAAGTCCGACGCCGATCGTGTGCGTCTGGTGGCCCACACACCGATGGCGGCCACGATCCCGAAGTACACGAGGGCAACGACGGCCATGATCATTGGCGACCCTCCCCACCCGATCGTGCGGCACGCACCCGTGCGATGTCCTCATCGGAGAGCGTCAGCCGGTCGAAGGTGAGTGCATACGCCAGGGGCAGGACGAACAGCGGCAGGACGCCCACGCCATATAGCACGATCGCGGCCCGCCGTGGCAGCCCAAACCACAGCGGACTGTCCGGCGTTTCCGCCGGCAGCCACAGGGCCAGCAGAAAACCACCTGCCACCAATACGAACACCAGCAGCATCGGCCAGAGCAGCCATCCCAGCGTACGGCCCGTCCGTGCCGCGCCGAGCACCATGACCGCCATCATCACCAGTGGCATGATCACGGCCATGAGCCAGGCGCCCCAGGTGGCGATCGGCGGCGGAGCGAACGCCGAGGCATAAGCGAGCGCGATCCCGATCGTGCCGATCACGGTGGCGGTCAGGGCGAGACGCTGGCCTGTCGATTCAGGCGGCGTCGAATCTTCGGTGTGCATGATTGCTTATCTTATCAGGATCATGCACGCCCTATGACCGTCCCGAAGCTGCCAGGGACTCTCAGCGGAACCTCCCGCGGCTGGCTTCGCGCCGGAGCCGCCGCGCCGCCGCCGCGTCGTCAGCGCAGTGTGTGGGTGCGGGTGCTGGTGGCGCTCACCAGCACCACGGCCGTTCTGGCCACGGCCGCCGTGGTGGCCGCCGCGGCGGTGGTGCCGCCCATCGGCGCACGGCGCACGGCGCGTGATGCCGCACTGCGGGAGATCGGTGCCCAGGTGCTGCCCGGCGAACACATCGTGGCCCAGGCGTTCGCCTCGCAGCGCCGCTGGACCGATATGTGGCGCGAGTCGTTCGGTGTGGTGGCGGCCACCAACCGACGATTGCTCTACGTCGGTGCGCCGCCCACGCCGCTGTTGCGTCCACGGGACGATGGCCCGCTGGAACTGCTCGTCGAGAGCTATCCGTACGACGCCGCATTCACACTGGCGCCCCGCACCATCTGGCGTGGACGGGGACGCGGACTCGTGCTGCGCACCCCCGCCGCCCAGGTGGATTTCATCGTCGACGACGGCAGTTGGGTCGACGCGCAGCGCGTGGCGGTGGAAAGCGCGCGGGCCCGTGGCGCGGTCTCGCGGGAAATCGAACAGCTCGACGCCACGCTGCGGGCCCCGGCTCCGGTGGCCGCCGAATACGTCTTTCACATCGTGAAACGCGGCGAGACGCTCACCGGCCTCGCCCGTCGTTTCCGGACGTCACCGGACGTCCTGAAGCAACTCAATCAACTCACGCAGGACGACATCAAGGTGGGCCAGCGGTTACGGGTGCCGAAGGTGGAGGCGGATTCGGTCGAACAGCCGCAGTAGTCGTGGGGGGTGGGTTTGCGTAAACCCACCCCCCACGACTCCGTCATTCACCACCCCAGCACCAATGCGAACACCAGCGGCGCCACGATGCTCGCGTCGCTTTCGATGATGTACTTCGGCGTATCGATGCCGAGCTTGCCCCACGTGATCTTCTCGTTGGGCACCGCGCCGGAGTACGACCCATACGACGTGGTCGAATCGCTGATCTGGCAGAAGTAGCCCCATAGCGGCACTTCGGTGCGCTGCAGATCCTGATGCAGCATGGGCACCACGCAGATCGGGAAGTCGCCGGCAATGCCGCCACCGATCTGGAAGAAGCCCAGCGACGCCGTCTTCGTCACCTCGGTGTAGTGATCGGCCAGGTACATCATGTACTCGATGCCGGACCGCACCGTGTGCACGTTCTTGATGTTCCCGTCGATCACGTGCGACGCGAAGATGTTGCCGGTGGTCGAGTCTTCCCAGCCGGGCACGATGATCGGCAGGTTCTTCTGCGCCGCCGCGAGCATCCACGAGTTCTTCGGATCGATCTGGTAGTACTGCTCCAGCTTGCCGCTGAGCAGGATGCGATACATGAACTCGTGCGGGAAATACCGCTCACCCTTCTGATCGGCCGCCGTCCATTCGTCGAGGATGGCCTTCTCGATCCGGCGGATCGCCTCGGCTTCGGGAATGCACGTATCGGTGACCCGATTGAAATGCCGGTCGAGCAGATCCTGCTCCTGCTCGGGCGTCAGATCGCGATAGTTGGGCACCCGTTCGTAGTGATCGTGCGCCACGAGGTTGTAGATGTCTTCCTCGAGGTTCGCGCCCGTGCAGGTGATCGCGTGCACCTTGTCCTGACGGATCATCTCGGCGAGCGACAGGCCCAGCTCGGCCGTGCTCATCGCGCCGGCGAGCGTGACCATCATCTTGCCACCCTGCTCGAGGTGGCGGACATAGGCATCACTCGCGTCGATCAGGGCCGCCGCGTTGAAATGCCGGTAGTGATGACGGAGAAACGCCGAAACCGGCGCGGAAGAAGACGGTGCCATAGTGAGGTTCGGTATCGGGGCCACGGAGACGGCAGCCGGGCGGCGCCATGTGGCTCCAATCTAATAGCGGCGGGTCGCCTTCGTGCTCCGACGCATACCCAGCCACACCGCTCCGGCGGCCAGTGCAATCGCCACGGCGTTGAACCCCAGCATGCTCGCTCCCACCGCCAGCGCGACACACAGCACGGCGACGATGCGAACCCCACTGCCCTCCACGTCGCCAACCCGCTGCGACTCACCCGTCAATGCGTTGGCCGCCCGCGCGGCACCCCAGCCCATGCCCGTGGCCTCGCCCCTCACCACGGCCGCGGAGAGGTCCGTGCCCGTTACACTGACCGGCGTCATGCGCCCACCGGCGAGCCCTTCGAGCGACATCGGCGGCGTGCCGACACGTCCGTGCATGGCGGCTGCGGATGCCACGGATTCGTCGCGATATCCACCACGATGATCACCGCCATGTTCACCCACGACCGAATCGGCCGCCTCGCGGAGCAACGACAGACCGAATCGCACCGGCAACAGCACGCCATCGTCCCGCTCATTGCGCACGATCGACGCGAACGAAATACCGTCCTGTCGAAAACGACGACGCATTTCCGCGTCCCGATCGCGCGTGGCGTCCGTAGCGCCAGTCGCATCGAATGCGCCGGATGTCGATGTCTCACGCACCATGCGTGCACCATCGAGCAGCGCCTGCATGAGACGCCGCGCCCCCGGAGGCACGGCGATGCTCGACCGGCGCCACAGTCGCCCCGCTTCGGCGTGATCATCACGACGCAGGGCCGCCAACAATGCGGCCAATCCCACCGATGGCGTGGGGCGGATCACCGTGGACGCTTCGAGCTGCCGGATGGACTCGAGCAACTGGCCGAGCAACGTGCGCGCTGCGTGGGCCTGATCGGGTGTGCAGCTGCCCATGAGCGTGCCGCCCGCCGAGAGCGCCCGCATGAGGACACGCATGTCGTTGGCCGGCAATCCATCGCCTCGTTGAACGATGCGCGCACCAAGCGATGCAAACGCATGCTCCACGAGATCTCCGCCATCGGCGGGCGACCAGCGCACGGTGTCGTCGGCGAGAACATCCTGAACCGCGTCCTGCATGTCCGGCCGCACACCGGGCTGGGCCTCCCGAACGCCACCCGTCGCGGCAGTACCGGCTGATCCGTTCAGGTCATCCACATCGATCACGGCGAACTCGCCACTGGCCATGCGCATGGTCTGCCGCGCCTCACCCCGGGCCCGGTCCGCGGTCAGTCCGCGCACGATGCCACGTGCCCAATCCACGGCTGGGTGTTCGATGCCCTGCTGCTGCACCTCGGCGATGATCTCGCTCGCATCGGCCAGATGGCCCTGCCGGCCGAGGACCACCGCCTGCTGGAGGCGCAGCACCGGGTCCGCCGGCGCCGCGTCGAGTGCCTCCGCAAGCGCGGCGCGCGCACCCTGCCAGTCGCCGTTCACCGACCGCGCCACCGACTGCAGATAGCGCAGCGCGAGAGAAGCCGGTCGCTGCGCGAGTCCTTCGGTAGCCACCCGATCGCCTTCACCGGGAAGTCCCAGCACGGTGAGGGCCCCGGCGCGCAGGTACCATCCCTCTTCGCTCCGCTGCGCGCCGCTCCACACGTCGTCGAGTGCGGCCAGGGCATCACCCGGCAATTGCCGGAGCAACGCGGTGCGGGCCTGCGACAGCCCCATGGCCGTGGCGCCCTGCCGGACTTCGGGCCGGGCCTCGAGGAGATCGTCGGCCCCGAGCAGCGCTTCCAGCGAAAGCCCGCTGCGGGAGAGTGGCTGACCGGTGTCCACTCCCTGACCCGGTGCCGCCGGCGTCACACGCACTACGGCGCGCGAAGTCCCCACCGCTCTCGCAGGGGAGGGCGGTGTGATCGGTGTGCCGCGCAGGCCGTGCACGCCGTTCAGGTTGGAGGACATACGGAGCAGTATCGACGCCGGCCCCACGAACCTGTACCCGATAGCCGGTCATCCCCAGCTTCCGGGGCCGGCCCCGGGGGGCTCCGCGGCGCGGTCAGACCAGCCCGGTCAGACCAGCGCTTCGATCAGCGCCGACTCCTCGTCGACCCGGATGTATCCCCGCACCTCGTCGAGCCAGCGGTACGCTCCACCATCGCGATCCAGCGCAATCTGCCGGCGCGTGGTGGAGTGCTCGTACAATCGCAGTTCCCCCACGTCCACGGGTCCCTCCACGAACCCCACGAACCAGAAGGCGGCCGCGGCTTCGGCGGCGGCGGCACCGAACACCACCGTCAGCACACGCTGCAGTGGATACCAGTCCGGCGGCCGGTACACGGGAAAGATGTCGGAGTCACCCATAACCTGCCCGCTGGACGCATCGCGCGAAGGCAGGTCACGGATCGTCACGTAACGGGCCGAGGGTGTTCGGAGACGGTGACCGCGGCGTGCGTGGAGTGTGGTGTGGGGCACACATGCGTGGCGCATATATGCTCGACGAATCGACGTGTGTCGTCGAGGGACTGACGTGCCTCGGGCAGGACGGCCGGGAAGAATTGCCAGACATGCGGCACGCGTGGCCAGAGCCGGAGTTCCACCGACACGCCAACGGCCCGCGCACGCTCGGCGAGACGCACCGAATCGTCGCGCAATACTTCGTCGGTACTCGCGTGAATCAGCATCGGGGGAAATCCGCGGAAGTCGCCATACAACGGCGACGCATACGGCGAGTACGGATCGGCATCGCCAAGATAGAACGTGGCGGCCCGTTTGATGGTGATGGCCGCGAACATCGCACATCGTTCGCTGTTCTCTTCGAGCGACGCACCGGTGGCGGCGAGATCGGTCCACGGCGAATAGGTGACGATCGCGCGCGGCAGTGGCATGCCCCGATCGCGGGCCGCGAGCAGCATCGACAGCGCCAATCCCCCACCGGCGGAATCACCTGCCACGATCACACGATGAGGGGCAATGTGTTCATCGTCGAGCAGATACCGGTACGCGCTCAGGGCATCCTCGAGCGCACCGGGGAATCGATGTTCCGGCGCCAGCCGATACGCAGGCACGTATGTGCGCGCCCGGAGACGTTGCGCCAGCGATCCGGCCAGCGAGCGATGCGTCTCGGGTGAACATCCGATGAATCCGCCGCCATGCAGGTACAGCACCACCGGTCCGTTCTGTTCGTCGAACGTGGCAGCGGTGAGCTGTTCACCACCCACCCAGGACGCACGGGCACTCAGCATCACACACCGTGCGCCCGTGGACCGGGCCATGAAACGGCGGGCCGCCCGGGGGCGACCCATGTTCGCGCGCACCCATTGCGGGTCGATCGGACGCAGCGCGTGCGGACGCATACGCGCCCGCACCAGCAAACGGATCCAATACGATTGCCAACTCGCCGATGTCGCCATGCCCCATGATACCCTCGGGACAACGATCGTTCGAGTGCGATTCTTCGGAGGCGCGTCTTCGCGTGCGATCCTTTCCCAACGCGACCGTTGGGCGGACGATCAGACGCCGACCTGCTTCTCCACCCGATCGCGATAGTGCCGGCTGAGGCGCAGCCGCGTGCCGTCTTCGAGAATCACCACGTAGTCGCCCGAGAACCACTGCTGCATCTCGCGCACCCGATTGAGATTCACGATCGTGGAGCGGTGAATGCGGGCGAACAAACGGGGATCGAGCGTTTCTTCCAGGTGACTGATGCGCTCGCGGATGGTGTGTGCCTGCTTGCCGACATGCAGCCGCACATAATTGCGATCGGCTTCGATCCAGTCGATCTCCGTGGTCTTCACGAAAAACATGCGTCCATCCTGCTTGACCAGAATGCGGCTGGCATACCGTCCGGTGCCGGCGGCGTTTCCGGCGGGCGCTGCCGCGCCGGTGGCCGCGGGCGCCGGGGCCAGCGCCGTTCCGCCACCCGAACCGGAGAGCCCGAGCCCACCACCCAGCGCCCCGCCCAGCAGCGCGTTCGGTCCGTCGGCGTTGCCGTCGGCCAGACGACGCACGGTCTCGAGCAGCTCACCGAGCCGTTCCGCGGCCACGGCGTGAGCCCGCTGCCGACGCGCCTTGTCGAAAGCCGCCCGGAACCGATCGGCATCGACCGGCTTCAGGACGTAGTCCACGGCATGGACATCGAACGCCCGCTGCGCGTGTTCGTCATACGCCGTGATGAACAGCACCATGGGGACATGCCCCCCCTCCAGCTCCCGCAGCACGCCGAAGCCGTCGAGCCCGGGCATCTGCACGTCGAGACAGACGAGATCGGGCTGGAGATCCCGGATCATCCCGACGGCCTCATGGCCGCTCTCGGCTTCCCCCACGATCTCGACATCGGCTTCGTTCTGCAGCAGTCGCCGCACGCGTTGACGAGCCAACGCCTCGTCGTCGACAATCAGGACTCGAACGCTCACTTTCTCTCCTCCGGTTGACTGGTCGGCATCACCACGGAACGCGCTGGCCGGACTGCACGGACCTCTCCGAGTCGTACTACGTTGTCGGAACGGTACGGGTTCCAGACCGGCGCATGATTCGTTTTTTTCACGCCCGGGCTCCCTTCCCGACTGCCGCTTTTCACGCGACGCCGTTGCCTCCTGTTGCCCTCATGGCCTCTCCCACTCAGCCGTTGACCATTGCCGACGAAGGCCTGCGCCTCCGTCGGCTGACCCGTCTGCTCTTTGCCGTCGTCTGGATCGTGCCGGCGGTGCTGGCCTCGCTGCAGATGGCCCTCGTGGGCGATGCGTCCGGTGCGCACTACACGCTGGCCACGGCGTTCGTCTGGCAGGGCGCCACGTGGCTGCTGTGGAGCCTCTGGTCGCTGCTGATTCTCACGCTCGTCGATCGCGTCAAACTGGATACGGCGCGCATCCTGCCGTGGCTCACCGTCCACATCGGCGCCAGCGCGCTCGTGTGCATCGTCGATGTGTTCGTCATCGCCTGGCTCGATCACATCTTCAGCGCCGTGGGTCAGGTGACCTCGTACGCGTTCACGCTGCGGGTCGTGCTGGTCAACCACCTCGACTTCCAGGTGGTGCTCTACTGGGCCGTGCTCGGCGCCGCGTACATGGTCGAGTATGTCCGCCGTTACCGCGAACGCGACCGCGCCGCCACCGAACTCGAACAGAAACTCGCGCACACCCAGCTCGAGGCGCTGCGCATGCAGCTCAATCCGCACTTCCTCTTCAATGCGCTCAACTCGGTGGCCGAGCTCATGGAGATGGACGTGCGGGAAGCGCAACGCACCCTCACCCGGGTGAGCGATCTGCTGCGTCTGTCGCTGCGCTCCGCCGGCCAGTCGATGATCCCCGTCTGGCAGGAGATCGAACTGGTGGAGCTCTATCTCCAGATCGCGCGCGTGCGCTATGGCAGCGGGCTGGAAGCCGACATCACCGTCGACCCTTCCATCGTCGACGAGATGGTCCCCAGCTTTCTGCTCCAGCCGCTCGTGGAGAATGCCCTCAAGCACGGTCTCGCTCCGGGACATCGGGATCAGTGCATCGAGGTGAGGGTGGGCCGGCAGGGAAACAGCATCGACATCGTAGTGGAAGACAACGGCAAGGGCCTGGATGGTTTACTGACCACCAGCGGGAGATTTCTCGCCGCGGTGCCCTCGGTGGACGGCCTGGGCATCGGCCTCACCAACACCCGGTCGCGATTGACCATGCTGTATCGCGACCGGTATGCCTTCCGTATGAGCAACCTGCCCACCGGGGGGTGTCGCGTGGAAATCCGCCTGCCGATGGAGCAGCGCTGAGATCCCGCCGTCAGCGGAGGGCGAGGCTGCGCAACAACGCCTCGAGTCCCGCCTGCCACACCAGCGGTTGCCCGGGCAGGTCGTTGCGGGGCGCACGCAGCAGCGTGCGCACGTCGTCATCGCGAATCAACGCCTGGGCATCGACCGCGCTGAGCAACAGCGGTGTCCGCTTGACCGACAACCCCTCGGCCGCGATACGTACCGCCCTGCCGTCGGCGTCCACCACGACGCCCGTCAATTGAATCACACTCACCGGCGTTTCGAGTGAGGTGAGCCACGGCAAGGCCACCTCGTGATCGCGGCCGAGGGTGACATATTTGCTGCCCGTGATTCCCCGCTGGCGTGGCAGATACTGCCCGATCTCCAGCGTGACAAACACCGCGTGGGTGACCTGCAGGCTGTCCAGGCGCTGCCGAAGCGCGGCCCGCCAGGCCGGCGACGGATTGGCCACCGCCAGCCGGTGCCAGGTGGCCCCGCGGCCGATCGCGGCGTCGGAGGCCGACGCATCACACTCCTGCTGATTCGTCGACGGACACCCGAACCGCACGTCGGGCGGGATCAGGCCGGTGCCCACCAGGGGCGCCGTCGCCGCTCCCACCGTCAGCGAATCGAGATGCCGCTGCACCGCCACCCGCAATTGCCCGAGCGGTGCGGTGGAATCGGCTTCCGGCTCCATGAACACGGGTTGCGTGGCGCCCGCTTGCCAGGCCACCGGGAACACCGCGAGGGGGTTCCGCTGTGCCGGCAGCGCCCGGCCGGCCACCCAGGGCGCATCGCGGAGCATGCGATCCCCGACGCCGCTGCCAAGCGTGGCGCCCGTGTGGCCGGCACAGGCAGCCAGCAGCGGCGCCGCAACCAGGGAAATGCACAGGGAACGACACAATGACTTCACGGGACGTGACAACATGAGCCCCTCGGGGTAATTCGTATCGATAGTCGCGCCAACGACCCGCAGTTCCTGCCGGTCGAGGTCGGCGATCAGGTGGAGGCCATACCCACGCACACCGCCCGCAGTCACACACTCAATTTCTCCCCTGCAATGACATCCGACTCCGTTCCCCGCAGCAGCAGTCCACTCGCCGCGGCGATCCTCGCCATCGGCGTGCTCGCCGGTGGTTTTCTCATCGGCAACGGGTTTGCGCGCATGCGCACGGCCGATCGCACGGTTTCCGTGAAAGGCGTTGCGGAACGTGAAGCCCGCGCCGATCTCGCAATCTGGCCGCTGCGCCTGGTGGCCACCGACGATGATCTGGCCCGCGCCAACGCCACGCTCGAACGGAACGTGCAACAGGTCCGCGCCTTCCTGAAGGAAAGCGGACTCGATTCCGCGGGCACCGAAGTCACCATGCAGGAGTTCTCTGTGCAGGACGGGCGCACCATGGGGGGCTATGGCAACAGTGCCCGCTATGTCATCCGGCAGACGCTGGTCGTGCGATCCATTCATGTGGACGTCGTGCAGGCCGCGAGTCAGCGGGTGCCCGAACTCGTGCGCAACGGCGTGGTGCTTTCCTCCGGTCAGGAATACGGTGGTGGCGGACCTACGTTCGTCTTCACGAAGCTGAACGATCTCAAGCCGGCCATGATCGCCGAAGCCACTGCTCGCGCGCGGGAAGGCGCGGAACAATTCGCCAAGGATTCCCAGAGCTCGTTGAGCGGCATCCGTACCGCGAGTCAGGGTGTCTTCGAGATCCTGCCCCGCGATCAGGCCATGGGCATCAGCGAAGAAAGCCAGGTCGTCAAGAAAGTGCGCGTCGTGACCACCGTGGTGTACGGCCTCGATCGCTGAGTCTCTCCGAGTACCTCGCACGGGATGGCGGGCGATACTTTTCCGCATGTCTCTTGGCATGTCTCTCGCCCGCTATCTCGCGCGTCTCGGCTACGGCAGCCGGAAGGAAGTGGAACGTCTGCTGGCGAGCCGACGGGTCACCTCACGCAGCGGCATCACGCTGAGCGACGGGAAGGTCCCGCCGCACGACGACATTCTGGTGGACGACACCCCACTCGATCCCCCCGAAGGATCGGTGGTCCTGTTCCACAAACCCGTGGGATATGTGTGTTCCACACGTGACCGGTCGCCCACGGTATACGAATTGCTGCCCGCGCGTTTTCCCCACCGTTCGCCGGTCATGGCCACGGTGGGGCGCCTCGACGCGGACACGTCCGGGCTGCTGCTGCTGACCGACGACGGTGCGCTGAATCATCGGGTCACGTCTCCGCGCACTCATCTGCCCAAGACCTACCGGGCCACCCTCGCAGAGCCGCTCACCGGCTCGGAAGACGCGCTGTTCGCCAGCGGCACTCTCGTACTGAAAGGCGAGGAGACCGCGCTCCGGCCGGCCTCGCTGGTGGTGCATGGGCCATGCCTCGCCGACCTCACCATCACCGAAGGACGATACCATCAGGTGCGCCGCATGTTCGCGGCCACGGGCAATCATGTCGTGGCCCTGGAGCGCATCGCGCTCGGTCCGCTCACACTCGACGGGCTGCCCGCGGGCGCCTGGCGCGTACTCAGTGAGCCGGAAGTGACGGCGTTGCGGAACGCGACGCAGAGTGCGACACAGAATGCGACGCAGAGTACGCCCCGGAGTCCGGTGTAAACTCTCCGGCATCTCCCGCATTCGGCACTGAATCCGACTCGGCAAGCAGACGACGCAGCGCCGGACGCAGCGTGAGCGGTCCCACCGGCCCCATCACGGCGT
Source organism: Gemmatimonas aurantiaca (assembly GCF_037190085.1). Taxonomy (NCBI): domain Bacteria; kingdom Pseudomonadati; phylum Gemmatimonadota; class Gemmatimonadia; order Gemmatimonadales; family Gemmatimonadaceae; genus Gemmatimonas; species Gemmatimonas aurantiaca. The sequence goes on from NZ_JBBCJO010000012.1 coordinate 180,804, forward strand.
GTCGCACGACGCCCCGTCTATCGAGCAACAGGCTGGTGGGATAACCACGCACACCGCCGAACGCCTGGATGATCCGGTCGCCCACGATGGCCACCGGATACGTGATGCCCCGTTCCGCGAGGAAGGCATCCACCTGGGCCGCCGGTCCACGATCCACCGACAGTCCGAGCACGATCACCCCCTCGGCGGCATAGGCATCGGCGAGTTGTTGCAGGGCCGGCATCTCTGCGCGGCATGGTGGACACCAGGTGGCCCACACGTTCACGAGTACCACGTGGCCCCGCAGACTGTCCGCGGTCAACACGCGGCCCGTGCGCGTGGTCACGGTATACACCGGCCGTCTCGCTTCGCGCGCCGAGACCCCCACCAACGCTTCCACGTGCGGCCAGCAGCGGGGCGCTGCCCAGATGCCCACCACGAGGACGAGCAGATTGGGCCACGTGAACCAGGCCGGAAGCCACTTTGGCCAGCGTCCGTTCACGCGCGTATCGCTCATGTGCGCACCGCGCCGAGCACCTTGAAGCGACGCCCATCGTGCGCGGTGCGCACTTCCCCGAAGCGGGCCTGAATGAGCCGCTCGTACGGCAGCGTGCGATTGGCCACGAGATAGAGACGGCCACCGGGGGCGAGTGCGTCATACGCATCGTCGATGAACGCCTGCGGCACCGTCAGATCGGTGGCCTTGCCCACGTGAAACGGCGGATTCGTCAGCACCACGTCGAACGATTCGCCATCCACGGCTTCGGCCACATCACTGGCACGCACGTCGATGTTGGACGCGCCCGCATGATGTGCCGTGCGTCGTGCACAGCGCACCGCATCGGCATCCGCGTCCACCAGCACCACCCGTGCGCCCGACTGCAACGCGGCCACGACGCCCAGTCCACCGGCGCCGCAGCCGAGGTCGAGGACACGATCACCGCGCCGGATATTCATCGTGTCGATGAGCAGCGCCGTGGCCTCATCGTGGTGCTCCCACGAAAAGACGCCGGGGCGCGTGAACTGGACGAGCGGCGTACGTTCCAACTCCGCCTCGAACGGGACATCGAGCGGCACCTCGTGGAATCGTTCGGGATCGAGCCAGGGCAGCGCGAAGATCGTGGCGTCGGCGGGTGTGGCCGTTTCTTTCGTGGCCCGGACGAGTCGATGCCCGCTGTGCTGGGCTTCGACGATGGCATTGCCGAACACCGACTGCAGGAGTCGTGCGGCCGGTTTCGCCCCTTCGTCATTCGCGCCGGCCAGCAGACAGTGTCCGCCGACGGCCAGAACCCGGAATGCCTCGGCCACGGCGATCTGCACACCGAGACGGTCCGTGGGAATGCGGACGGTGACCAGCGAGGCCACACCATCGGGAATGCAGGCCCCCGGAACAGCGATATGATGGACCTGCGCCTCGGCCGCATTCCCCGCATTCTGCGATGCCGCAGGGGCTGCGGAGAGAGCCAGCGTGCGCTCGGTGGCGGTGGCGTTGGGCTTTGAACGGTCGCAGGCAATGACCCGATAGCCGCGGGCCGCGGCCACCGCCGGCACGAGCCCATTCCCCGCGTGCAGATGCACGCTGCAGAGCGGCGTGCGCTCGGCGGGTGCGCCGCCTGGCGATTCGGCATTGGCGATGGCCCCAGCCAGCATGCGGGCCGCCGGGTCTTCGCTTCCGTGGGCAAACACACCGGGTTTGGTGGCCACGGTGACGGCCACATCCTCCACCCGCACCGGAGCGGAGAGCCACTGGTGATAGACACTCATGGTGGAGTTGGGAAGAACCGACCGGAAACGCCAAACGGCATCACCGAAGCGATGCCGTTTGCACAGTTTACCGCAAGAATCACAGCAAGTGGGCCTGGGAGGAGTTGAACCTCCGACCTCACGCTTATCAGGCGTGCGCTCTAACCACCTGAGCTACAGGCCCGGGGGCACCGCGCAACGGCTTCGTTTCCGAATTCGCTACGCCGATCCACCAGAGCCGCATAATGTAGCCACCGCTCACGCCGTCGACAAGGCCACCGGTATAACCACTGCCCGAGGCATCAAGCCTCAGGCGTCCGGATCGTCTTCGTCGCCGAAGCCACTATCGAGGTCGTCGTACTCCTCGAAGTCCTCATCTTCCTCGTCGTCGTCCTCATCATCGTAGTCGTCATCGTCGTCGAGGTCGTCGAGTTCATCCTCGTCGAGATCGTCGTCGTCGAAATCGACGTCGTCGTCATCATCCTCGTCGAGTTCGTCCTCGGCGAGGTCCTCGTCATCGAAATCCTCATCGTCGGACGCCAGCGCGAAGACGGTCGACGATACCTTCTCTTCGAGCGCGTCCAGCGACGACGACCCGAACAGCTCCAACATGGGACGATTCTCCTGCGAGTGTGAAGAAAGAATGGGGCAACCGACCGGGAGTATCGGCAGGGAAACTCCAGTCCGCAACCCGAAACGTTGCACGCGTACCCGAAAAAACGCCCCGATGGGTGTCCGGTCGGCGACCGCGTGCCAGTGATACGGCTATGTGCGCGAAATGTTCAGACGGCCGGGAGGTCCGGCCGTCTTCCCACCCCTGCCATCGTCAGGGACTGACGACCGACGTGGCGGCCGCCGTGGCGAACCTGATTACGCCGACGCGCGGTCGCGGTCGCGCTTCACTTCGCGGCTCACCCGCTTGCGGTCGCTGGCGGCCAGCATACGCTTGCGCAGCCGAATACTCTGTGGTGTGACTTCGATCAGCTCATCATCCTCGATGTATTCCAGCGCACTTTCCAGCGTGAGCTGCCGGGGCGGTTCGAGCACGATGGCTTCGTCCGCGCCCTTGGAGCGCATGTTCGTGAGCTTCTTTTCCTTCGTGGGATTCACGTCCATGTCGCCCGGACGCGAGTTCTCCCCCACCAGCATGCCCTCGTACACGGCATCACCGGGGCTGACGAACAGCGTGGAACGATCCTGCAGATTGAACAGTGCGAACGCGATGATCGTGCCCGCTTCCATCGACACCAGCACACCGCGCGAGCGGCCGCTGAGCGCCCCCGCCCACGGCCCGTACTCCAGGAACCGGTGGTGCATGATGCCCGTGCCACGGGTATCGGTGAGGAATTCACTGCGAAAGCCGAACAGACCGCGCGCCGGAATGCGATACAGCAGGCGCACGAGCCCCTGCCCCGGGTTCTTCATCTCGATCATCTCGGCCTTGCGGGGACCGAGCTTCTCGATGACGACGCCCATGTAGTCTTCCGGCACGTCGATGGACAGTTCTTCGAACGGTTCGAGCTTCCGGCCCTGCTCGTCCACGCGCGTGATGACCCGCGGCCGCGAGACCTGGAACTCGAAGCCTTCGCGACGCATGGTCTCCATGAGAATGGACAGGTGCAGTTCACCACGTCCCGACACACTCCAGGCATCGGTGGTGTCACTGTCCTCGACCTTCAGCGCCACGTTCCGCTCGAGCTCCTTGTAGAGGCGCTCGCGGATCTGCCGTGACGTCACGAACTTCCCCTCGCGACCGGCGAACGGCGAGTTGTTGACCACGAAGTCCACGCTGATGGTGGGCTCTTCCACGCTGATGCCCGCCAGGGCTTCCGGTGTGGCCGGATCGGTCAGCGTGTTGCCGATGTCGACATCTTCGAAGCCGGCCAGCTGCACGATCTCACCGGCCGAGGCCGACGCGATCTCCACGCGGTCGAGGCCTTCGTAGCCGTACAGCTTGGTCACGCGGCCACGAACCGGCGCCTTGGTGGTGTCGGTGGTCACGAGCGTGATGGCATCGCCCATGTTCACCGTGCCCCGTTCGATACGCCCGATGGCCAGACGTCCCAGATACGCCGAATAGTCGATCGTCGAGACGAGCATCTGGAACGGGCCGGCCGCATCGTCCGGCGGCGGCGGCACCGTCTTCACGATGGTCTCGAACAGCGGATCGAAGTCCACGGCCGGCACATCCATGTCGAGTGTGGAAATGCCCTGCTTGGCGCTGCAGTACACCACCGGCGACTCGAGCTGCTCCTCACTGGCCTCGAGTTCGATGAACAGCGACAGCACCTCGTCGTGCACCCGCAGGGGATCGGCGCCCGGCCGATCGATCTTGTTGATCACGATGATCGGCGTGCGGCCCAGTTCGAGCGCCTTGCGCAGCACGAAGCGGGTCTGCGGCATCGGCCCGTCGAACGCGTCGACGACCAGCAGCACACCGTCCACCATGCGCAGGATACGCTCCACCTCACCGCCGAAATCGGCGTGTCCGGGCGTGTCCACGATGTTGATCTTCGTGTCCTTCCACCGGATGGAGGTGTTCTTGGCGAGAATCGTGATGCCCCGCTCCCTTTCGAGCGGATTCGAATCCATCACGCGTTCTTCGACGACCTGGTTTTCCCGGAAGGCTCCGGCCTGCCGGAGCATCTTGTCGACGAGGGTCGTCTTCCCGTGGTCGACGTGCGCGATGATGGCGACGTTGCGAATTTCCATAGCCCTTGAAGATAGCAAGCTCCTGGACAGGGATTCAACTGGGTGGATTCCCCCGATTCCACTACAATCCCATCACAGTCCCATCACATTGGCATCACGATCCGCGCGATTCACCCCTTGCCGCGCCCTTTCCCGGCCGCCGGCGCGGTTCAGCTTGCCCTCCGGCGAAATACGTCGTACCCTCCCTGAACACCCTTGCTGGAGGGACCGATGCACGACGAGCAGCACGGCAGCAGTGCCAGCGACCCCCGGAAGCCACAGAGCGCAGAATCCGCGCGCATGGCGTCGGGATACCCGCTGGGACGAGGCTACGGCCACGACTACATGCGTGGCGGCGAAGTGTTCGGAGGCTACGGCTACAGCGCTCGACCGGAGTACGAGCAGACCCGTGGCGAACGCCCACCGGAGAGCTCGTAACACACGGGTTCCCCATTTCCACCTTCCGCGATGGAATCGGCGGGCTGGCGCAACATGCGTCAGCCCGCTCTGCGTTCAGCCCGGTATGCGGCCCGCTATGCAGCCCGGCGTTCAGCCCGGCGTTCAGCCCGGCGCGGTCGGGGGCACGGCCTGATGCTCCGCCCGGGCCCGACGCCGGCCCACCAGCTCCACCGCCATCATCATTGCCCGCACCAGGCTCTCGGCGCTCGCCACGCCCCGGCCGGCGATATCCAGCGCGGTGCCATGATCCGGCGACGTGCGCACGAACGGCAGCCCCAGGGTCACGTTCACCGCGCTGCCGAAGCTCGCCACCTTGATGGCCGTCATGCCCACATCGTGATACGGCGCGATCACCGCATCGAATTCCCCCCGCAGTGCCCGCACGAAGACCGTATCGGCCGGAAACGGTCCCGACAGCCCGCATTCCCGGGCGACAGGCGTCAGCAGGACGTCATCTTCCTGCCCGAATCGGCCATGATCACCGGCGTGCGGGTTGAGGGCGCAGAGGGCGATCCGGGGCTCGGCGATACCAAAGTCGTCGCGCAGGCCGGCCAGAGTGGTCACGGCAGCCTGCCGGATGACATCCGCCGTCAGCGCCGCCGGGACCTCCCGCAACGCGATGTGGGTGGTGGCCAGCACCACCCGGAGCCGGTCGGAGGCCAGCATCATCGTGGTCGGCACGCCGGCCAGGGCGGCCAGCATCTCGGTATGGCCGGGGTAGTCGTATCCGCCCGCTTGGAGCGCCGCCTTGTCGAGTGGAGCGGTGACGATCCCGTCGAGCTGTCCCTCGAGTGCCAAGCGGGCCGCGCGCTCCACCGCCTGCCCGGCGAATCGTCCGCCGGTCGCCTCGTCGGCGGCGTGTCCGGAAGGCCGCCAGGGGCCGAGATCGACCGAGACGGGCACGCCGGCTTCTGACGGCCCGATCACCTGCCAGAAGGCGCCCAGGGCGCCCACGCGGGGGTCCCTGAGCGCCTTGCTCACGATCTCCGGCCCGATCCCCCGCGGATCACCGAGGGTGATGCCCAGCCGTGCCGGGGTTGCCGTCACCTCAGGCGTCCCTCAGGGCGCGCCCTGCTGGTCGGGGTGGTACCGGATGGACACATACGTCTGTGCCTTCAGGGAGTCGATCAGACGGCGCATCTTCTTTTCGCCGGCCAGATGCTCCCGGATACGCGTGCGCGCCTCCGCAGGCGTCATCTCGCCGCCTTCATCGAGCAACGTCACCTGCGCGATGATGAACTTGTTGGCACCCGCGGCCGGATCGGGGATGGCGAACGGACCGATGATGTCGTTCAGCTTCGCGCCTTCGAGGGCGTTGCGATACGCCTCGGGCAGCTCGCTGCGCGGATACTCGGGGATGTTCTTCTCCTCCCCGCCGGCTTCGTCGTGGAACCGCACGCTGAGGGAGTCGTAGCTGCCGCCCTTCCGCCAGGCGTTGGCCACCGAATCGGCCAGGACACGCGTGCGCGCTTCGTCGGCGGAATCGACGGACGGACGGATGAGGATGTGGCGGGCCTTCACTTCGGCCGGCTGCACCCGGTCCACACGGATGATGTGGTACCCGAAGCCCGTCTCCACCACGGGACTGATCACGCCCGGGTTGAGCGCGAACATCATGCGATCGAACTCGGGCACCATGCGCCCGCGGCGATTCCAGCCGAGATCTCCGCCGAGTTCACGCGTACCGTCCATCGACTCGCGCTTGGCGATGTTCTCGAAATCCTCGGGGTGCTTGTCCAGCTCCGCGCGCAACGAATCGATCTTGGCGCGGGCCTTCTTCTTGGCCGCTTCGGTGGGCTTCGTGGCCACCACGATCTGCCGCATGCCCACGCGGGCTTCCTTGCGCGGCAACTGACTCTTGGCTTCTTCGTACGCCTCGTTGATCTCGGCTTCGGTCACGTTCACGGCCGTCACCTTGCCGTCGCGCTGGAGCTTCTGCATGACGTCCTGCTGCAGCTTGTTCCGGCGGGCCGCATCCATCTGCATCTTGCGCCACTCTTCGATGGTGCCGAAGCCGTTCTCCTTGAGCGCCTGCCGGAATTCGGACTCGGTGGCGAAGTTGGCGCGCGCCTGCTTCTCACGGGCATCGACCTGCGACTGCAGATCGTTGTCGTTGATTTCCACCTTCTCGGCTTTGGCCTTCTGCACGAGCAGCTCGGCTTCGATGAGCTGCTGGAGCGCATCCGTTTCGAGACGGGCGAGATCGCGCGCGTTTTCGACCTTCGCGCCCTGTGCGCGTGCGGAATTGACCGAGGCCATCATCTCGGACACGAGAATGACCTGGTCTCCCACGACGGCGGCGATGCCGTCGACGGGGATGCCCCGCACCGTGTCGTGCGCGGCCGCCTTGGCGGCCTTGGCCGCCGTGGTGTCCTGCGCGTGGGAAAGCGACACCGGCGCCGCGACAATCGCGACGCCGGTCAACAGCGAGTACAACGAGGATCGGTTCATGCCGTAGTGGTACCCGATCAGGGAATCGAGGTTCAGGGATTACTTCCGGGTGGTGTCCGGCGGGGTCGCGCCCGTCGGCGCCGCCTGCGCCTTCACCGAGTCGGCCGACGCACGGAGCGTCTTGGCCTGTTCGATGGCCTTGTCGAGTCCGGCTTCGTTGATCGAGAACGAGTACTTCTGCTGCAGGGCGTGGGCCATCGGGTAGGGGATCTCCACGAACGGCACTTCGTTCTTCACCAGCTTGCTGAAGAACGAATCCACATGGGCGGCAGCGATCTGCGGCTTGCCGGCCTTCGCATTGGCGCTGTCCACCAGCTTCGTCGGGTCGACGTCCAGGCCCGCCCAGACACGCGGGACGTCGCTCTTGAAGTTCATGAAGATCACCTGGAGCTCACCCGTGTCGGCCTGGGCCTTGGCGCTGTCGGCCTGCTGGAGCACGAGCTCGTTGCGCACGATCTGCTTCACGAACTTGTCGACGAGGGTGTCGGGCGCGGCCACGAGCTGCGGACGGATCTGGGCCTGGGCCGGATAGGCCATCACCCACTGCGCGAAACGCGCCGCGGTGAGGCTGCCGCCCTTATAGGTGGCGAGCGCCGAGTTGTCCTTGATGTAGCCGAGGGGGTTCTTGGCGATGGCCTTGGCCTTCACCGGCGCGCTGCCCTCGACCTTCACGTTGCGCGAGGTCTCGAGCTTGGCCAGGTAGGTGCTCTCGGCGATGGCCACGTTCCGCTGCTTGGCGATGGGCGCGAACTTGTCGGCCACGTCGCTGAACGGCGAGCGGTAGATGACATGGAAGCCGAACGACGTCTGGCAGACTTCCTTCGAGATCTCACCGGGCTTGATGGCCACGACGCACTTCTCGAATTCGGGCACCATCATGCCCCGGCCGAACAGGCCCAGATCACCACCCCGCTCCTTGGCGCCCGGCTCGTCGCTCTTGGCGGCCAGCGCCGCGAAGTTCGCCGGCGTCGCTTCCGCCAGGATGCTCTCGGCCTTCTTCTTGGCCGCGCCGATCTGCTCGGGCGTGGAATTCGGGTCGATCTTCACCAGGATGTGGCGCGCTGCGAAGGCTTCGCCGTTGGCATATCGCTGTTCGTCCGAACCCGGCGACAGCGAATCCCACCCCTTCGAGACGTTCTCGTAGAACTTCTTGACGCGGATGTTGTCGATCTGCGACCACAGCGCGTCCTGCATCACCTTGGCGTCGCTGAGCGAGTCGTTGCTGGCCGCCGCGAGGCCGGCGAGCTGATAGTTGACCCACAGCTCCGCGATGTTGCGCGCCACATCCTTTTCGAGGGGCGCACCGGAATGGGCAATCACCTCTGCGAGCCGCGTCGCCGAGAGCTCTTGGTCGCCGGCCTTGGCGGCTACGTCGGGGTTGGACGCGGCGCCACAGGCGACGGCAAACGCGACGAGCGCAAGGACGGACAAACGGGACGATTTCATCAGGCGAACTCCGACCACGGAGAAGTTGGGTGAAGTTGAGACCCCGGCGACCGCAGGACGGTTGCCTTCAAAGCCAGATCAGGGCACCAGTGCCCGGAGGGCCCGGTTCAGCCCTTCGAGCATCTCGGCTCCGCCTAGGCGGGTCAACTTGAGCGCAAGCGGTTGTGTCCGTCGGACTTCCACCTGGAACTGGACTTCATGGAAGGCCGCCGACAGCCCCTTGAGCCGCGGAACAGCGTCAGCCCTGAAAGTAATACGCGCCTCGGAGGCTCGCACAAGCACCCCGTCCACGGCCAGTACCGCCCCGAGCACCCGCAGCATGGCACTGCCGAAGAGCGCATCGGCCGCCGGCGGGAGCGCCCCGAACCGGTCGCGGACCTCCCGTTTGAGGCTTTCGATGGCCCCCACGTCCCGCATGGCCGTCAGTCGACGGTACACGTCCAGCTTGGCCTCTTGCGAGGTGATGTAGTCGTCGGGGAGGTAGGCCGGGAAATCGAGGCTGACATCGGCCGGAATCCACGGCTTCTGACCGCCGCCGTCGGACAGCAGGCGCACCGTCTCGTCGAGCAGCCGCAGATAGAGATCAAAACCCACCGCGTGCACGAACCCCGATTGTTCGGGCCCCAGCAGATTGCCGGCCCCACGCATCTCGAGATCCTTGAGGGCGACCCGGTACCCGGCGCCCAGCTCCGTGTGGTGTTCCAGCACGGCCAGGCGGCGCTCCGCGTCCTCGTCCACCCGGTCGGGCACAAGCAGGAAACAATAGGCCCGGCGATGCGACCGCCCCACGCGCCCCCGCAGCTGATACAGCTGCGCCAGTCCGAGGTGATCGGCCCGGTTCACGAACATCGTGTTGGCGTTGGGCACGTCGAGCCCGCTCTCCACGATCAGCGTGGACACCAGGATGTCCACATGCCCCTCCACGAACTGGCGCATCACCTTCTCCAGTTCGCGCTCCTTCATCTGCCCATGGCCCACCGCCACGCTGGCCCGCGGCACGATGCGGCGCAGATGATCGGCAATGGCTTCGATGGTCTCGATGCGGTTGTGCACGAAGAACACCTGTCCGCCGCGATCGAGTTCGCGGGAGATGGCTTCCTCGATGAGCGCGTCGTCGAACGGCTCCACGAACGTGAGCACCGGCGACCGATCGCGCGGCGGGGTCTGCATGAGCGTGAGATCGCGCAGCCCGGCCAGCGACTGATGCAGCGTGCGCGGAATGGGCGTGGCGGTCAGCGTCAGCACATCGGTACTGAGCTTGAGCTGCTTGAGACGCTCCTTGTGTTTCACGCCGAAGCGGTGTTCCTCGTCCACGATGATGAGTCCGAGGTCGGCGAAGGCCACGTCGGGGCTCAACAGGCGATGGGTGCCGATGACGATGTCGATCTGTTTCTTCTTGAGCTTTTCCACCACCGCCGCCTGCTGACTGGCGGTCTGGAAGCGGCTCATGACCTCCACCGTCACCGGGAAATCGGCCAGGCGGTCGCCGAAGCTGCGGGCATGCTGTTCGGCCAGGATGGTGGTGGGCACCAGCACCGCCACCTGCCGTCCCCCCTGCACCGCCTTGAAGGCGGCGCGGATGGCGATCTCGGTCTTGCCGTAGCCCACGTCGCCCACGAGCAGCCGGTCCATGGGGCGCTCGCCTTCGAGATCGCGCTTCACATCCTCGGTCGCTTTGCGCTGATCGGGCGTGTCCTCGAATAGAAAACTGCTCTCGAGCTGCCGTTGCCAGGCGCCGTCGGGGCCGTAGGGCGGTCGCGTGGTGACTTTGCGACGCGCATACAGCTCCAGCAGTTCCTGCGTCATCTCGAGGATGGCCATGCGCGTCTTCTCGCGCTGCGCCTTCCACTGCTTGCCGCCGAGTTTGTGCAGGCGCGGCGCCGGCGCGTCGTCATTGACGTCGTGCGCGCTGCGATAGCGTTCGATCTGATCGATGCGATAGAGCGGCACGTTGAGCCGGTCGCCGCCTTCGTACTCGATCACCACCGACTCGATGGTGCTCTCGCGCACGAACACCTTTTCGATGCCCCGATAGATGCCGATGCCGTGCTCGAGATGCACGACATAATCGCCGGGCTTGAGCGCGCCGAGCGTATCGAGCGACGCACCGGTGCTGTAGCGGCGCGCACGGCGCAGACGACGATCACGACGGAAGATCTCGTGGTCGGTGAGTACCCGCACCACGTTCGGCACCACGAAGCCGCCGCCCAGCACGCCGATGGCCAGCGAAGCCGCGACGGGACCGTCTTCCCCCAGCAGTTCTTCGAGACGCTCGGCCTGACCGGCGTTGTCGCACAGAATGACCGTATGCAGACCATCCCGCTGCAGACGGCGCAGCACGCGCAGATCGCGCGAGATCGTCTCCGGATGACGCACCGGGAAGGTGATGTCGGGTTCCGGACCGACCGGCTGCAGATCGGCGGCGTTGGTGCTGGCGGCCTTTTGCGGTGGCGGATTGATGCGCAGCGTGCCGAACCGCGCGAGCGTGCTCGCCATCTCCGGCGGTGGCACGAACAGCCGGTCGCGGTGGGTGTACTCGTCGCCGCGACGCAGAGCCAGTTCGATGTGATGCGCGGCCTCGTCCCAGGTGCGCACCAATTCGGGGAGCACACTGCTGCCCGCGGGCATCACCACCAGCGAATCGGAAGGCCAGAGCGCCGGCAGCGACACCCGTTCGTCACTTTCCGTCTGCCCTTCCACGCGGCCGTCCACCGGCAGGATGAGCGCGAGGTCGGCATCCCGCGTGGAACGCTGCGTGTTGAGATCGAAATGCCGGAGTTCGATGATGTCGTCGCCCCAGAACTCGAGGCGTACCGGCTCGGCCATGCCGAACGAGTAGATGTCGAAGATGCCGCCACGCACGGAGAACTGCGCCACGTCCTCCACCATCGGGACCCGTTCGAACCCGATGGACTCGAGATGCTGCGCGAGTTCTTCGGGACGACGCACATCACCCTTGCGCAGTTCGAGTCGCGCGCCGCTCAGCGCCTTCGGCAGCGCGGTGCGTTCGAGCACGGCGCGGGACGTGGTGAGCAGGATGCGTACGGCGCTGCGTCCCAGCTTCTCCAGCGTCTCGACCCGTTCGCCCGCCACCTCGGCATGCGGCTCGACCTCGCCGAACCCTTCCCGCGGCGGGTAGAGCGCCACCGGTACGTCGTCGAGCAGCGCCTGCAGATCGGCCAGCCAGCGTTCGGCGTCGCCGAGTTGGTCGGTGATGACGACCACCAGCCGGTGCGGCAGTGCGCGGGCGAGGCCGGCCACGAGCACCGCATCGGACGAACCCGCCAGTCCACCAAGACGCAGCGAGGCCCCTGCTCCCGGCAACCCCTTCAGCAAACGATCGAACGCCGGCAACCCGGCGATCGCATCAACCAACCGCGGTAGTCCCATCACCCACTCATCGAGAAGTCCGGATCAGCGACCGGCGGCACCGACCGCACAGACCGACTAGCGCCCGCTGATCCACGCTTCGGCAATCAATGCGAGCAGCGCCAGCGCCACCAGCGGCAGCAACAACGCCTGCCCTTCTGCCAGCGAGAAGACGGTCCGCTGCCAGGCCCCGACGGTCGTCTCTGCACGGAGATCCTTGCCCCGTGCCAGTGAGGCCAGCAGGGTGCCTCCCGACACAGGCGCGGTGCCGACGGGCGACAGCTCCGATTCGGCCGGCTCCCCGTTCACCACCAGCGCTCCCACCCGCGCGGCCTGCCGGCGGAGGAAATACACCCCCGCCTGCCCCGGCACCGTCACACGATCGCCGGACGTGGGAATCAGGGTCCCGTCCTGTCGTTCGAGGGCGGTCACATCGCGCAGTCCAGTCACGGTGGCGCCCGGTGCCGCGGTGATGAGACGGCCGTCGTCGCCGAGCCGCCGGGCGAGCGCCTCCAGCAGCCACGGCACGAAGGCGGCCTTGAGCGGCAGATCGGTGGCATCGGGATCGAGCGGCGAGCCGATGAGCACATAGCCGTCGCCGGCCACGACCCAGGGCGTGCCGCCGGCGGTGGCGACGGTGTCGGGAGCCGTGGGGGCCGCCGACGCCGCGGTCTGGGGCGCTGCGCCGGGAGCGGGGGCGACCGATGCGGCTGCAGACCCCGGCGAATAGACCAGGGGGAAACGCCAGCGCACGGGCGTGCCGTCGAAGGCCAGCGCCGTGGGGCTGGTGGAATCGGCGGTGGCCCTGGTCGCGCCACGTGCCGGGACCCGCGCCACGACCGAACCGCGTGCCAGAGCGCCGAAGCGCCAGGGGATGCCGAGCCGCACGAGTTGCCGGTTGGCCGCTCCCACCTGCAAGGGATCGGCGGGCGCCGTGAGTAACACCGGCTTGCGGGTACCGTCGGCGTCGGCGCCGGCCACGTTGACGACACGCGGGTCACCGTCGGCGCCGCGGGCCAGTCGTCCTTCGTCAACCAGAGTGCCCAACGCGGCGGACAGGAAGGGCCCACCCTGCGTGCGCACGGACACGGCGGGCGGCGGCGCCACGCGCACGGCGAACCAGCGCGTATCGTCCGCACGGAGATCGTCGGCGTCGAGTTCCACACTGCCCCGCACCCACCCATTGGCGGTGCTGGCCAGACGCTGCGTCACACGGGCCGGCGCCTGCGCCGTGGCGGCCGGGGTGGTGCCCCGGGCGACGGTGCGGCCATCCAGCGTCAGTCGCCAGGCGGCCGAATCGGGCGACACGATGGCCAGCGACACATCACCTCCCGGCGTCCAGCGGATCGGCGACGGCTCGGCCGACACGATCGACCGGTTGTGCGCGCTGGTCACGCCGTGGTGCAGCAGGACGAGGGGGACATTGGCCACGTCGACGACGGAGTCCGTGCGGAACGACGACGGCTGTCCATCGCTCACCATGGCCACGACCGGCGTGCGTGGCGCCCCGCTGCGCGCCAGCCCCACCGCACGCTGCGTCGCGAGGGCGAGGTCTCCCCGTCCTCCGAGCGGCGTGAGGGTGGCCAGCGCTTCCTGCAGGGTATTGGGCGTGCCGCCGATGACCCGTCCATCAGCCGTCACGATCCATGCCCGGTCGTTGCTGGCCAGTTGCCCCAGCACCGCGCCGGCATCGGCCCGCAGGGAATCGAACAGCATGCGTCCGTCGTGCACGACACCCGTACTCATCGAGTTGTCCAGCACCACGGCGAGTGCCATGGGAGCATGACCCACCCCGAACAGCCGTGCGATCGGGCGCGCCGCGGCCAGGGCCAGGGCCAGCACGGCCAGAATGCGCAGCAGCAGCAGCAGCCGGTTGCGCAGCTTGAGATCCCGGCTGTGCTCCTGCTCCATGCGCATGAGATAGCGCACCGCCGGAAAGTCGACGGTGCGCCCGATGCGGCGGCGCAGGAGGTGCACCAGCAGCGGCACCCCCGCCAGAGCGGCGAGAGCAAGAAAGGCGGGAGCGAGAAAGGCCATCAGCGGGAACAAAGGGTATCCGCCAATAGTGCCTACGGGGCGCGGCGGCGGGCAAGGCGAGACCGTGGCAGCTGCGCGCCCTGCCGACCGGGCAGGCCGCGAAAGAAACCCGCGGTCCCGAACGATCGGGCCAACATCACCGCGAACGTGCCTCCTGTCACCGAATCGCGGCCTCGATCACGGCGATTGACGGTATCAACCCTGTGGTAAGGAGTATCGATCGAGTAGCCGCATTCCGCCATAGCCGTCGTACTCATGTATGTTCTGGTCGTCGATGACGAGCCCGCGTTGCGCGAGGTGCTGTCCCAGCGCCTGACGGGCTGGGGATATCGGGTCGCCACCGCCGCTGATGCGCGGGAGGCTGAAGCGCTGCTCGAGCATGCGGAGCCCGATCTCGTGCTCAGTGACGTGGTCCTGCCCGGACTGTCGGGGCTGGATCTGCTGCGCCGGTTCAAGGCGCGCAACAACGCCCTGCCGGTGGTGCTCATCACCGCGCACGGCAATGTCGATGCCGCCGTGGAAGCCATGAAAGCAGGTGCCACCGATTTCCTCACCAAACCGATCGACCCCGCCACGCTGCGGGCGGTCCTCGAATCCGTGAGCGCCGATCATCGTGAACGTGAAGCGGCTCACTCACTGGACACGATGCTGCAGGAGCCCACGCTCGGAGGGCTGCTCGGCGGCAGCCGGGGCATGCGTGACGTACGCGCGCAACTGGCCCTCGTGGCTTCGAGTGACGCGGCGGTGCTCATCACCGGCGAGAGCGGCACGGGCAAGGAAGTGGCCGCCCGCACCATTCACGAACTCGGTGTCCGCGCGAGCCAACCGTTCGTGGCGGTCAACGCCGCCGCCATTCCCGAAGGACTCATGGAGTCCGAGATCTTCGGCCATGAACGCGGGGCGTTCACCGGGGCCGTGAGCACCCGCGCGGGTTGTTTCGAACTCGCGAACCTGGGTACCCTGCTGCTCGACGAGCTGGCCGAGATGCCCATCGCACTGCAACCCAAATTGCTGCGCATTCTCGAAGATGGACGGGTCCGTCGACTGGGCGCCTCACGCGAAACGACATTCGATGTCCGCGTCATCGCTGCCACGAACCGCGATCCGATGCTCGCCGTGCAGGACGGTCAGCTCCGCTCCGATCTCATGTACCGGCTCAACGTGTTCAGCATCACGTTGCCGCCGCTCCGAGACCGGATCGAGGACATTCCCCTGCTGGCCCGGCATTTCATCCATCTCTTCAATGGGAAACACGCCGCCCAGGTGAGCGCCATCCGCGACATGGCGATGGATCGTCTGCAACAGTGGCACTGGCCGGGCAATGTGCGGGAGCTGCGCAATGTGATCGAGCGGTCGGTGGTCATTGCCCGGCAGGGCTGGATCGACCTCTCCCATCTGCCGCCCTACATCACCTCGGCCCGATCGACTGGCCGGACGCTCGAATTGCCGGCCCACACCACGCTGGCCGAAGCCGAACGCCTGCTGATCCGCACCACACTCGAACGCACGGGCAACAACAAGGCGGAAGCCGCCCGTCAGTTGGGACTGGATGTCAAGACCGTCCGGAACAAACTGCGCAGCTGGTCCCGCGAGGAGTGACCCCATCATGACCGTCGCACGTCGACTCTGGGTGGTCCTGGGGTGCAACGCGCTGCTGCTGGGCGCGGTGGAGTTGTACCATCTGCGTGCGCTGCATCGTGTGGTCCGGACCACCGAGCAACTCACCGATGTCTCGGCGCGTGTCGTGTTGTCGCAGGCGCGTCAGAGCGAGCGTGTCGCCTCGCTGGATGAAACGCTGGCCAAGTACGTCATCACGCGGGATCGGGGGTATCTGGACAAATCCACGACGTTGCGCATCGAGTTCGCCGAAGAACTCGCGCGCATGCACACGTTGCCCATGCACGCCGACGAACGTCGCGCACTCGCCGACGTGGAGCGTGCATGGACCCACGTGGACGAGACCGCGGCCCGGTATGAAAGAGGCACGCCGCGGGCGACGATGAACGGCAGCCCGGGTGCCCTGCGCGCGGCGTTCGATACGTTGCGTGTGGCGATCGATGCCCTGGGAGATGCCTCGCAGGCCACGATGCGGGGTGGCCTTGCCGCCACCATGGTGGAGGTCGACACGATGGAACAGGTGTCCTGGATCGTGGCCGGTGCGGCGCTGCTCTTCGCGCTGATCTCGGGGTTGCTGCTGCGACGATCGATCACCAAGCCGCTCCGGGCGCTCAGTACCGGCACCCGGTCCGTGGCCCGCGGTCAGTTCGATCATCGGCTGCAGACGACGTGGAGTGACGAGTTCCGCCAGGTGGCCACGGCGTTCAATGCCATGACGGCACGGCTGGGGGAACTGGACCGCATGAAGCAGGAGTTCGTGACCAATGTGTCGCATGATCTCAAATCACCACTGGCCTCCCTGCGCGAGACCAATTCGCTCCTGCTCGACGAAGTGCCCGGTCCATTGCGGGAGTCGCAGCGCCGCGTCCTGCTGCTGCAGCGGGAGAGCGCCGACCGACTCGGCGTGATGATCGTCAAGCTGCTCGAGCTGTCCCGGATGGAAGCAGGTCTTTCGCTGCGCTTCGAGCCCATCGGCGTACGGTCGTTCCTGCACAATGCGGTCAGGCACGCGCAGGTCTCCGGACGGGAGCGGGGCGTGCAGGTCCGCCTGGCCGACGATATCGCCGAAGCACTGGAAGTCCGGGCCGATGCCGATCGTCTCCGGCAACTGATCGACAATCTGCTGGAGAATGCCGTGAAATTCTCGCCCCGGGGAGAAACCGTGGACGTGGATGCGACCATCGAGCGCGATCGTCTGCTGCTCTCGGTGGCCGACCGGGGCCCCGGTGTCGATCGCGACGACGCGGAACGCATCTTCGAGCGCTTCCATCAGACCTCGGTCGGACGCGCGGTGAGCGGCCGGGGCGCGGGCCTCGGCCTCACCATCTGCCGCGAAGTCGTTCAGGCACATCGCGGACGCATTGCCGTGGTACCACGTGAAGGCGGTGGCAGCGTCTTCATGGTGGAACTCCCGGGTGCCCGGCTTCCGGCGACACGGGAGGCGGCCGCATGAGATTCATTGCTCCTGCCGCGCGCTGGACGATCGTCGTCGTACTGTGCGGTGCGATCGCCGCCTGTGCCCACAGCGCGTTCGAACGACAATTGCGGGCCGGCCGCTGGGAGGAGGCCGCGACGATATTCCGCAACGATTCGCTGTTGCTGCGGGATGTCGGGGCCATTCGTCGCGTGGCCCGTATTCATGCGATGCCGGACAGCAGTACCTGGGATCCCCAGCGCGCGCTCGAACTGCTGCGCGCATCGCGCACGTATTTTCAAACACGCACGGTGCCCGAGGGCGACGTGCGGTTGGAGCGTCTTCTGCAACTCATCGTGAGTGAACGCCGCACCCATGAGGCAGAGCACCTCCGTCTCCGGGATTCACTCGACGATCAGCGCATGGAGATGGAGCGGCTGCAGCGCGACAGCGAACAGCTGCGCACCGTGAGCGCGACAAACGAAGCGGAACGGGTGCTGCTGCAGCGTCTGGTGACACGCCTGGAGTCCGACCTTCGCGACCGGGAGAATCAACTGGGCACGTTGCGTTCGGAGCTCGAGCGCCTCAAAGCCATCGATCTTTCCCGTCCCGCGAGACCGCCGGAATAGCGGACACGAAAGACGTGGCGCCAATTCCCATCGAGCGGAAACGACGCCACGTTCGACTCGTGGCCACCTGGCTTATTCGGCCGTGGCGACCTTCACTTCACCCGTGCACACGGTCGTGCCCGCAGTGAGGGTCAGTGCCCACGCCCCCGCGGTCGCCGCGCTCGCATCGACTTTGAGGGTGACACTCATGTCCGAGTCCCTGGTGACACTGATGACGCGCAGATTGCTTTCCCGTGCCACGTTCGCGACGACAGTGGAATCCGTCAGTGCTTCCGAAACCGTCACGCGCACATCCTGTTCCCCCGTGCGCACGGCCACCTGCTGAGCAGGCGTTGCGGTGCACGCATCCCATGATACGACGGGCGCGGATTTGGCACTCAACGCGTTGCCCGCAAACAGCACCGCCGCCATCGAGACACTGGCGAGTCCGGCAGAAAGTCCCTTGTGCATATAGCCTCCGGCTACAAAAGAATTGGCGTGTTGTGATGGGGGAAACCGATCGGTCTCTCCATTCCCCGTTCGTGTAGGGCAACCCCCATGCCAATTCACAATGACGTCGTAAGACATTGTCGTTCAGGACGTTGGTGAATCTCATCCCTGGTGCGACACCAGCAGGAAATCAGGGAATCAGGGAATTTTTCCCGGCCCTGATCTCGCGCCGAACATATTCCTGCATCCGGGCGGAGATCAGGATCTCATGCCCGTCGTGCAGTGATTTCACACCAGTGCGCCCCGCCCATTCACACCCACCAGATGCCGCAACGGACGCCCGAACGGCTCGTCGGTGAAGGCCATCGCATAGCGGGCACCGGCACGGCCCAGGGCGGCGCGCCAGTCGGCCAACGCCTCCTGCACCGTGGTCTGATAGGTCGTGCGCACATCACCCGGTGACGCGGGCACCTCGGCCCGCGACTCCGGATCGCGATACCTGGCTTCACCGGCCTCGAGAAAATCGCGTTCGGCCGGATCCATCACATGCAGTACCAGCACCTCGTGGCCGCGCGCGCGCAGGGTGCGGGCGGCGTCGGCCACCGGTTCCGGATCGGTGAGCAGATCGGACAGCAGCACCACGAACCCCGGGCGCCGCACCAGCTTGCCGGCTTGCAGCAGCGCCGACGCCACCTGCGACTCCGAGCCGCCACCCGGTTCACTGAACGCGGCCACGAGTCGACGCCATTGCGTCCGGTGCGAGCGCGGCGGCACCACGTCCCGCAACTCGGCGTCGAAACGAATCAGGCCCACGGCATCCCGCTGACGCAGCAGCAGCAACGCCATGGCCGACGCCAGCCGTTCGGCGTACGCCAGCTTGGTCAGCCGCGCCGGATCGCCCGTCCATTGCATGGAGGCGCTCACGTCGAGCACCAGCATGGCCCGGGCGTTCGTCTCCTCCTCGAACTGCTTCACCACCCAGCGGTCGGCCCGGCCGGCGATACGCCAGTCGAGATACCGCAGATCGTCGCCCGGCATGTAGGGGCGATGTTCGGCGAACTCCACCGAAAACCCCTTGCGCGGCGACCGGTGCAGCCCGGTGATGAACCCGTCCACCACCCAGCGGGCCACGAGTTCGAGATGACCCAGGGCCGCCAGGACGGCAGGATCGAGTTGGTCGGCGCGGGGCTGTGTCATGATCGAAGGATACGCGGGGGGCACCCGTTTTGTGGGAGCCTTCAGGGCTCGTCCCCACGTCCATGTGACGAACGGCGTATCGATGAGGTCCAATTGACAGATAAGCCCAAGGTCGTACATTGGGCCCACCGTCGCGTAACGGGTCGTCCACGCAACACTCCCCGCCGGTCTGCGGAGGCACGAATGCGTATTCCCCTGGGTATCCCGCCACTGCATCCACCACGGAAGGCCGGCACCATTGCCCTGGCCGCTCTGCTGGTCGCGCTGCCCGCCAACACGAAGGCGCAGCAGCCCCCCGTCATTCCGGCGGTTCACAAGGAAGCACTCCAACCGGCCGTACGGATCAATGGCGTGCAGACGGTGCGCTCCCTGGCCGAATGGCCCGGTGTCTCGATCACGGCCAACCGGGAGTCCCATGTCGTGATGTTCGCGGTGACCCGCGGTCGTCATGATATTCCGCTGCAGGTGCTGTCCCCACGGCGACCACGGCTCGACACCCGCGTGCGTGAGGGCCGCACCGTCCAGGCGCGCCCGCTGGGGCGTCGCGAGATGTTGCATCTCGTGAACTTCGGTGAAGCACCGCTGGTGGTGGCATTTGCGTCGACGGTGAAGCCCGATCTCGACCAATTCCAGTTCGGCCCCGAATGGGCGGATGATCTTCTGCTGGACACGTTGGTCTCCAGCCAGGAGGAACTGCTGGAAGTGCTTGGCCGAACGGTTTTCGGACCGGACGCCGAGTTCAGCGTGGCCGTGGCGACGGCCCCCAATCCCACGCCACTGAGCCGCTACGCCGAGTCGTGGTACTTCGACAACATGTGCGCGGGCTATTCCAGCTACTACGGACGACGTTCGGCACTCGGCTGGTTCGGCGGCGTGATGATCAACGACTTCATGTTGGCGCGTGAGCCGGGATGGGCATTCCAGGGCTACGGTTCATTCCTGTCGTCGCTGGGCGCCTTCTCCATGTTCCCGGGTGGGCTGTTCTCGATGGTGGCGCCGGTGACCATGGGCACCCAGTTCTGCCGGGACTATCGCATTGCCTGGGCGCCGATCATCGCCCCGGTGATCCCTCCGCCCCGGATACCGTCCGATTCCGTGACCGTGCCGTCCGATTCGGGGAATGGAACACCGGGAACCCCCGGAGCGTCGGGGGCCGGGGCTCGCCATGCCCAGCAGATGCGCGGGCTCCGGGCGGAACGCTCGGAGAACCCGGCCGGCCGCTTCGAGGCCTCTGCCTGGCGTCG
Organism: Gemmatimonas aurantiaca; assembly: GCF_037190085.1. Taxonomy (NCBI): domain Bacteria; kingdom Pseudomonadati; phylum Gemmatimonadota; class Gemmatimonadia; order Gemmatimonadales; family Gemmatimonadaceae; genus Gemmatimonas; species Gemmatimonas aurantiaca. The sequence goes on from NZ_JBBCJO010000012.1 coordinate 201,509, forward strand.
TGGAGAGACGGGCAGCAACAAGCGATTCCCTGCCGTGATGGCGGAGGAGCGTCCGTGGAACGTCACGCGGGCCCTGCCATCACAATGGACAGGGACATCGGCCAATGCGACCGCGCGCGAAAGAGCGTGGCAGCAGAACGCCGACCGTAGCGTGGATCATCGGACCGATCGAAACACCGACCGAAACACCGATCGGGTCTACGATCGGTCTGATCGCGATCGTTCGTTCGACCGCAACGGCAGATCGCGCTTCCCGTCGGCAGCACATGGAGAGCCCCGCGCGGCCTCGCCCACCCGGGGCCGTGAGTTTCCCAATCGTGGTACTCCCGAGACGACCAGAACCGAGGGCTGGGAGAGTGGCCGTCGGGAAGCGCCGCCTCAACGGGCCGAGCCCGCACCACCACCGGCCCGGGCCGACGGAGCGATCATCCCACCCTCGCCGGCGGGGCAATCCACAGGTCAACCTGGGGGCCAACCGGATTCACGGCAGAACTGACCGCACTCTGCCTCCCATCCGCCTCCACCGTGTACCGGCGGGGGCGGTTTCACGCCCGGCATCGTGGGCGGCCCGAGCGCCCCGCGGCGCCGGGACCGTATCCGAACCCGTGCATTACCGGTCGGCAACGGGGGCTGATTAGCTTTCAGGGCTATTCATCTGTTCCCTATCAGCCCGGCCTCCGTTGCATCTCAGTCACATCCGCAACTTCTGCATCGTCGCACACATCGATCATGGCAAGTCCACGCTGGCGGACCGGCTGATCGAGAAGACGGGCACGTTGCAGAAACGCGAAATGAAGTCGCAGGTGCTCGACACGCTCGATCTCGAGCGTGAGCGCGGCATCACGATCAAGCTGAACGCCGTGCGCATGAGCTACACGGCCGGCGATGGACAGCCGTACGAGCTCAATCTCATCGACACCCCGGGACACGTCGACTTCACGTACGAGGTCTCGCGCTCGCTGGCCGCCTGTGAAGGGGCCATTCTGGTGGTGGACGCCTCGCAGGGCATCCAGGCCCAGACGCTGTCCAACCTGTTCCTGGCCATGGACGCGGGGCTCGAGATCATTCCCGTGCTCAACAAGATCGACCTGCCTGGTGCCGAACCGGAACGTCGGCGTCAGGAAGTGGTGGACTTGATCGGCTGCATGCCCGAGGACGTGTTGTGTGTGAGCGGCAAGGAGGGCACGGGCGTGCCGGAATTGCTGGAGGAAATCGTGAAGCGGGTGCCGCCGCCGAAAGGTGAGCTCGACGGACCGCTGCGTGCGCTGATCTTCGACTCGTACTACGACAAGTACCGCGGCGCCATTCCCAGCATCCGCGTGGTAGACGGCGAACTGCGGAAGGGGATGAAGATCACCTTCGGCACGTCGGACAACGTGTATGAGGTGGCCGAAGTGGGATATCTGCAGTTGCGGCAGGTTCCAACAGATGTGCTGCGTGCCGGCGAAGTGGGCTACGTGCTCGCCGCCGTGCGCTCCGTGCGCGAAACGCGCGCCGGCGACACGATCTTCGACAAGGACAACCGCGCCGCCGAAGCGCTGCCCGGCTATCAGGAAGTCAAGTCGTTCGTGTTCGCGGGTATCTACCCCACCGACACAACGCAATACGAAACGCTGCGTGACGCGCTCGAGAAGATGAAGCTCAACGACGCGTCGCTGCAGTACGAGCCGGAAACGTCCACGGCACTCGGCTTCGGCTTCCGTTGCGGCTTCCTCGGACTGCTGCACATGGAAATCGTGCAGGAACGTCTCGAGCGTGAGTACGACCTCGATCTCGTCACCACGGTGCCGAGCGTGGAGTACCACGTGACCAAAACGGACGGCACGGAGCTGCTGGTCGAAAATCCGGCGCTCATGCCAGCCGCCGTCGTCATCGACGACGTGCAGGAACCGTACGTGCGCGCGCGCATCATGTGCCCGGCCGAGTACATCGGGCCCATCATGACGCTCGGCATGGAGCGTCGCGGCATCTACAAGAACACGCGCTTTCTCGACACAGTGCGTGTGGAGCTCGACTGGGAGTTCCCACTGGGCGAAATCATTCTCGACTTCTTCGACAAGATGAAGACGGTGAGTCGCGGCTATGCCTCGCTCGACTACGAGATGCTGGAATATCGGTCGAGCGAGCTGGTGCGTCTCGACATGCTCATCAACGGCGATGCCATCGACGCCTTCTCCGTGATCGTGCACAAGGACAAGGCGTACGAATGGGGACGTAAAGTCGCCGAGAAGCTGAAGGAACTCATTCCCCGTCAGCTGTTCGAAGTGGCCATCCAGGCCACGATCGGCCAGAAAGTCATCGCCCGCGAGACCGTCAAGCCGCTGCGGAAGGACGTGCTGGCGAAGTGTTACGGCGGCGACATCTCCCGCAAGCGCAAGCTCCTCGAGAAGCAGAAAGAGGGCAAGAAGCGCATGAAGCAGGTGGGCAGTGTGGAGATCCCGCAGGAAGCCTTCCTCGCGGTTCTGCAGGTCGAGTAACCACGCGGGTGGTCAGCGCCGTCCTGCAAACGAGCTTTCTGGGGGACATGGTCCTCACGACGCCGCTCCTGGAGCGGTTGGCGCGTGAGGGCCCCGTCCATGTGGTGGCCACGCCAGCCAATGCCGGCATCCTGGCCAATCATCCGGCGGTGGCCAGTGTCATCGTGTTCGACAAACGCGGTGCCGACGCCGGATGGCGCGGTTTCCGACGGGTGGCGCGCCGTCTCCGCGCGGTTGGAGCCCGGCGCGCGTATCTCGCCCAGGGATCGCTGCGCACGGCCGCGCTGGCGCTGATGGCCGGCATCCCCGAACGCATCGGCTTCGATCGATCGGCGGGACGGATGCTGTACACCCGTCGTGTGCCGTATCAGGCATCGTGGCATCACGCCATGCGGCTGTGGTCATTGGGGAGTTCACTGGCGTCGGTGGTCGATGAGCCCCTCCCGCCCGGGTCACATCCGTCGCCGTTGCGCCCTTCCCTTCATCCCGGCGCCGCCGACATCGCGCAGGTGGACGCGCTGCTCGCCCAGGCGGGAGTGGAAAGCGAGACGCCGCTGATCGTTCTGGCGCCCGGCAGCGTCTGGGCCACCAAGCGCTGGCCGCACTTCCCCGACCTGGCCGCCCTGCTGATGGAGCGCCTGACGGAGACATTGCCGACAACCTGGCCGCAGGCGCGGCTTGTGGTGATCGGCGCTGCCGGCGACGCGCCACTCGCGGCGGCCATCGGGACGGTCGTCCCCACCCTCATCGACGCCACCGGCGCGCTGACGTTGCTCGGCTCGGCGGCGCTCCTGGCCCGCGCCCGCGTGCTGGTCACCAACGACTCCGCGCCACTGCACCTGGCGTCGGCCATGAACACCCCCACGGTGGCGCTCTTCGGCCCGACTGTGCCCGCGTTCGGGTTCGGCCCGCTGGCCGAACGTTCGGTGTCGATGGGCGTCACGCTGCCCTGCCGCCCCTGTCATGCCCATGGTCCGCAGCAGTGTCCACTGGGGCACTGGCAGTGCATGCGCACGCTGTCCCCCATTGCGGTGGCCGACGCCGCGCTGGAGCTGGTCCTCCAACGGCCTCACCGATAGCCGATTATCTTTCCGGTACATGTCCGCACCCGCGTCAGCATCTTTGTCAGCACACGCTCCGCAGTATGCCGTCGGCGTCGATCTGGGCGGCACCAACATCGTCGTGGGCGCCATGTCGTTCGATGGCGCGCAATTGCATGGGCTGCAGAGCGTGCCAACACACGCGAGTGAAGGCGCCGATGCCGTGATCGCGCGCATGGCGCGCATGGTGAACGACACCATCGAGGCCACGATGCGCGAAACCGGCGTGCCGCGCGAGGCATTCATCGGGGTCGGGGTCGGCGCACCGGGTACCGTGGACCGCGAAACGGGGCGTGTGCTCAAGGCGCCCAATCTCGGGTGGCACGACCGTCCGCTGAACGATCCGATGGCCCGGCTCACCGGACTGCCGGTGGAGATCGACAACGACGCCAATTGTGCGACGTACGGCGAGTGGTGGCTGGGGGCGGCGCGTGGCGGCGTGAACGTCATCGGCGTGACCATCGGCACCGGTGTGGGCGGCGGTGTCATCATCGACCGCCGACTGTATCGCGGTTCGAGTTATGCCGCGGGCGAAATCGGACACACGACCATCGACCTCGATGGTCGTCGGTGCGGCTGCGGCAACTACGGATGCCTCGAAGCCTATGCCTCGGGCACGGCCATCGCCGGTCGTGCGCAGGAGGCGCTCGCCAGCGACGAGTCGTCCGCGCTCCGGCGCATGGTGGACGGCGACCTCTCCCGCATCACGGCGGCGCTGGTGTACGCGGCCGCCGCCGAAGGTGACGTCGTGGCGCTGGAAATCGTGCGGGACACCGCGCGTGTGCTGGGAGCGGGCATCGCCAACCTGCTCAACATCTTCAATCCCGATGTGGTGGTGATCGCGGGCGGCGTGACGCAGGCCGGTGACGCGCTCTTCGAACCGTTGCGCAAGGAAGTGCGCCGACGCGCGTTCAAGAGTGTGTCCGACAGTTGCCGCATCGTGCCCGGCACGCTTCCCGGCACGGCCGGTGTGGTGGGCGCCGTGGCCGCTTTCATCGCGCAGACCACCGGCCGGCCTCCCGTCTGATTCCCGTTCCGCGCTGGTCGATGAACACAACGGGTCGAACACGACGTCTCGGGGTCATCGGGTCGTTCGTCTGGGACGTGCTGCACGGACGCGACCGACGCAGCGTTCCCATCGAAGAGTGGGGCGGTATCACCTACTCCCTCTCCGCCCTCGATGCCGCGCTGCCGGACGACTGGGAGATCGTGCCCATCGCCAAGGTGGGCAACGATCTCGTGGATCGGGCGCGTGTGTTCTGCCGCGGTCTGCGGCACATGGCACCCGACATCGAACTGATCGGCGTCCCCTACCCCAACAATCGCGTCGAACTCCGCTATCTCGACGACGAGCGCCGCAGTGAGCATCTCACCGGCGGCGTGCCGGGATGGAACTGGCTCGGTCTCAAGCCGGTGCTGGAACACGCGCGCATCGACGCGTTGTACATCAATCTGCTGAGTGGCTGGGAACTCGATCTCGAGACCATGCAGCTCATCCGCGCGCATTTCCACGGCCCCATCTACTGCGATCTGCACATGCTGGTGATGGCCGTGCAGGCGGACGGGCTGCGGGTGCCCCGTCCACTGCCCAATGTGGCCGCGTGGTGCGCGTGTTTCGACATCCTGCAGGTGAACGAAGACGAGATGCGTCTGATGGCGCCGGACTCGATGGCGCTGGCGGCAACGGCCATGGCGGCGGGTGTGTCCGCGCTCTGCGTGACACTCGGCAAACGGGGCGCGGCCTACTTCGCGGCCCCGGGCTTCGAACGACTGGCGCATCTTCCCACTCGACGAGGTCACAACATTGCGCTCTCCACATCACCGCGGGGCGGAGCGGGTGCGCTGGGCGCGCTGCGAACGGCGCTGGTGCCGGCGGAGATCGCGCGGGTGGATGGTCCGGGAGATCCCACCGGATGTGGTGATGTCTGGGGCGCCACCCATTTCTCACGGCTGCTTGCCGGTGATATGTTGACTGATGCGATGCTCGCCGCCAACAGGGCGGCGGCGCGCAACGTCGAACATCGCGGAGCCACGGGGCTCGCGAATCATCTTCGCGGAGAGCTCAGCACCAAGTGACCACCGTCATCAGCGTGCCGCCGTCACTCGATGAGCAGAGCTTCGAGCAGGTCATCGAGCAGCTGGCCTCTGTGCCGCCGGGCGAGAAGATCCTGGTCGATGCCCGTCATGCCCGGTGGGCTTCACCGTACGGGCTGACGGCGCTGCTGTGCGTGGCGCAATCGCGCACCGACCGCATGGACTTCGCGGTGCCCGAACATCCGGACACGCTGTCGTACTGGTCGCGCACGGGGTTCTTCCGGTATGCCGCGGAGTTGTACGAACTGCACGGAGCGGTGCCGCGGGCGCGCGAAGCCCACGAGAGCGATGTGTTGCTCGAGATCACGCCGATCACGCAGACCGAGGACGTGCATGGCGTGGTGGGCCGCATTCACCAGAAGGCGGCCGACATTCTCCATGGACAGCTCAATCTCGAGACGGCGGCCACGGGCGCATTCGGGCTCACATTGAGTGAAGCCTGTCAGAACATCGTGGAGCACGCCGAGTTGGGCGGCTGGGTCGCGGTGCAGACCTACAAGTACACGCGCCGTCTGGGTCGCCGCGTGGTCGTGATCGCGGTGTGTGACGCGGGTATCGGCTTCCGGCAGTCGCTGGAGAGTTCGCCCACGCACCGCCGGAGCGACCGCTGGGACGATGCCATGGCGCTCGAGGATGCGGTGCTGCGCGCCGTGAGTCGGCATCGGTTCCGCGACAATGGCCGCGGTCAGGGCATCGCGGGCATCCGTCGGTTCATCAGCCGGTGGAATGGCAAACTCACCGTCCGCAGCGGAACGGCGCGCATCGCCATCACGCCGGACTGGGACGAGGACATTCCCCTCCAGGAATCGCTGCCCTTTTTCCCCGGGGCGCAGATGCAGGTGATCGTGCCCGAGCGCATCGGCGATGCCGCGGACCAGGCGCGCCCGGCCGGCAGCACGGCGCGCCCCCGCGGCCGGAGTGTGCGATGAGCATGCACATCGACGTCGGTACGGTGCTGCGCGGCACGGTCTGCGATCTCTATTCGAATCTGGTCACGCGGCCCACGGGCGCCGCCGTGCGCACGGCCATCGAGCAGCAGGTGAACGAGGTCGCCACCCCCATCGTCACCACGATCGACTTCTCGCAGGTGAATCTCCTCGATTTTTCCTGTGCCGACGAGATCGTGGCCAAGCTGCTGCTGCGCTTCACGAGCGACGAAGGCCCCAAGGGATATCTCACCTTCCGCGGCATCCACGAAGGGCACATCGATCCCATCGAAACCGTGTTGGAACGTCACGCGCTGGCGTTGGTATCGTGGCATGAGGGCGAGGCGGAACTCTTCGGACACGTGGAAGAGATCGAACGTGTGCACTGGGACGTGGTGCGGGATCACGGCCCCCTCTCCGCGAGTGACGTGGCCCGTCATCTGCAGGCCACGGTCGATCAATCGGCGGCCGATGCCCGGGTGCTGGACACGCGGCTCGTGGAGCAGACGCGCGCGCAGCTCGATCACCTGGTGCACCGCCGCCTCCTGATGTGCGACGATGCCGGCTATGCGGTGCCCGGCACAGTGCCCCATACGGGATCCCGTACGGTGCGAGGAACTCCATGAGTCAGAAAGACGGTCCCACGGGGACACGCAAGCTGGGGGTGTTCAGCGGTTTCGCGCCGCCCCTGCAGGTGGTGGGCTTCATCGCCACGCGGGCCAGCGACGCCGAGCGTGGCCCGCTCGTGCGCATGCGCCCGGACGATGCCCTGGTCCGTCTCGTGACCGAAGGGGAGCTGGTGCGTGTGGTATCGGAGCGGCGGTCGGAGCTGGCAGTGCTCGAGCTCGACGAGACGCTCCCGCGAGGAGGAATCGTGCTGCGCGATGTCGCCGGCGCGTCGCCGTCCGAGATCGTGCGGATCCTTCGCGTGGATACCGACTCCCGCCCACGTGCCTGATACTCTGTCGCGGCGCCTCGCCGAGTTCGAGGGCGCCGAAGCGGCGCTCGTTCTGGCGAGCGATATGGCGGCAACCGCGTGTACCATCCTGGCGCTGCTCCGTCCCGGCGATCATCTGCTGGCCAGTCGCGGCGTGCGGCAATCGACGCGCCGTTTTCTCGAGCAGGAACTGCCCGCCCTGGGGGTCGCGGTCACCTTCATCGATCCGCAGGACACCCGCGGATGGCGCCGCGGCATCGAACGCACCACCCGGGCATTGCTGCTGGAAACCCCTTCGCTGGAAGAAGCGCGGTTCGTGGACTGTCAGCCGCCGCGGGCGCTGGCACGGGAGTTGGGCATCGCTCTGCTGGTGGACAGCACCGCGGCGTCTCCGGTGCTGCTGCGTCCCATCCGTCATGGCGCCGACGTGGTGCTGCACGACGCCAGCTTCCTGCTCGACGGCGCCGGCGGTTATGCCGCGGGCGTGGTGTGCGGTTCGGAAGGGTTGGTGGAAGAAGTGCGCGCGAAGATGCAGGTGTGGGGAGCGGTGCCGCATCCGCACGCCCTCGTCGCACTCGAACGCGGACTGGAGACGCTCGATGTCCGTGTCCGTCGACAGAGCGCCACCGCATTCACCCTAGCCGCCTGGGCCGTGGAACACCCTGCCATCACGCAGGTCGATTTCCCGACCATTCCGGAAGGCGTCGAACGCGACACCGAAGGCACACAGGCGCCCGTGGTTGGTATCACCTTGCGTCTCACGCTCGCGTCGGCGCAGCACGCCATCCACAGTGCGTCGCGATTCCTCGAGCACGGCGATTCCCGCCCCGCACCGTGGCCCGGCACGTACACGACTCTCGCCGAGCCGGTGCCCGGGACGTCGGCCCTGCGTCTCCAGGTGGGCCTCGAAGCGCCGGACCTGCTCATCGAACGATTGACGGAGGCACTCGCATAGTGGTGGAGCCCCAAACCGCGGGCATCGTCCGTGTCGCGAACGCATCAAAGGAATACGCCCGTTCCGGCACCGCACTGCGCGACGTGTCGTTCGAACTGCGTAAAGGGGAGTTCGTCTTTCTCGTGGGCCACAGCGGAGCCGGCAAGAGCACGCTGCTCAAGCTGCTGTCGATGGCCGAACGTCCCACGCAGGGAGAAGTGCGCGTCTCGGGCTTCTCCAGCAAGACCATCCGGCAGCGTGAGATCCCGCACCTCCGGCGACGCATCGGTATCGTCTTCCAGGATTTCCGTCTGCTCCCCGATCGCACGGCGGAACAGAACGTCGCGTTCGCGCTCGAAGTGACCGGCGCTCCGCATGCACAGATCGCCCCCCGGGTGGCGCGTCTGCTCACGCAGGTGGGACTGGCCTCCAAGGCCACCGCCTATCCGCATGAACTGTCGGGTGGCGAGCAGCAGCGTGTGGCCATCGCGCGCGCGCTGGCCAACGATCCGTTCCTGCTGCTGGCCGACGAACCCACCGGCAATCTCGATGATCGGGCCACGCACGCCATCTTCCTGCTGCTGCGCGAGATCAATGCGCGTGGTACCGCCGTACTGATGGCCACGCACGACGTGAGCATGATCCAGCGCGCGAACCTGCGGTTCCTCGAACTCGCCGCGGGCGAGCTGGTGTTCGATGGCACGGACACCGCCCGTCTGCTGGCCGACATGCGGGGGCGGCGATGAGACTCGCGCTTCGTGAAGTGGTGCTGGCGTTTCGCCGTGCGCCGCTGCTGGCCGTGCTGGGCGTCGTCACCATCGCGTTCTCGCTTTTTGCGTTCGGGCTGTTCGGACTCGTGGCGCTCAACATCCGCTCGGCGCTGCGCGAGATCGAAGACCGGGTGGAGATCCGCGCCTTCCTCGTGGAAGGCGCGCGTGATGCCCAGGTGGAGGAACTGATCCGCGGCATCAACAACCTCCCCGAAGTCGCCGACGTGGGATACGTCTCGCCAGACTCCGCGCTGCAACGCGCGCGGGCCGAGCTGGAGGAATTCCGCGACGTGATGGAAGGCACGTTCCTGCCCGGCTCCGTGGAATTGCGCCTCAAGGAAGGGTACCGCGATCCCGAAACGGTGCAGCAACTCTCCCGGAAGCTGCAGACCTACCCCGTGGTTGAAGAAGTGCGATACGGTCGCGAGTGGGTGGAGAAGCTGTACAAGATCCGCAACATCGCGGGTCTTGCCGGTTCGGTGCTGGGCGGGGTTTTTGCGCTCGTGGCCGTGATCATCATCGGAGCCACCATTCGCATGGCCATTCTCGCGCGCACCAGGGAAATCGAGATCATGCGCCTGGTCGGCGCAACGAACTGGTTCGTGCGATTGCCCTACCTCCTCGATGGCACCATCAAAGGACTGCTCGGCGGCACACTCGCCGTGCTGTTCACCTGGGCCACGGCGCAACTGGTCTCGCGCAATCTCATGCAGACCACGTTCTTCACGGGTGAGCAGATCGCGCTCGGCATTCTTGCCGGTGGCGCACTGGGCCTGGTCGGTAGCTGGCTCTCCGTGGGCCGCCATCTGCGCCAGGTGTGGCGCGAACCCTGATGGGGCGCCCGGTGCAAACCCGGTCGTGGGGATGGAGGTGCGCGCTCCTGAGCGTGGCGACATGGTGTGTTGTCGGTACCGCCGGGCTCGCGGCGCAGGCGACGGGCAATCAACCGCCCCCCAACGCCGATCAACGCCTGCGTCAACAGCAGAGCGAACTCGACAAGCTGCGCAAGGAACGCGGCGATCTCGAGGCGCGCATGAACCAATTGCAGCGCTCGGCCCGCACGCTCGCCGAAGAAGTGAACAACCTCGAGGCGCAGCGTCAGACCACGCGGCGTCTGGTGCTGGCGCTCGATCGGCAACTCAACACCATCAACGAGGAAGTCACCAAGGCCGGTGCGGGATTGGTGAAGGCCGAGCAGGAGCTGGGCGACAAACGCTCGGCCTTGCAGCGACGCATGGTGGAGATCTACAAGCGCGGCAGTCTCTACGATGTGGAAGCGATGCTCTCGGCGCACTCCTTTGCCAGCCTGGTGGCGCGCTACAAGTATCTGCACGAACTCGCCCTGCGCGATCGCAGTCTCGTGCGGCGGGTGGAGGGGCTGCGCGACCAGATCATCAACCAGCGCATGCTGCTGGTGCGTCTGCAGGAGGACGTCGCGCGCAATCGTCAGGAGAAGGACCGCGAAGCCCGGCGTCTGGCCGATCTCGAGACACGGAGTCAGCGCAACCTCGCGACGGTGCAACGCTCGACGGAGCAGGCCCGCGCGCGTCTGCAGCAGCTCGCCCGTGACGAATCCCGTATTGCCGGCGCGATCGCGGCGCTCGAAACCGCGCGGCGCCGCGCCGAGATGACACCCAATGCCCGTCCCGCCGCGCCGTCGTCCATCCGCACCTCGGATCTCGGCAAACTCGACTGGCCGGTGGACGGCACGATTCTCTATCGATTCGGGCGGGTCGTGAATCCCAACAACACCACGACGCGCTGGAATGGCATCGGCATCGGCGCCAATACCGGCGCCGCGGTGAAGTCCATTTCGGCGGGTGAAGTGGTGCTCGCCGACAACGTCGGCACGTACGGACCCACCGTGATCGTGCAGCATGGCGGGGGCGACTATTCCGTGTACGGTTCGCTGCAGCGCATCGATGTGCGTAAAGGCCAGCAGGTGAGCAAGGGACAGGTGATCGGCACCGTGGGTGACACAGATCCCGAGTTGCCGCCACATCTGCATTTCGAGATCCGTCCCAAGGGGCGGGCCGTGGATCCGTTGGAATGGTTGCGCGGACAGCGCTGACATCACGAACGTTTCCCGTGGTGGATGCCGGCGATGCCCGCCGGGATCGTGCACCGTTGGGAGCCCATCTCTCCATTGCCGGGGGCACCTGGGAAGCAGCCACACGGGCCCGTGAAATCGACGCCACGGCCGCGCAGATCTTCACCAAGCAGGCCAATCGATGGGCGGAACGTGAAGTGGACGCCACCGAAGCCCTACGATTCCGCGAGGCGATGGCGGAAACGTCGGTACGGTGGTGTTGTGCGCACGACTCCTATCTGATCAATCTCGCTTCGCCCAACACGGAACTGCGCGCCCGTTCCCTGGAGAGTTTCCGCACGGAGCTGCGGCGATGTCATGCGCTCGGCCTCGACGCGCTGGTGTCTCATCCCGGCAACTTCATCGACGATCGTCCCAGTGGTCTGGCGCGCAACGTCGATGGTATCGTGGCGGCTCTGGAAGCGGAGCCCGGCCCCACACGTCTGCTCATGGAGCTGACCGCCGGTCAGGGGACGGTCCTGGGATCGACCTTCGAAGAAATGGCCGCATTGCTCGCGCAGATTCCCACGGCACTGCGCGATCGGGTGGGAGTGTGTCTCGACACCGCGCACGTGTGGGCCGCCGGGTACGATCTCGTCGCGCACTACGACGAGGTCTGGTCGCACTTCGGCGATACCATCGGATTCAGTGCGCTGGGCTGTCTGCATCTCAACGATTCGAAAGCCCGCCTCGGTTCACATCTCGATCGCCATGAGCTCATCGGCGAAGGCAGTCTCGGCGCGGATATGTTCCGCCGCATCATGACCGACGAACGGCTGGCACCGATTCCGAAGGTGATCGAGACGCCCAAGGGCGATACGCCGGCGGAGACGGATGGGCGCATGTTGCATCGGCTGCGGGCCTATGCGGCCGGGGATGCGGCGGCGAGTGTAGGCCCTGCAGATCGCGAATAGGCGAACGACATAGCCGGGTGGCCGGGTGGTCGACGGTCTCTGCGCTCCCCTCTTGCGCCGTGCCATTTGTACAATATTATACCAAAAGGTTAATTAACTTTCAGGTATATCATGCACGACACCCTGAGCCAGACCTTCTCGGCGCTGGCCGATCCAACCCGACGCGCAATACTGGCACGCCTGAGGCAGGGCGAGGCCAGTGTCACGGAGCTCGCCGAACCCTTCCTGGGGCACATGACGCTTCCCGGTGTGACCAAGCACCTCAAGGTGCTGGAGAAGGCCGGACTCGTCACGAAGGGGCGCGAGGCGCAGTGGCGGCCGTGCCGGCTCAACCCCGATCCCCTGAAGGATGTATCCGCCTGGATGGAGGACTATCGCGCCTTCATGGAGGAGAGTCTGGATCGACTGGGCGAGTATCTGAAGACCCTCAGCGGCGCGTCCGCTCACGCCTCACTCAACGCTTCACCCAACGCCGCCACCGGCGCCTCACCGCGAGAAACGAACGATGACTGCAACAGTTGATGCCAACGCCAACGAGATCCGGATCATCCGTGTGTACGATGCGCCCATCGGCATGGTGTGGGACGCCTGGACGGATCCGGCGCAGGTGATCCAGTGGTGGGGTCCCCGTGGTTTCACCGTGACGACTCACAGCCGCGATCTGCGCGTCGGAGGCACCTGGGTGTACACCATGCATGGCCCCGATGGCAAGGACTGGCCCAACTTCACGCGCTATCACGAAGTGGAGCCGCAACGACGTCTCGTGTACGATCACGGCGCTTCCGCGAGCGACGCGAAGCCGCTGTTCCGGGTCACCGCCGAGTTCCGGGAACTGGACGGGAAGACGGAACTCGACATGCGCATGACGCTGGCGACGGCGGAGGAAGCGCAGCAGACCCGCGCGTTCATCAAGACGGCGGGTGGTAACGGCACGTGGGATCGTCTGGCCGAGTATCTGGAGAAAAAGACGTCGGATCAGGAAATCTTCGTCATCAATCGCAGCTTCGATGCCCCGATCGGGACGATGTTCGACATGTGGACCCGACCCGAACACTTCTCGCAGTGGTTGCCGCCCACGGACTTCACGATGGAATTCCATCGTCTCGACATCCGGCCCGGCGGCGAGGGATTCTATTCGATGACCAACGGCCAGTTCACGATGTACGGCCGGGTGGCCTATCTCGATCTGCACCGCCCCGACCGCATCGTGTATGTGCAGTATTTCACCGACGCGCAGGAGAACATCTCGCGTCACCCCGGCGCCCCCACATGGCCGGAGAAGATGCTCACCACCGTGTTGTTGTCGGAAGAAGGACCGGCCACGACACGGGTCACGGTGCGGTGGGAGGTGTACGGTGCCGCCACGCCGGAGGAAATCGCGGCGTTCGTGGCGGAACGTGGGGGGATGACACAGGGCTGGACCGGTTCGTTCGACAAGCTGGAAGCGCTGGTGGAGCGCACGAACGCATCCCGGAGCTGAGCAATACACCGGCGGGGGCACACCGATGTCGGCGTGCCCCCGCGCAGTGAATGGATCCTTCGGTCAAGGACCTTCAGTACAGCAGCTTGTACACCAGCGCGATGTTGCGGCCCGGGTTGTATGCGAACCGCTTGATGCGGCTGGTGGCATCGCGGTACTGCTCGTCGAGCGCATTGTCCACGCGCAGCGTCACCGAATGCACCTGACGGCCCGCCACCGTGAACAACCAGCCAGCGGACAGATCCAGCAATGTGTAGGCCCCGGTTGGCACATCCAGACCGTCGTCGAGGACGCGGTTCTGCGCGAATACGCGGCGCACATCACCACCCACGGACATGCGGCCGTTGTCGTAGCGCAACGAAGCGCCGATACGGCCGGCCGGAATGTACGGCAGGACATCGTCGCTGCCACGAATGGAGGCGCGGGTGTAGTCACCCATGAATCCGCCCACCAGGTGATGCACCAGCTTCGACTCCACCTGGGCTTCCACGCCCGCGAGCACCGCGTTGCGTCCTTCGAACGTCACGGAGGGCACCTCCTCTCCGTCGACCTCCTTCGGCTCCGCCAACGCAACCGGCGTGATGTAGTCGTCGATGCGGTTGTAGTACCCGTTGAGTTGCGCGAAGACCCGCGGCGATTGGGCGCGCAGCCCTGCTTCGAGTCCGGTGCTGCGTTCGGCCTCGAGATTCGGGTTGCCCACATCGTAGGTACCGACCGCCGCATGGAATCCGTCGGCATACAGCTCTTCCACCGCCGGCGCGCGGAAGCCGCGCGACACGTTCCCCGACAACGACACCCCGTCGGTGACCGGTATGCTCAGACCAACCGATGCGGCCACATTGTCGAAGTCCCGCGTCCGTGGGGCCCCGAACCGTTCGGCCTCTTCACCGGGACGTGTATCGATCGTGAAGCGGTCGTAGCGTGCCCCCAGTTGCAGGCGCGGTGCGTGCTCCGCATCGGGATTGCCGGACAGCGAAAACTCCTGGAACACGAAGGCCGCCAGATTCTTGTTGTCGGCCGCAGGCGTGAAGGCTTCCTCACCGACCGGTGTGTACTGCCGGAAGATCCCCTGCACACCCACCGCACCATTCACACGACCGGCTCGCGTGCGCGCCACGAGATTGGTGGTCTGCGTGTTGAGACTGAAGCGCGTACCGACCCCGCCGTCCTCCTCGATCTCGGCGTGCCGATAACTCTGCACCGTCTGATCGAGGCGGATGGACGACAGCCCGATGCGTCCGGTGTTGAGGGTGCCCTGGAACGAACCCGCACGACGCACCCCGTCGATACGGACCGCCTCTTCCTCGGGATCGTGCGGCAGGCCGTATTCAAAGTCCATCTGCCGGTACACACCGCCCAGCGAGAGCTTCGGGCCCACGTACCCACCACCCACGGTGAACTGCTGCGTGTCACCGTTGGTGTTGGGTTGCTTGTCTCCACCACCGACGCGCATGTCGCTGAAGTTGCGCAGCCCCCCGCGCGCAGTGAGCGCGAACCGTGAGGAGATCGGCAGGGTGAGCCCCACGCCCGCCACCCCACCCGGCGTGGCCGACTCGCCCTGCCCCATGATGTATCCTGAGGCCTTCGACGGAATGTTCGTGGGGATGTCCGCCGAGATGACGTTCACCACACCACCCAGGGCGTTGTTGCCGTACAGCAGCGAAGCCGGACCGCGGATGACTTCGATGCGTTCGGCACTGCTGGGATCGACGGCATTCATGTGATCCGCCGCCGCGGACGAGAGATCGCCCGTGCGCTCGCCGTCCTGCAGCACGAGCACGCGCTCGCCGGTGAGTCCGCGGATCACCGGCGTGGCAGCCATCGGTCCGTTGAAACGGGAGGCCATGCCCGGTTCCTTGGCAAGCGTCTGTCCGATGGACGTACTCAACGCCCGCTGCAATTCCTTGCCGCCCAACTGTACCGTAGCCTGCGTGACGTCGAGCGGATCGCTGCCGGTAGGGGTGGCGGTGACGTTGACACTGCTGAGTCGCACGGTGGCCACGCGCATCACAATGGCCACCCGCACTTCTCCAGTGGAGGGGACGGTCACGACCTGATGCGCACTGGCATACCCGATGCGTACGAGGTCGAGATGATACGTCCCCGCGGGCAGCCCCTGCAGCAGGAACTCGCCCCGCTCGTCGGTGAGTGCCGAACGATTGCTGCCGGACGCCACCACCTGCACGTTGGCCAGCGGGGCGCCTGAGGAATCCTTGACGACACCGATCACCGACGCGTTCTGCGCAGCGAGGGTCGTGCCGACGGTGAACTGGGCGAGAATGCCCAGCAGGAACGCGAAGAAAGCCATGCGGGACGGCGCCAATACGCGCCGACCTTCCGCACGACGGAAGAACGAACGAACCATGAGTGGGTCCACCTGAAGCGACGGAGTGAACGGTCTGTCATCGGTTCTCCCGATGCACACACCGAGGCGCTGGCAGGCGACACGCCCGACAGCGAAGAGTTCAGCTCAGTGCAGCGGGTGGTGCGCGGCTCGCCTTGCCCGTGGCGGCGCGGACTTCGCGCGGAAGCTCGGGCGCCCGGGGCGGCACATAGCCACAGCGTCGCTCCGGCGGCACCATCTGGTGCGTCGCCGGTCTCGCCATGGGCGTGGTGGCAATGGCACACAACACACAGTCGTGCGCGTGCACGACGACACAGCCACTCCCGGTTTCCGATTCGATATGCGCATACGCGACCCGACGATCGAGGCTCAGGCTATCCGCGATGGCTGCCGTGGCCGGTGCAAGCACCTGCAGGCAGGCCAGCACGAACAGCAATCGCCGCAACAGCGGGAAGCGTTCGAATATCCTCGGGGTCTGCGTCATCACTACTAACGTTGCGGAATGGGGCGGCTCACGCAATGCTCACGTCGTGCTCACGAGGTGGGCATGGAATGCCTGCGTGGCGCTCGCGCAGTGCACCCATACACCCGATCGGCCGCTTTGATCGGCGCTTCGAGAAGGCGCTTCGAGAAGGCTCTTCGGTCCATCCCCTCCAATTCACCCGCCCGGCGCGCTTGAGCACGGCCTGTTGCTTCGACATGTTTCGACCTTCGGTTCAAGCTCGCCCCGAACGTGAACCGAAAATCCGGATACGACGTCCGCGTCGTGTTCACTGTTCTCTATCGTCGATACCCGTTCGGCAACCCGTTGCGGTGACGTGGCCGCGCTCCTCCAGCGTGGCGATCGCACTGCTGTCCGCTTTCCGTGAGGTTTGCATCATGGCGACGCAGCTCTCCCCGTCTGCTCCCGTTCGCGAGAGTGCCGGTGGCCTTGCGCCACAGGGCATCACGCCCAAAGGCACCGTGCATTGGAATTTCGTCGCTCCCGAGTTGATCGAGGCAGCGATCCGTCGCCAGGAAGGAACGCTCGCGGACATGGGGCCTTTCGTCGCCGTGACCTCGCCCCACACCGGCCGCTCGCCCAACGACAAATTCGTGGTCAAAGAGCCCGGCAGTGAGGCCGATGTCGATTGGGGAAAAGTCAATCAGCCCTTCTCGCCGGAACACTGGGCCACGTTGAAAGCCGATGTGCAGCAGTACCTGAATGGTCTCGATGAATTGTTCGTGCAGGATCTCTATTGCGGCGCCGATCCCTCCTCGCGCCTGAGCGTGCGCTACATCCTGCCCAACGCGTGGCACGCGGCGTTCGTGCGCAACATGTTCATCCGCCCGGCCCTCGAAGAACTGGCGACGTTCGCGCCCAACTTCACCGTTTATCACGCACCCGAGTTGCAGGCGGATCCGGCCCGTCATGGCACGCGGACCGGCACGTTCATCGTGCTCAATCTCGCCGAGCGCACCATCCTGATCGGCGGCACGCGATACGCCGGTGAGCTCAAGAAGGCGATGTTCACGGTCATGAACTACCTGCTGCCCAGGCAGGGCGTGCTCTCCATGCACTGCTCGGCCAACATCGGCCCCGCGGGTGACACGGCGCTCTTCTTCGGTCTCTCGGGCACGGGCAAGACCACGCTGTCCGCCGATCCCGAGCGGGGCCTCATCGGCGACGACGAACATGGCTGGTCGCCTGAAGGCACGTTCAACTTCGAGGGCGGCTGCTACGCCAAGGCCATCAATCTGTCGGCCGAAGGGGAGCCCGACATCTACGCGACCACGCAGATGTTCGGCACGATTCTCGAGAATGTCGTGCTGAACCAGCCGTCGCGCACGGTGGACTTCGCGAACCAGAGCATCACCGAGAACACGCGCGCGTCCTACCCGCTGCCGTACATCAAGAACCATGTGCCCAGCGGCCGCGGCGGTCACCCCAAAAACGTCGTGTTCCTCACGGCCGATGCCTTCGGCGTATTGCCCCCGATCGCGAAGCTCACACCCGAGCAGGCGATGTATTATTTCCTGTCGGGCTACACGGCCAAGGTGGCCGGCACCGAGCGTGGCGTGACCGAACCGCAGGCCACGTTCTCGGCCTGCTTCGGCGCGGTGTTCCTCGTATGGCACCCCACCAAGTACGCCGAGATGCTGGGCGAGTTGCTCAAGCAGCATGGCTCGCAGGTGTGGCTGGTGAACACGGGCTGGAGCGGCGGCGCCTATGGCGTGGGCAAGCGCATGAAGCTCTCGCACACGCGCGCCATGGTGCGGGCCGCGCTCGATGGCTCGCTGGCCGGTGCGTCGTTCGGAACGGACCCGATCTTCGGGCTCCACATTCCGCAGGCCGTCGAAGGCGTGCCGAGCGACGTGCTCGACCCGCGTCGCACCTGGGCCGACGGCGCCGCGTACGATGCGCAGGCCAGCAAACTGGCCGGCATGTTCCGTGAGAACATCAAGAAGTTCGGCGATGCGGTGTCGCCGGCCATTCTTGGCGCGGGCCCGAAGGGCTGACCAGCATCTCTCCCGATGTAGGAGGATGCACGCAGGATGAACGAAGCGCCCCCGCACTTCCGGTGCGGGGGCGCTTTGTCGTGATATGCAGGGTGAGGAACCGGACTCGTGGTTCCTCGGCGTCTTACTGCACCTTCACCGACTCGAGATAGACGTCACGTCCTTCGCGCGCCTGAAGATACAGTACGCCATTGGGGCCGAACCCGACGATCTGCCGGCCACCGGGGAGCTTCACGCGCTGAACCAACTTGCCCTCGGGGCTGATCACGTCGTACACGAGCGGTGGTGTGTTGGCCATGGGGAGCAGACCCATCAACCCCTGCGGGCCCTGTCCTCCCTGCGCCGGTCGGCCATTGGCACCGGGCGCACCAGCCGCCCCCGGAGCGCTCGCACCCGTGGCGCCTCCCGGCGGGCCACCCGGTCCACCAGGCCCCATTCCGGGGCCCATGCCACGTCCACCCATCATGGTCTGCGCCAACTGCGCGGAGAGATTCGAGGTGGACGGCACCACCCATAGATTGCCTTCGTTGTCGGCGATGCTCGACCCCTGCCGGATGGGCGGGAAGTAGTCGGGCAACTTGTCGGCACCGATGGGCTCGATGTGCATGCGGAACCCACCGCCGCCACCGGCACCGGCGCGCTCCGATGCGGCCTTGGCCAGCGTCTGCAGCGAGTCGACCATCTTGGTCTTCTCTTCGTCGCTGATGTGCTTCCAGTCGAACGGCAGTTTGTCCGACGCCACGTGGGATCCATCGGGACGATAGTAGTCCACGTGATAGTCGAGCACGCGCATGACGGCCACCGTTCCATCAGCGAGCAGCGCCCAGTCGTCGGCCTGCGGAAGCGGATTGATCTTCAGCGTGATACGCGTCGAACCATCCTCACCCCGCGTCATCTGCGTTTCGTTCTTCGGCACCTTCACGAAGGTGACCGTGTCGGCCTTGCGCGTGTCGAAATCGACACGAACGATGGGCACGGAGTCCGGCTGATTGCCGGGGTTGAAGCCACGGCCGCCAGGGCCATTGCCGCCCTGACCGCCCTGTCCGCCACCCCCGCCAAACCCACCACCAAAACCGCCGCCACCGCCCGGTGGACCACCAAATCCGCCGCCACCGCCACCCGGCGGGCCGCCGAATCCGCCACCACCACCGCCGCCGCGATTGTTGTTGTTGTTACCGCCACGATTGCGCTGGTCGTTGCCGTTGCCGAACATCACGCCCGCACCAGGGCCGCCACCCATGCCACCCTGCCGGTAGTAGAGCCGACCCTTGGCATCGAAGGCATGCGATGCCAGCGGCGTGTTGGCGAGGGTATTGATGTCGTTCGGTCGCGGCGACGCCATCACGCGCAGCGTACGTCCCCGTGGATCGAGCGCCACCAGCGACATGGTGGAGGCATCGACCACGATGGTGGTATCACCCAGGTACGCCATCAATCCGAGAGGCCGCTGTCCGTACGGCATCAGCCCACCGGGCGCCGTATCGGCCACGACGACCGGGCTACCGAGTGATGCGTCGAACTTGAGCAGGCGACGACGCTGCGTGTCGTTCACGAACAGCGAACCGTCGGACAGCACGCGCACGGAATTCACGCCGCCGAGCGGCTGCGTGGAGCGCGCCACCACCGCGGAGACGTCGCGCACGGGCACATTGGGCTGCGCCGCCGCCGGCGTCGGCTCCTGCGTGTGGGCAACGGCAGGCACCAGCGCGGCCAGGAGCACACCGACACTGCTCCAGCGGGCCAGGCGCCTGGCAACCGATGCATCGATCATGATAGTCTGCATGGAAGGGATTCTCGTCTGGTCAGCGGGGATCACCGGCCACCACCGAAGCCACCGCCTCCGCCGAAGCGGTTGTCGCCGCTGCTGCCGGAACGGAGCCCCTGGAGATTGCGCTTGTCCATGAAGGACACGAGCGCCGTCGGAAGAATGCGCACCTGTTCTTCAGTCAGCATCCGGCGGATGCCCGGCGCCACGGCAATGAGCAGATCCACCGACGCCTCACGCGCCTGACGGTAGCGGCCGTACGCATCGGAGTGGCTGTAGCGATCCGGCAGGTCGGCGAGGAAACGCGCCACCGGCGTCCAGATGCTGTCGCTCTTGAGCACGTACCACCGATTCAGCGTGGCCAGACTGTCGGCCTGCTTGCGCGTGAGCTTGAGCGTATCCGCCTGCAGCAGGAGCTGCTGCATCGGATTGATGAGGCCCACACTCGCCGTGTTGCGCAGCTGCTGGAGCGAGGGCTTGTTGCCCGGGCGCGTGCGGCCCCGATCGAGCTGCTGCAGCAACTGCTGCTGTTCGCGCGTGGGACCGACGTCGAAGTTCATCGAGAGCGTGATCGAGGTCGGGTTGGCGCGCTGCGTGGTCTGCTGCGGACGCGTCGAGCCAAAGCGCTCGTTGACTTCGTACTTGAAGGTGTTGGTGACCGGATCGAAGCCGCGCACGAAGAGCAGCGCGCCGTTGTTGCCCGGGTTCGGCGTCGCGCCCCAGCCCTTCAGGCCGTCTTCGCCATTGATGAGGCGATCGAGGCCATTGAGCGGGTTGGCGACCTGGAGCCGCAGGCTGGCGCGCTGCGGCAGCCCCAGCTTCAGGGAATTGAAGGAGATGTTCAGGTTCCCCGTCATCTGCCACGGGCCCGTGCACGAATTGCGACCGGCGAACTGCCCCATCTGACTGCGCAGGCACTCCACCGCCTCGCGCGTGCCGTTGGCGAGGAAGTTCTCGAGACCGGCCTTGAGAGCCGGATCGGTGACCGTCGCGGGATCGTAGATGAACGCGCGATCGTTGTTGTAGCTGTCGCCGTTGATGTCCTGATTGATCGTCGGCGTGTAGTTCACACCCGAGCGGAAGTTGCCGTTCCAGGAGATGCGGATGGCATCGAAGGCGTTGTAGCTGAACGAATACTGGATCTGATGGCGCGAGAAGAACGTGCCCTTCGACCACTCGATGCCCTTCGGCACGCCCGCGGTGCTGTTGAAACCGAGGAACTGCTCACGCGTATCGGCCAGCACATACGACAGGCTCCAGCCCCACTTGGAGTTGAACACCATCGGACGCAGGCTGAACGTGAGCTGCTTGCTTTCGGACTGCAGATCGGAGGTCTGCGCCGTCACGCGGCCGTAGGAATCGACGAGGCGCGCCTGACGCCATGCCACCTGCCCCGTGGTCGGCACGATGGCCTCCGGCGTCACGAAGATCGGCCGGTTCAGCTCATTGCCCAGCGTGAACTGCTGGAGGCCGGGGAAGTTCAGATCGATGCCCCCCTGCTGATGCTGGTTGCGCGACATCGTCCCGTCGACGGAGAACATCGCGCGATTGCCCAGCACCGCACCCTGCCAGCCGAGATTGCCTCGGATGGAGCGCTGTGCCTTGTACTCGGGTGTGAAGAGCACGACGTTGGGCGCGCTGTTCGAGAACACCGACCCGTTGGTGCCGTCGGCACAGGTGCGCGGGATGTTGTTCACATCGGCGGCATACGACTGCCAGTCGGGCACCGGCGTGGCGTCGCCCACACAACTGAGCTGCTGCAGACCACTGGGCAGCCCCGTGTTGTCGATGGCATTGGAGATCAGCTGCGTGCCGGGGGTGTTCTGGAACACACCGACACCACCGCGGATGACCGCGCGCGGCGCGCGCACCATGCCCGGCAGGAGCGTCATCTGCTTGTCCTGCCCGACTGTCCACGAGAAGCCCAGACGCGGGCTCACGTAGAAGCGGTTGGGCACCTGCGCATTGTCGAGTTCGAACTTCGCCAGGACGTCGGGATTGGTTTCCGGACCCATGTTGTAGCGGTTGCCGTCGACCCGGACTCCGTACTGGACCTGGAGATCATTGATGGGGCGCCAGGCATCACCGAGTGACATCGCGCCGACGATCTGGCTGCCGGTGCGCGTGCGCGGTGAGAGCAGCCGCGTGAAGGATGCGGGCCGGTTGCCCTGCAGATCCTCGAGCGAGTTGTAGGAGAAGCTCCCGTACTCGTTGAAGTTGAAGAGATTCGAGAACTGATCGCGGCGCAGCTCGGTGGTGAGCTTCACCCGGTGGCGATTGTCGCTCGAGAACCAGGAGAGGGTATTGTTGCCCGCGAACGACGACGACGCGCTGCCGTTGTTCATGGCCTGGGCGCCACCGAACTGCAGCGTGTTCACCGACGCGGATCCATCGGCGAGCTGTGAATTCACGCGCACGGAACCGGACGGCAGCACGAGGAACGGATCGGCGTCGTTGCGGCTGGTGGTGTACCCGACCGTGGTCTCGGTGAAGATCCCCTTCCATCCGAGCATGCCGCTCTGCCGCAGCTGCACGGCCCCGCCCCAATTGGTGCGTTCACCATCGCGCGTGGGAGCCATGAGACCACCCCCACCGAATCCGCCGCCGCCAAAGCCGAAACCGCCACCGAATCCGCCGCCGCCACCCACCGGCGACGTGCGATTGAAATTACCGGAGAGGGTCAGCGCGTACGTGTTGCCACGCGACGAATTCTGCGGCACGTAGTCGAAGCTCGACAGGAACGAGACCCGGTTGTTGATGCGCTGCGGCGAGTAGCCATCGACCGTGACCGGCACATGCGCGCCCCCGAGAATATCGAGCAGGCGGCTCACCGAGTCGGAAGAGACACCCGCCGTCTGGAATCCGATGTCGCTCGTGCTGAGCAGCGTCTGGAAATCCTGCAGACGGCGATCGAACTGGAACGACGAGTTGTAGAACGCCCGATCCGGCTTGATGGGACCGGAGGCACCGCCGCCGAACGACATGTTCGTGTACTGCTGACCGGTGGCAATGCCCACCCGGTCGGCCCACTGCATGGGCGGCGCGATGAAGTTGGAGCTGAGCGAGCGGCGCACGTAGTTGGATCCCGAGCGGGTCCGCACCTGCAACTGCCCACCCGAAAAACCGCCCCGCGACACATCGTACGGCGAGGTGGACAGCGACGTCATCACGCTCGCGTCACGCGGCAACTGGGAATCCCCGAAGTTCAGACCATTGAGCTGGGTGTTGTTCTGGTCACCCCCGAGTCCGAACACCGAGAACGCGTCTGACGCGCCGTCGGCGCCGAGCAGCAGTTGCACGCCCGGGATGGCCGATGCCATCGCCGCCAGGTCGCCCAGCTGATCGACGTTGAGGAAACCGGCCGCCTCATCGGCAACCGACTTCTCGGTGCCGCTGACGTCGGAGACCGTGTCGCTGCGGGAGACCGCGGCACGTTCGGTGACGGTCACGGCGTCGAGCGTGATGGCCGCCGGCGCCAGCCGTGCATCCGCGATGAGAATTTCCTGATCGGCCGTGCGCTTCACCTGGTACCGTCGCGGAGACAGACCGATGCCGGAGAAGGTCACCCAGTAGTCCCCTTCGCCGCCGGGGAACGAGATGGTGTAACGTCCGTTACGATCGGTACGGGCCGTGCGGCTGACATTGCCACTGAGTGTCGTGGCAGTCACGAGCACTCCCTGGATGGCCAGCGTATCGGTGCCGGTCACCCGACCGCGGATGATGTCGATCTGTTGGGCAAACGCTGTGGCACTGCTCACGAGAAGCAGGGTCAACGCGCCAATCAGTTTTCGGAAAAAAGGCGTGGTAGTGGTCACGACGCTTAGACGGAGGGCTTCGGCATTTGTTAACGGCACACGCACATCGGGAGGAGCGATTGGCCGTGCCTGCGCGGTCACAGAAATGACCGCATATAACCCGCATGTATGCGGTCGTGACGCATTTCGTTGGACCCCACGAGGGGCGTTTCGTCCCCCGTGCCGAGCTGCACGAACGAGGGACGAACCCGTTCCGTACGATGAAATGACGCCCGGGAGCTGGGATCGCTCTATTTTTCGGGATGGAAATTCTGCGCGATCCGCTCTGGAACAACATCCGGCTCGACCCGTTGGCGCTGGCATTGCTGGAAACGCCCGTCCTGCAGCGGCTGCGGTATGTACGGCAGTTGGGGCTGGCCTTCCTCGTCTACCCGGGCGCCACACATTCCCGTTTCGAGCATGCGTTGGGTGCCTGGCATCTGGCGGGGCTGGCGCTGCGTTTGCTCGAGGAGCGCGGGGCGCTCACGCAGATCACGGTCCGGGAGCAACAGATCGTCCGGGCCGCGGCGCTGTTGCACGATGTGGGGCACTACCCGTTCTCCCATGCGCTCGAGGAGATCGGGGTCACCGATCATGAAGAGGTCGCGCGGCCGCTCATCACGGCGGGCGTCGTGGGCGACATCCTCCGCCAGGCCCTCGGTCCCGACGCGCCCGACGAGGTCTTTGCGCTCATCACCGGTCAGAGTCGCAGTCCGCTGCAGGGGCTGATTTCCGGCTCCATCGATCTCGACAAGATCGAATACCTCAAGCGCGACGCCACGATGTGCGGAGTGCCGTACGGCGAAATCGACGTGGACCGGCTGCTCAATTCCCTGGTGGTGGTCGAGCCCCCCGATCAGGCAGGCATGGGCATCGGCGTCCACGAGAAGGGGCTGTCGGCGCTGGAGTCCCTGCTCTTCGCCAAGTACCAGATGTATCGCAATGTGTACTGGCATCATGCCGTGCGGAGCGCGACGGCGATGTACAAGCGTCTGGTGGCGGTGGCCATCGACACGGGAGCGGTGGCGACCGACCGTGTGTCGCGATTCACCGACGAGGAACTGCTGGTACATCTCGACACACCGGCGCTGGTTCCGGAGGCCCGCGCCATGCTCGACGGGCTGCGCGTGCGGCGCCTGCACAAGCGGGCCTTCGAATGCCCCGCCGCCACGCTGGGCGAGGACCTGGGCGAATGGATCGCCACCGACTATCGACTCACCCGGCAGGTGGAGGACGCCATCGCGCGGGAACTCGACCTGCTCCCGGGCGCGGTTCTGCTGGACTACCCCGCAAAGACCCAGATGCTCGGCGTGGACATCCCGATGCTGCGGCGGGACGGACGTGTGGTGCACCTCACCGCGGAGGGCTTCGAAGGGGCGCTCAATCTGCCCCGGTTGAGCGATGAGCTGTACCAGAGCGCGCGGCGACTGCGGGTCTTCACGGCCGGCCGGACGCCGGTTCCGGAAGCGGAGGTTCTGCGGGTCCTGCGGATGGGCGCCGGGGAGCTGCGGGAGAGGCTTGGTACGGGAGGCCGGGTGCTAGGGGGGTAACGGGTTTCCCGTCCCCGTAGTTCCAGCTCCCGTAGTTCCAGCTCCCGTAGTTCCAGCTCCCGTAGTTCCAGCTCCCGTCACTCCCCCCGTTCGCACACCATCCGCCCATCCCGTGCCGCTTCCATCAGTTCGATGGTTTCGGTCACGATCGACACCCCACGATCGGCCGCGTAGAAGGCGCTGATCCCGGCGCGGATCGAATCGGACGCCACCTTGGCCCCGCGGGCGTCGTGCGCCCATCGGCGAATGCCCTTGGGAAGCTCGGTGATGCAGCCCCGCTCCCGCCCCTCGGCATCGAGCAGCACGTAGGTCGGGGTCGTGGGTCGGCCGTCGAGAGTGCGGAAGCGCTCCTGCACCGCCTTGCCTTCGGCCGGGAGCACGATGCGGAGATCGAGCCCCGGCACCTGGGACGCGAGCTTCGCCACGTACGGCACCGAATTCATCGAATCGCCGCAGCTGTCGATGGCAATGACGAGCATGTGCCATGTACCGCCCACGGCGCGCGCGCGGGCGATCAGGGCGTCGGCAATGACCGCGCTGTCGGCGATACGATGCCACCCTTCCCGGCGCGCCTTGGCGGCCGCGAGGAAATCGGGAAACGCCTGTCCGCTCTGGAAGAGCGACAGCATGGCCGAATCGGCCACGGCGGGCCGGACCTGCGGTCCGGGCCTGCCGAAGGCCGCGAGTTCACCGGATGCGCAGGCCCCCGCCGAACGGAGACCGACGCCCATGGCCCGCGCCTCGGCGGAGGCCAGGGGCAACACCAACAGCAGCGCGAAGGAAAGCGAGCGGGCGAGGGTCATGGGAGTGGGGGGGAAGGTTCCGGGAAGGCGGGCGATGAGTTTGGGACTACCAGCCGAGCAGCGGGTCAATGGTCACAAGTAGCGGTCACGCGTCACGGTCACGGGTCGTGCGACTCACGACCTATCACCCGGCGGTTCACCCCCAAACCCCGAACCCGAAGCTCGCGTTCTCCCATGGGCGTCCGCCAGCTTCCGTCCGATTCCGCGATAGAACGCCGCGTCCACCGGTTTGCCCTCGTCCTCCAGCGAGACCGCACAGCGCTCGATGGCGTAGAGCAGGTTTCCCAGGTAGAGCGTGGCGATATCGCCAACCGATTCGTCGCCGGCGGACATGGCAGGAAAGAAGAAGCCGCCGTCAGCCGCGGCCGACGGTGGCCTGCTCGCCCGTGTTGCCGCTCAGCACGTTGATCACCTGCACCACGATGGCCGTGATGTTATCGAGTCCCCCGCGACGGTTGGCCTCGGTGATCATCGAGTCGACGATACGGCCGGGCGTCTGCTTGGACTCGAGGATCCGTCGGAGCTGCGGATCCTCGACCATGCCGGTGAGTCCGTCCGAGGCCACGAGGAACAGATCGCCATTGCGGATCTCTCCGGTCAGCACGTCGGCTTCCACGGCCGCATTGGCCCCCACGCAGCGCGTGATCACGTTGCTGTAGGGGTGGTAACGCGCCTGCTCCGGCGTCAGGAAGCCCGCATCCACCTGTTCCTGCACGTAAGAGTGATCCTTGGTGATCTGCCGGAACACGCCATCGCGGAGCAGGTATACACGCGAATCACCGATGTGGCCGATGATGTAGCGGCCCTGGCCCACCAGCAGACAGGAGGCCGTGGTGCCCATCCCCTGCTTCTCGGCTTCCTGGATGGTCCGCTCGTAGATGGCCCGGTTGGCCGCCTTGAGCGCTTCGGCCATGCGGGTGCCCGCATCGGTCTGCGAGAGGTCACGGACATCGGTCAGGTCACGGGCGACGATCTGCACGGCCATCTCGCTGGCGACTTCGCCGGCGGCGTGCCCACCCATACCATCGGCGACGATGAAGAGCCCGCGCTCCCGATCGGCGTCCGCATAGAGGCTGTCTTCGTTGCCTGCCCTAATGCGTCCAACGTCGGTGCCAGCGGCGACGGAAAGCTGCACGTGGAAAGGGTGGTTCGTCTCGAAGAATGACGCGGAACGACGCGATCGCGCCTTCGCCCGGCAGCGCGGCCAAGCGAAACTGTGCGAAGCTACCCGGAAGCCGCCGGGCTTGGCAAGCGTTCCAGAAGACCAATAGCGCCAGCCTGCAGCCGGAACAGGCGTTCATACATGCCACCCGCGGCCACGAGCGCCCGGTGCGAGCCCCGTTCCACGACCTCACCATGATGCAGCACGAGAATCTCGTCGGCGTCCACGATGGTGCTGAGCCGGTGCGCGATGGCCACCGTGGTGCGCCCCTGCATGAGGGTGGCGACGGCCTTCCGGATCTCCGCTTCGATGGCGGAATCGACCGCGCTCGTGGCCTCATCGAGAATGAGCAATGAGGGATCAGACGCAATAGCGCGTGCGAAGGCGAGCAACTGGCGCTCCCCGACGCTTATGCCGCCGCCACGTTCGCCCAGTTCATGATGCCAGCCACCGGGCAATCGTTCGATCACGCGGTCGGCGCCGACACGCGCCGCCGCGCGATGCAAAGCGGCATCGTCGAGATGGGATCCGAGCCGCAGATTCGACGCGATATCGCCGGCAAAAAGAAAGATGTCCTGCTGGACATACCCCATCACCGAGCGGAGCACGTCCACCGGCACGCCGCGGATATCCTCCCCATTGAGGAGAATTCGCCCTCGCTGCGGTTCGTAGAAACGGAGCAGGAGACTCACGATGGTGGTCTTTCCGGCCCCCGTGTGGCCCACCAGCGCCAGGGACTGGCCGGGCTCCACCGTGAATCGCACATCCCTGAGCACCCACCGGCGGTCGCCGGCGGCGTGGTCGTCCGCCCCGCCGCCTGCCGAGGCCTGGTGATATTCGCCGGCCTGCTCCCGCCCATGCACCCGATCTTCGCTGATGCCACCCTCGGTGGGATAGGCGAACCAGACACCGTCGAATGTGATCGTCACCCCGTCGCGTCGGATGCGTGCGACACGCGCGGCCAGGTCCGGCGTGGGAGCAAGCCCCGGGGCGGGTGGAGTGTCCAGCAGCGCGAAGATGCGCTCCGACGCAGCCATGGCCGCCTGCAGGATGTTGTACTTCTCGGAGAGATCCTGCAGCGGCTGGAAGAACCGTCGCACGAGTTGCAGAAAGGCCGCGACGGTGCCCACCGTCAGCGCCTCCCGCTCCACCAGAACCCCCGACGTGACCAGCAGACTGGCCAGCGCCAGCGTGGTCAGGAACTCGATGGCCGGGAAATACAGCGCGTACCAAGTGATGGAAGTGAGCTGCGCGTCGAGATGCCCACGATTGAGCGTATCGAAACGCGCGATCTCGTCGGCTTCGCGTCCGAACAGCTGCACGATGCGAATGCCCGAGAGGCGTTCGCCCAGATAGGCATTGAGCTGCGCGACCCGCGTGCGGATGACGCGGTAGCTCGAGCGCACCCGCTGCTGGAACAGCCGAGACACGAGCAGCACCAGCGGAATGACGGCAAATGCCGCCAGCGCCAGCTTCCAGTCGATGAACAGCATCACCACGCCGATGACGCCGAGCGTGAACAGATCGCCCACGCCGGCCACCACGCCGGCGGTGAACAGTTCGTTCAGCGCTTCCACATCGCTCGTGACCCGCGTGACGAGGCGTCCCACCGGCGTGCGATCGTAATAACTGATGGGCAGCTGCTGCAGGCGCGTGAAGAGTTCCTGACGCAGATCACGCATCACCCGCTGCCCGATGAGCGCCGTCAGCACGGTCTCGCCATACGAGGACGCGAACTGCACCACCAGCAAGCCGGCAAAGGCCAGCGCCGCCCGCAGCACCAGCGTCGTGTCCCGCGCGGGCAGTGCCCCGTCGATCACCCAGCGTGTGAGCATGGGGCCGGCGAGTTGCATCCCCGCCGTGATGGCCATGCACCCCAGCGCCGCCACCATGAGCGCACGGTAGGGACGCACGTAGGTGAGCAGACGGCGCACGAGTCGTGCGTCGTACGCCGGGGTGGTGCTGTCGTCGTCGACGTGAGCGCCGGCAGGCGCCCCTCGGGTTCCTGGTGGCATGCGACCCGACAATCTAGTTGTCGACGCGGATAGTTTTCAGGGAATGAAGGACTCGATCCGCATCCTCGGTGCCCGCCAGCACAACCTCAAAGGCTTCGACCTCACCCTTCCCCGTCGCGCGATCACCGTGGTGACCGGGGTATCCGGGTCGGGGAAATCGTCGCTCGCGTTCGACACGCTGTATGCCGAAGGACAGCGCCGCTATGTGGAATCGCTGTCGGCCTATGCGCGCCAGTTCCTCGAGCGCATGGAGAAGCCGGCCGTGGATGCCATCGAGGGGATCTCGCCGGCCGTGGCGATCGAGCAGAAGAATCCCACGCGCACCTCGCGCTCCACCGTCGGCACGGCCACCGAGATCTACGACTATCTGCGCCTGCTCTGGGCCCGTGTGGGACACACCTATTGCCCGAAGTGCGGCCGCGAACTGCGACCCGATACGGTGCAGTCGGTGACCGATACGGTGCTCGAATTGCCGGAGGGCACCCGGTTTCTCGTGGCCTGCCCCCTGGTACGATCGAGCAAGGTGTCACACGCCGTGATCGTCGAGAATTTGCGCGCACGGGGATTCGTGCGCGTGGCCGTGCCGTCGCCGCTCGGTCTGGAGATCTTGCATCTCGACGATGTGACGGAGGCCACACTGGATCTGTCCACGCGCGAAGGGGTGTCCATCGTGGTGGACCGGCTGCGGGTGGAACCCTCGGCGCGCGGTCGTATCGCCGATGCGGTGCAGACGGCCTTCACCGAGGGTGACGGGGATGTCCGCATTCTCTTCACCGAGCCGCTGGTGCCACCGGCCAGCGTCGCCGCGCGTCTGGGCGAGGTGTCCGGCGCGACACGCGCGGGAACCGGAGCCGGTGTTTGGCAACTGGCATTCACCGAACGATTCGAGTGTCCCAACGACGGCACGCGCGCGCCCACGCCCACGCCGCAGCTCTTCTCGTTCAACAATCCGCGCGGCGCCTGCCCAACCTGCAACGGATTCGGCGCCACGCTGGACTACGATCTCGGCCTCATCGTCCCCAACTCCGAGCGATCGGTACGCGATGGCGCCATCGATCCGTGGACCGCGCCGCGCTACGAAAAACAGCGACGGTTGGTGGTGGAGTTCGCCCGGACGCTGGGTGTGTCCCCCGATGCGCCCTGGAATACGCTGCCCGCCGACGTGCGGGAGAAGTTCCTGCACGCCCGCACGCGCACCTATACGGGCATCTATCCGTTTCTCGAAGCGCTCGAAGAGAAGAAGTACAAGCAGTACATCCGCATCTTTCTGCGCAAATATCAGAGCGCCCGCCCCTGCGCGTCCTGCGGCGGCGCCAAACTGCAGCCCGAGGCGCTGCAGGTGCGTGTGGACGGCCGGACCATCGCGGAGGTGTCGCAGTGGCCCGTGCGCGACCTGCGCACCTGGCTGGACGATCTGTCGCTCACCGGCAGTGAGGCCCTCATCGCCGATGCCGTGTTGCGCGAAGCACGTTCCCGCACGCGGTTCCTCGCCGATGTCGGACTCACCTATCTGACGCTCGACCGGGCCACGCGCACGCTCTCGGGCGGTGAGGCGCAGCGCATCACCCTGTCCAATGCCCTGGGCGCGGCGCTCGTGGATGCCACGTATGTCCTGGACGAACCCAGCATCGGCCTGCACCCGCGCGATCTCGATCGTCTGCTGTCGCTGTTGCGCCGTCTGCGCGACCTCGGCAACACGGTCGTGATGGTGGAGCACGATCTCGACGCCATGCGCATTGCCGACTACATGGTGGAGATGGGCCCGGCCGCCGGCGAACATGGCGGTCAGGTGGTGTTTGCGGGTCCCATGCGCGATGTGGAGCAGAGCCCACTCACCGGTCAGTACCTCACCGGCGCGCGCACCATCGAGGTACCGGCCCGGCGTCGGCCGGTGGGGCCACGATGGCTCGAACTGCGCGGCGCCACGGCGCACAACGTGCACGGCGTGGACGTACGCATTCCGCTGGGTGCGATGACGGTGGTCACCGGCGTCTCAGGGTCGGGCAAGAGCACGCTGGTGCACGATGTGCTCTTTCATGCGCTCGAAGCGCGCCTGCATGGAGAACACTCCGCGAAGGAGCATCTCGGAGAAACCGTGGGCAGCTTCACCGCCCTCACCGGCTTCGAGCATCTCGATGATGTGGTGCTCGTGGACCAGAGTCCCATCGGCCGGTCGCCGCGCTCCAATCCGGTCACGTATGTGAAAGCCTTCGACGAAATCCGGCGCCTGTTCGCCGAGTCGCCGGTGTCGAAAACCAAGGGTTTCACCGCCGGCCATTTTTCGTTCAACGTGGCCGGCGGGCGGTGCGAGCATTGTGAAGGCGCGGGCGCCATCGAAGTGGAGATGGTGTTCATGGCCGATGTGTTCGTGCCCTGCGATGCATGCGGCGGCAAACGTTTCAAGCCCGAGGTGCTCGAAGTGCGGGTGCGCGGCAAGAACATCGCCGACGTCCTCGAACTCACGGTGGATGAAGCCATCCGGTTCTTCCCGCGGGAGGACAAACTCGCGCAGGCGCTCTGGCACGTGCAGCAGGTGGGACTGGGCTATCTGCGTCTGGGTCAGCCCGCCACGACCCTGTCCGGCGGTGAAGCGCAGCGCCTCAAGATCGCCCGTGAACTCGCGCTGACCGCGCGTGGTGAAGCGCGAAAGCTGTACGTGATGGACGAACCCACCACGGGGCTGCACCTGGAGGACATCCGCAAACTCGCGCAGGTATTCGAGCGACTGTTGTCGCAGGGACATACGCTGCTGCTGATCGAACATCACCTGGATGTGATCAAGCTGGCCGACTGGATCGTGGACATGGGCCCCGACGGCGGCGACGGCGGCGGCCGGGTGGTGGCCATGGGCCGGCCGGAGGAGATCGTGACCGTGGCGGCCTCGCACACTGGGAGGTGGTTGAGGACGGTGTTGCCCGAGGGTTCCGGTGTCGCTCCCGGCACGGCCGCTGGTGCCGCCGCCCGCTAGACGGGGCAATTCCTCTACCGGCCGGGCGCTTGACGGAGACGATGGCAGGGGCGATTATTGGAGGCTCTGGCGCGTTCCTCGCGGGACTGCGGAGGTGTCATTCCCGGGTAGCTCAGGTGGTAGAGCAGGTGACTGTTAATCACCCTGTCGGGGGTTCGAGTCCCTCCCCGGGAGCTGTTGAAATACCAGGAGTTACAAAAGCAGGCGCCCGGAAAACCGGACGCCTGCTTTTGTTTGCGGACGGATTGAAGAACCGCGGATGGGTACGACCACTCTGGAGGCCTCCGAAGGAGACTCCGTCGTGGAAGATCCAGTGAATGGTCTCTGCCTCAGGGGGCGGGATTGCGTCCGTTCGGCCACGGATTGCTGAAGCGCCGATCGGTCAGGAACGTGGAATCGGTCAACGTTCGGAGAAACTCCACCAGATCGAGACGTTCCTGTGCCGTCGCCTCGAATCCGGTGATGAAGCCGTTGCGGTAGGGGCTCAGATGACCATCACCGGCATTGGGGCCGGTCGTGATGAGTCGTCCCCCCCGGGCGTAATGATCGACCACCTCTTCGAGCGTGGCGATGCTGCCGTCGTGCATGTAGGGAGCGGACACGGCGACATTGCGAAGACTGGGGGCCTTGAATGCCCCCATGTCTTCCGGACGTCCGGTGAATTCATGAATGCCGACGTTGTTGGCGGGATATGCACCCGTCCCGCCGAGATTGTACAACCCGTTGTTGAAGAACTCCTGCTCCCGGAACGTCTTGCCGACGTAGCTCACCGAGCCGGTGAATATCGGTGCCGCGTGACAGTGAAAGCACTCCGCCTTCTCGCTGAAGAACAATGCCTCGCCACGCTTGGCCGATTCGCTGATGGCGGTACGCTCGTTGCGGAATTTGTAGCGATCGTACGGTGAGTTCCCGGAAACTAGCGCACGCTCGAAGGACGCGAGCGCCTTGGTGATCGTCGCCACGGACACGGGTTCCGCCTCGCCGGGGAAACCAGCGGCAAACAGCCTCAGATACGTGGTGTCGACCCGGACACGACGCAACAATTCGGCTTCGCGCCCCGACAAGCCAAGCTCGACGGGGTGTTCACCGAACATCGGGATCAGTGCCTGCTTCTCGAGTTCGATGATATTCGGGTTCGCCCAGTTGAGCACCGACGCGTAGCCGACATTGGACAGAGCCATGCTGTTGCGCGGGTGGGCCTCGCCGGTGCTGCCGATGCCCACCAGACGACCGTCGGAGAATGCGCGTGCCTGCTCGTGACAGCTCGCGCAGCTCATGCTGCCGTTGCCGGACAGACGCGTGTCATAGAACAGGTGACGACCCAACTCCACCTTTTCGACGGACATGGGATTGTCCGCCGGCACCTCCGGTGTGGGAAAGCCCGGCGGCAGATTCCATACGTAGTTTCCCGACGCTGTCGCGCCACGGGGGCCGAACATCTCGTCGCCCCCGCATGACGCGATGCCTGTCAGGCAGGCCACCGCCATGAGGAGTCGGTGCAGAGACGCCGGTCTGGCGGTGTGTGACATCACGGCGTTCCGACGCGGAAGAAGGCCGACGTGGTGGGCGCGGCGCCACCGTTGAACGCAAGGCCAACGGCATTGAACAGCGTCGCGCACTCCGGATCGGTGGTGCCACTCATGCAACCGGGCATGCCACCGAGATCGACATCGAGATTCGTCGTCGCGGTGAGTTCCTTGAGGTCGGCCACGATCACATTGGTGGCGGGATTGAATCCCGGGAGCGTGATGGTGCCCCGATTCGGCTGCGCGCATGATGTGGGGACGGTCGTTGCGTTGGTGCTCGGCGTGCACCCCGTGCTGCCCAGGTGCATGAACCAACCGCCCGGCTTGCCGGTGGTGTTCATGTCGACACGAAGTGCCATGTATCCCGCGTTCCACGACCAGAACATGCGCGACGAGGCCAGCGGCCCCGTCGCGGTGGACTGGTCGCTGTGGTTCTTGGCGAACGGCAATCCGAGCACGAACCGCACACCCGTGTACGTACCGGCGGGAACGGTTCCGACAACCTGAGTATTCACGTCGGCCGAGGCGCTCGGACATGCGGTGCCGGTGCCACCCGCCGTGAAATCGAGAAGGGCTACGTTGTCCACTTGCCACTTGTTGTCGACGGTGAGTGTCACAGGCGTCTCGGTTCCATCGGCCTTCAGTAGCCGCACATCGTGCACGTACATCATGAATTCCGTGGGCGTCGCGACGGACGAGGAGGTGCCCATTCCGGTGAAATTCTGTCCGCAGACGAAGGTGGCCGTCCCAACACGTGCCGCGAAGCGGATATTCACCGGCTGTGGGCCATTGTTGGCCGTGGGGCCATCGGTGGACGAGCACGCAGCACCAAGAGCGGCCAGCGCGGCGGGTACAAACGAACGCACGGAGCGAGCGAGTAGTGAGGTCATGATGAGATGGAGTTGGTTGGCGTGAACTACTGCGGAAAGCGGAGCGATGCGCGGAGCACACGCGGCACTCCGGGAGTGATGAACTGCGACGCGCGATTCTCGACATAGCGGAGATCGAAGACGTTCTGCGCGTCGAGATCCAGGGAAGCGCCCAGTGCGCGCAGAGGCACACTGGCCCCGAGATCGAAGACACTGGCCACGCGTGTGGTCACGCCGGGCTCGCCGATCGGGGTGAAGGGTCCGAGAATGCGATAGGACACACGCACACTGCGAAGCAGCGGCGTGGCGATCTCCAGATCCGCACCCACACGCGCCGTGTACCGCGCGACACCCGGCACGGGATCACCGGGGAAAATGGGCACGTTGTGATCATGCCCCGCGTTGGGATCGCTGGCCCGTGATGTATCGGAGGGAGCCGCCCCCAGGAAACGCGCGTCGTTCAGGGTGATGGCGCCATCGATCGCCAAAGTGGACAACCTCCCATGCTGCACCAGCGTGGCGGGAACCTGCCACGCGATGCGTGCATCCAAGCCCTGGCGTCGACTGCGGCCGGCACTCGACACACCGAGCGTGACCGGATTGAAAATCCGTTCATTGCGCGTGTCGATGCGGAACAGCGAGACGTGCGCCGAGAGATCATCACGTTCCAGTTCCAGACCGGATTCGTGCGACCACGCGAGATACGGTGCACGTCCCGGTTCCGCGATTACGCCCGGGGGACTCCGGAATCCGTGACTGGAGGAGGCGAGCACCGAAAGACCGGCTCCTCCGATCGACCACGGCAGCAGGTAGCGCGCACCCAGTTTGGGACTGACGATACTCGTGGTGGCCGCCCGCCAGCCCGTGTTGGCGAGTCGATCCTCGGACTCGTGGTGCAGCACATCCAATCGTGCGCCGACATCCAGCGCCAGTCGACCAGCAACCAGTCGACGCCACCGCGCATACGATCCGCTGGACCAGAACCGTGCGTCGTAGGAATGCTGCATCGACGAGGCTTGCCGGGCGAGCGTATTTTCGAGCGTGTATGCCGCCCGATCGCCACGGAACGAGGTCCCCGCCACCAGTTCCCCCAACGGCACCAGCCATACCAGTTGGGCTTGTCCGCCGGCTCCGCGTCGATCGTCATGCTCGCCGCTCTGGCGCGCGACGTTGCCTTCGCCGGGGATATTGAGGAACATCTGTTGCGTCGAACCTTGCGCCCAGGCGGTGAGCTCGAGCGCCAGCGGACGTGAACGCAAACGGGGCAGCGGCCGCGAGTACCGGGTGCTGAGAATCACGCGCGAGGAACCGCCACCGTCCGTGGAATCGACAGCGGCGCGCAAATCACGGGTGTTGTAGCGCGCCACGCTCACGAACCCCGGGGAATCCCATCCGCTTCGATAGAACTGGGCACCACCTTCGACGCGGCCGGCGCCCACCGCACGCCACCCTCTGATCAGCGCATTGCCAAGCAGATATGCGCTGTTCGATTGCCAGCCCTGGTTGCGTCGCAGATCGGTTGCGGCCATCCAGCCCCCACGCACTGCGCGTGCGCCGGTGCGCGTCCAGATGCCGATGTCACCAAGGCTGGATGTGGACACTGCACCACTCGTTCCGCTGGCGTCGGCCGCGGTGAACACCTCGACCACGCCAGCGAGCGAGAAATCCCCATACAGGGGACTCGCCGTGCCGTGGATGACGCGCATGGAGTTCACGGCGCCGGGAAACAGCACATTCCAGTCCGCAAACCCCTCGACATGACCATGCACCGGCGCATTGATCGGCACACCGTCCACGACCAGCAGCACGTCGGCGGAATGATCCGAATTGAAGCCCCGGATGACGGCATTCGACGTGAAGCCGGGTCCCTGCCCCTGCTCGTGCACCTCGAGGCCGGTGGCCCGGCGAACGAGGTCATAGGCATTCGCAGCCGGTGTCGAGAGCAGGACGGCCGTATCGACGTCAATGCGTGCCACTGGTGGCGGCGCAGCGCGCG
This sequence comes from Gemmatimonas aurantiaca, assembly GCF_037190085.1. NCBI lineage: Bacteria > Pseudomonadati > Gemmatimonadota > Gemmatimonadia > Gemmatimonadales > Gemmatimonadaceae > Gemmatimonas > Gemmatimonas aurantiaca. The sequence continues at coordinate 238,521 of NZ_JBBCJO010000012.1, forward strand.
CGCGCTCCGCCGTGACGTTCACCGACTGCAACGTCGTCGAATGACGCACACGCGCGAGCGAATCGACGCGCATGGAGTCCGCGCGCACGATGGAGTCTGTGCGACTGGGAGGTTGTGGGCGTGCCTGGGCTTCGATCGCCGGTACAGCAATCCCAACGGCGCCGGTGATGGCGACCGGAAGAATCAGTGAGCGCGCTGCGCGTGCGAAGCGACAGACCACACCGGATACGGCGTGGTGCATCACGGGATGTCGGGAGTGAGAATGTGTCAGCGCGACATTCCACGACAGACGCGCATCAGATGGCGCGATCGTACGTCAGAATGCGGCTGTGGACAGCGCTATCTGTGGGCTGTCATGGGGCCTGTACCAATACGCCACCGATGCTCGATGACATCGGAGCGCCAAGCGGACTCACGCACGTGAGTCGCCGACGTTCAGTCGCTGCTTGTGGTCAGGCGACGACGTCGGCTGGCGGCGCCGTGCTGAATGGAAGGACAAAATCGATCCAAGCCGCCATGAACTCCTGCTGGGAGCGGCCTGGAAGGATCACCGACTTCGCCACAATCGTGGTGAAGCTCACCGCTGGCACGATGGCGTGCAGGGACACGGCCGATGTACAGCAGTGGCTGATGCAACGGCAATCATGGCGCGAATCATGCTCCGCAGGAGGCGTCGCGCGTTCGGATTCCGCTTCGTGGCCATGCGCGCCATGCGTCGCATGGCCATTCCCCGACTCATCTGGCTGAGCCGCGGCTGCATCCGTCGCCACCGGCGCAATGTCGTGCATCGGACAGGCGTGCGCGGAAACCAGATTCATCGTCAACGCGATGAACCAAATCCCGAGACACGCGGAACCGAGGCGCCGCCAAACGCCGAGAGAGCGGAAAATCCGGAGCACACTCCATCATAAACAGGCTCGGGCTGTTCCGTCAAAAGGGCGCGGCCTCCGTGGCACTGCGAAGCCCTTCTCCGACAGTCTGCCGTGGCGATCCGCATGAGGAGGGGACTCCGGTGGTCCCTCCTCATGTACGATGGGGCATTGTTTTACGACTTGTCCGCCCCCGCGTGCTCGGAAGGACGCGATCATGCGACTTGGTTGGGTGCATTGACCTTCGAGCCCTGATCCCGGTCGATGGTCTTGGCGTATCGACCACCCTGGCTTCTTTTGATGGCCGGCGTGACGAGTTGTGCAGTCCACTGCGCGATCAGTGTGACGACGACGATGGGCACCCGCATGTGACCCTCCGTTGCCTGAGGTGATGTCATTGCCCGGGAACGGCGAACGGTTGCCGGTCGGCAAACACGAACGCGCTGCCCCATCGTGGGACAGCGCGATCGGTCCGGCAATACGCGAAAGCGCTGCTTCAGCAACGGTCACTTCTGCCGATGATCGCGGATCACCGGCTTGTTGGTGTCTTTCGGCGTGCTGCTGTCTTTTTCGTCGCTGCCCGCGGCAGGCTTCCGGTGATCACGCACCACTGGCTTTCCATCTCCACCGCTGGTCCCACCGCTTGCCCCACTGCTGTTTCCACCACTGGCTCCACCGATGGGGGCTGGTGCGTTGCCACTGGGAGTCGGCGGGTCGCCGAGGACGACGGGCGGCTGTGTGGAGAGCGGAGGCCTCGTCGGGTTCAGGTTGCCGCTACGCAGCAGGTCCATCGTGATGTAGCGGACGCTCCGGATCACATTGTCGGCGATTTCGATGATGCGGAATCCCTGGAAGTTGGGACCGGGCGCATTTTCGTTGGTGTCCTTGTCGCGACGGGTGTTGGAGGCGGGGCCCAGCGCTGCCGTCTGCACGACGACAGGCTGATGATCGCGCCACCATTGGGCCGGGTCGGTTGCATCGGAAAGGGGACGGGCATACGGCGGCGTATTGAACGTGGAAAGATCCTTCCACGTGGCCCCTGCCCGGTTGTCGTTCACGATCTGCTCGGCCCCTTCTGCCGGTGTGCCGGCTTTGATGTTCACGAGACGCCGCCTGTAGCTGCTCTCCTTCCACCACTGACCGGGAAGCGACACAGGATAGTAGGACGTCGGATTCTCGAAATAGTGATCGGTGTACATCTCGAGCTGCTGCTTCGCCGCGTTCCAGCGGGTGCGGAAATCGAAGCGGTAGTGACCATGCCCGCAGAGGAGCAGTGTCACGGGACGCCGTCCGTCTCCGCCGGAGACGATCTTCATCAGCTCCTCCTGATGACCGACGGCGATTCCCATGTCCATCAGATCTTCGACGGTGCCGATGTGGAAGTACGGCGTGCCGTTGCGCGGCCAACTGGGGGTGTTGGTCAGCGCATCCGGACGCGGCACCATCACGCTGTTCTCCTGCTGCATCACGGCCGATCGCTTGTTGTGGAACAGGAACGAGGTGATGTGTTCGGGCGATGCACCGGGGTGCATGGTTTCCCGGAAATGCGGCAGCATCATGTTGCCGGCCGGATTGATCGGCGGCGCATGCATCCCCACCAGCACGAGCCCCCGTTCACCGGCGCTGTCGAGTGCGGCCCGCAGCAGGGCGAGTTCGTCCGTGTTGACTCCGGTCGAATCGGGGCTGCCGTCGAGGAAGTGTTCACTGCTCTCGCTGCCGAAGCCGAGTTTCGTGATGACGGTTTCCGTCAGCGTGTCGGTGATGTCCTTGTCCTGTCGCGTGTCGAGCATGAGCAGCCGGTGCTGTCCCATCCGCACGAAGTACGACCGGTTGCGGTTGATGTGCCGGAAGTAGTAGTTGGATTCGTTCAGCATCGACGGTTCGACGAGCACCTGCTTCGCGGCACTCTCCGGCGTCAGCACGGGGATGAACCATTCGTTCTGGTTCTTGCCGCGGAGCCCGATCAGCTTGAGGGCCTCGGCGCGGGTGACATTCAGCCCGGAATACTGAAATTGCGCATCGATGAGGCTCAGCGAGAGCGCGGAGATCGGATCGATCAGGCCGAGCAGTCCGATTCCCGGTACCATGTCGAGTGCCGACCCCACAGCATCGACGACGATATCGATCGCGCCACCGGTGATGTCATGCAGGAACGAACCGACGACATCACCGCTCGACACCTTGATCTTGAACGCGAGCGCATACGGCCACGCCCGGTAATCGTGATTGCCGAGGCTGGTGAAGATGGGCACGCGGAGCGGCTCGGCGGAGGGGGATTCCGGATCGGGTGACTGCGCCGTGCCGCGCACGAGATTCTCGAAGAACTCGAAGTTGCCGGGGCCATGCGGATGGTCCCCCACTTCATGGACGTAATCCACCAGATCGCCGGTGGCCATGATGGCATCGAGCTGGCCGGCGGCGTGCTGTTTGTTGGCGAACCGGATGAACTCGCGTAAACTGTCATTCCAGTTGTTGAACAGCGCGAGGTCGGCTGCGGGCACGCCGGCCTTCCGGAGCTGCGCACGATATTTCTCGACGCGGCGACTGGAATGGATGTCGGTGATGTGGGCGATGTTGAACGATTCCCAGTCGCTTCGCGCGTAGATGTCGTGCGGCGCGATGATGATCGGAGCGATCCCGGGGACGCAGAACGCCAGGGAGTAGAGGGTCCGTCGCGTGAGGCCGCCGGTGGTGACCGTCGTGTTCCCGCCTCCTGTGGAGGTCGACATCTCGCCGGTCGATGCGCCGGCAGTGCTGGTGGAGGCCGGACCGGTGGCGGTTGTGCCGGCGAAGGCGGTTGTCGCACTGGTGTGCACGTCGACGCCGTGCGTGCCGCCGGCCGTCGTGGAGCGTGCCACCGTGAACGACAGCACGCGTATGCCGCCGTCGGTGGTCAGCGCTCCGGGCTTGAGTTCGACCTGCGGGATGACGGTGCTTCCCACCGGGATGAGGCGGAGTCGCTGCTTCCACAGGGTGGTGGCCAGCTCCGGATGTGCGTCGAGCGCCGCGACGGCCCCGCGAAAGCGCATCCAGGGCAACTGCGGCGGATTGTCCGGATCGATGAGCTGGGGACAGCCGAGCAGCGGCGGGATGAGATCCCCCTGCAGGACGGCGGTGCTGTTGTCCGCATGCCAGAGCACGCCCCGTTCGAAATACGCGGCGCGGCCGCCGCCGATGCGCACCACGTCCTGCAGCGGATGACCGAGCGAGCTGTGCACTCCGCCGGCTGCTTTCCAGGCGTTGTAGAGTGTGCCGAAGAGGCGCACCCCGCCGGTGCCCCGCACCCAGCCGATCGTTCCCCATTCGAAGACGGAGTAGGGGAACCGACCATCCTCACTGATTGTTTCGTCGCTGGTGGGGAACCCCAGCTCCCGCTCGCCGGTGGCCGGATTGGGTCCCTGCGCGCCGCCGTTGTTGTAGCGGGTGAGGATACCGCCGTGCACTTCATGCGCCCCCGTGTTGGGGTGCCAATAGATGGTGCCGCGCTGAAACCGTTGCAGAAGGCCACCGTACCCCGCGTCCTGCGCGGGAGCTGCCGCGGTGCCCAGATCCAAGCCGCGCTTGCGGAGCAGATTCCAGTGCTCCGTGATCTTTGCTGCAGACATTGTCCGGTCCTGAAGAGGGGGCGCCAAGGGCGAGACCTTCAATAGTGACGGCGACCGGGGGTTGTTTCCGTGATGGACATCACGGAATGCATCAGGGGGCATCTCCGGGGCGGCGCGATGCCGCCCGGGAGTGGCGACCGGTCAGTGCGTTCGGCAGATGTTCTTCATTGCCGGATCAGCGGGTGATGGTGCGGTGCTCCAGCAGATCTTCGAAGTCGACCCGCTGGCGTGCCCCACCGGCCCCGGCGCGAGCAGGTCGGGTGATTGATCCCGTCGGCCGCGCTCACCCCGACTGCCGCAGCAACTTGTCGACCCGCGTGCGAATCTCCTGCACCCAGGGCTGCAGCGCTGGATCCGCCTTCATCCAAAGCTGCGTGATCTGGCTGTACACATCGATCGCCTTCTGACGTTGGCCGTTCGCCTCGTACAGCTCACCAAGACTCCGGAGCACCGTCACCCGCCATCGCGCATCGATATCGAGGTCCACACTTGGCGTAGCAAGAAAGTGTTCGAAGGCGCTTATTGCAGAGTCGGCTCGACCAAGCTCCTTCCAGGACACGCCCCGGATCACGTCCGCAAATCGCTCGCTGGTCTCGAACCGTCGATCGGCGATGGTGATCTCGTGGATGGCGTCATTCCACCGCCCCTCTGTATAGGCAAGACCGGCGCTCAACACAGAGCGCACGCCGGCGAGGTCGGAGGCGGAGGACACAAGATCCTGCTCGGCGCCGGTTACCGCCGTTCGCATCAACTTCGGATCGCGCAGCGCGAGGGCTATTGTGCCCAGTAACTCCCACGGACGCTCAGTGGCCGGAATGTCAGCCATCGGCGCGCGCTTGAGGCCGCGCTGGAGTGCCTCCAGTGCGCTGGGTTTGTCGCCATATGCCGCTTCGAAGTAGACGGTGTCGAGGGCGACAGCCAGCCGGTTGGCCACCGTCGGTTGTGCCTGGAGCAATGCTTCGCCGCTTTTGGCCTGCCACTGCCGGGCTTCACGAATGCGACCCTGCAGTTCGGCCACCTGGGCCACGGTAGACGCCGAAACGGTTGCCTGACGAAGCGTCTTTGGCCGAGTGGCGATGGATCGGCTCAGACTGTCCATCCGCGCGTAGTCGCCCTTCCCAAAGGCAGCCCATGCCTCCGCCTCCCAGATGTTGTTGCTTTGTGGGAAGGCCACGCGAAACGCCTGTACGGTGGAATCGAGCGCTTCTGTCCGTCCGGTGCCAATCTGCATCAGCAGCAGATTGGTGAACGCTCCACCGAACGTGCGCGGGAGTTTCGTGACCTTCCGGAACAGCGCTTCGGCCCCTTTGTAATCGCGTTTCATGACGAGGACCACAGCGGCGGCATTGAGGGCAGAGGCACTGGTGGAATCGAGGGCTGCGGCCGCGCCATAGGCTGCCGCGGCCTTGTCGAGATCGCGCGTCGGACCATTCAGGTGGTAGTAGCCTTCGGTCAGCAGCCGCTCCATTTCCGTCAACCGCTCCCGATGACGCCAGGCGGTGCTGATGGCCTCGATACGCCCGGTGCGATCGAGGTCTTCATTGCCAAGCAACACAGCGAGCTTGCGCCAGGCCATGGCAAACGAACTGTCGATCTCTACGGCCTCGCGCAGGAGAGCAACACCGCGTTCGGGTTCTGCCTGTTCATCCGCGAGCCGTGAACCTTCCACATACTTTCTGAGTGCTGGCAACGATGACGTGGTGACGCGCTCGAGCTCCCGACTGGCACGAATCGTCCGCAGTGACTCGCCTGCTTTGCTTCTCACTTGACGCGACAGTTTCCCCACCGCGACGAGCAGCGCATCCGGGCTGGCCGCTTCCTGCCGGAACAGCGCCAGCTCACGTCCGTCAAGCGCGCCCACCAATCGCGCCGACACGACATAGCTCGAACCAAGCTGCTGGATGCTGCCATCCAGCACGGCCTTGGCGCCTTCAAGTGTGGCAATTTCGCGAGCGACGTCAAAATTCAGGGGCACATCCGTGGGGCGCTTCATCCACGACAGCAGGTCACGAATGGCAGCGCGGGTCAGCACCTTGAGCGATGACGACTGCGCGAGATCGGTGCGGAGTGCTTCGGCTACGGTAGCGCCCAGGGTGGAATCACTGGCGGGCGAGGTGAAATCAGCCACCATCACCGTTTCCTGCGAACCGAACGTTCCGCTGCTCCGTAGCGACGCCATCGGGCCGATTCCCATGGCCCGCATGACCATGAAGCCGACGACCAGTGCGGCAAACGCGCCAACGGCCACACCACCGCCCAGCCAGACTCGCCGCCACGACAGGTGAGGACTGGCCGAGATCGCCATCGTGGTCATCGTGCCCTGCGGAGCGGCCCGTCCAGGGGTAGCGCTGAAAACACGCCGGGCCGTGCGTTGGGTGAAGGCAGTAAATGCGATGAGTGGCAGGCCGGCCAGCATGACGACGACCGAACCTGGAAGCACCCAGTCGGGCAGGTCGACCACCGACGTGGCTGCCCATGCCGTGAGCGTCACGAATGCCGTTGCCGCTGCCCAGACGCCGGTAGCGCGCGCAAGATGGATCTGGCCGCCCTGCAGGATGGCTGGCGTCACGGCGCCGCTGCCAGTGGTGGTGATCGAGTCGAGCACTTTGGCCACGTCCCGCGCCCCCTGCGGCCGGTGCTCGGGATCTTTGGCCAGACAGGACATGACGATCGCCGACAGCGCCTTCGGGCAATCGGGTGCCAGCTCGAGCAGATCGCGCGGAGGTTCCCCCATGTGCGCGGCGAGCAGCTTGCTGGGCGTACTCCCCTGGAAGGGCGGATGGCCGGCAATGATTTCGTACGCCATCACGCCGAAGGCATAGAGATCGGCGCGATGATCGATGGCAGGATCGCCGAATGCTTGTTCCGGCGCCATGTACATGGGCGTGCCAATCGACATGCCCGCCTGCGTAAGCGCTGTGTCGTGTGTGTCGCCGCTGGCATGGCCGCCATCGGTTCGCGCGGCGTTGATGGCCTTGGCGATGCCGAAGTCGGTGACCGTGGCACTGCCGCTCGACAGCAGAACGTTGTCCGGCTTGATGTCGCGGTGTACGACGCCCTGCCCATGTGCGTATGCCAGCGCTCGCGCCACGTCGCGCAGAATGCTGACCGCTTCTGCCTGCGGAAGCGGGCCGCCCTCCAACCGATGGCGAAGCGAATCGCCGGCGACGTAGGGCATGGTGAACCACGGAATGCCGTCCGTGTCGCCGGCGGCAAGCACCGGTACGACGTGCGGATGCTGCAATTGCGCGGCGAGCAACACTTCGCGCCGGAAACGCTCGACGGAGATATTCGCGAGCAGCTCAGGCGCGAGCACCTTGACGACGACGCGTCGATTCAGCGCGACTTCGCGAGCCAGATACGTCCGGGACATCCCGCCACCGCCGAGTTCGCGCTCGATGGTGTATCGGGCTGCCAGGGCCGTTTCCAACCTGGCGCGCAGCGCATCCATGATCTTGGGCTGAGGTGTGGGTAAGCCGGGATAGTGTGTACCGTGGAGCGAAACAGCAAGAGGGATAATAGGGTCGGAATTGGAGTTTTGGTTGGTGTCGGATCATCGGCATCGCCCGGAGACGGTCTACGACGATCGCGTCGCCCGCGAGTACGGGCCCTGGCGGCCCATCGTCACCACCCAGGCGTCGGTGACCGACCAGATCCGCACGCCCCTCCGGACCTGCGCCGCGGCATGCCGATTGCGCGAACCTGCGCGAGAATCATCGCGCGTGGTCCTGCGTCATGAGCGATTCATCGGTTATCGCGGCGCAAAATACCCGCTCCGTTCCCACCGAGATATGGTTGCGTCTCGAAGTTCATGATGCACCGACTGGAAGTCTCCAGAAGCCGAAGCGTGCTCCTCGTGGGGATGCTCCGGGTACCTGCACGCACCTCCAGGCGGGGGCACGATCGCACTACGGTGCCCGACTGTTCACGACAACCGCAGCGGATAGCGTCGGCTGACACGCACGACATGTCCGCCGGCCAGATGCACCTGCTGATCGCCATGCCCGATGGATTCCACTCGCACGATGGCATCGAGGTTCACATAGGCGCTGCGTGAGACCTGCCGGAAGCGCCGCAGATCGGCGGCAGCCGCCAGTGCCGCCAGTGGGCCGCGTGTACGCCATTGCTGGTCCACACCATGGAGCACCACGTGATTGCGATCGGCTTCGATCCAGATCACCGCACGGGTGGGGACCACCTGCTGCGTGCCCCGTGTCCCGTTCACCCCACGCTCGCCGATGACGAGACGGTCCGGCAACGGGGATGGCGCCGTCTCGTGCACGACATTGCGACGATGCCACGCCAGTTCCTCGGCATCGTTCCGGATCTGCATGGTGCGACGCACACGATCGATGGTCGCGGCAAACCGGTCGCCGTCCCACGGCTTGAGCAGATAGTCGAGCGCCGACAACGCAAAGGCCCGCACCGCCCGATCGGCATGGGCCGTCACGAAGATGACGAGCAGATGTGATGCCTGAGGCAGTCGTGCGATGGCATCCGCCACGGCGAGGCCATCGATGCCCGGCATCTGAATGTCCAGAAACACGAGATCCACGGCATCGTCACGCAGGATGCCGAGCGCGGCCGGGCCGTCGCGTGCCTCGAGAATGCGGCCCACTTCCGGCACCTGCTCGAGGAAACGCCGGAGCTTGGCCCGGGCCGGCGCTTCGTCGTCGGCCACGAGCACACGCCACGGCCCTGCCCCACCGTCCGCGCCGCTCACGAAGCGCGGATCTCTCTGGATGCGTCCACAGGGGCTTCGACGGCGGTGTCGATGGATGCATCGACCTGCCACGGAATCCGCACGCACACCACCGCACCACCATCGACGGCCGTCTCCGGATTCAACGACGCGTCGTCTCCGTACAGCGTCCTCAACCGGCGAACCGTGGTGCTGAGCCCCACCCCACTGGTGAGCGCGGTGGATTCGCGGCTCTGCCATCCCACACCATTGTCGTGAATGGCCAGTTCCAGATGATCACCGTGGCGACGGGCCACGATGCGTACGATCAGCGGGACAGCGACGGCCGCATCTCCCGACGTTCCGGACCCGTGACGCACCGCATTTTCCAGCAGCGGTTGCAGGAGCAGCGTGGGCACCAGCACGTCGAACGCCTGCGATTCCACCTGCTGCTCGAAGCGCAGGGTATCCGCAAAGCGCGCCGTCATGATGCTGCTCCAGAGTTCGGCCGTTGCCAGTTCCTCACGCAAAGTGACCAGACCCGCCGAACTGTCGAGCGTCCGGCGGAGCAGACGCGACAGACGGTGCAGCATGCGATCGGCAACGGTGACGTCCTCGTACATCACGCCCGAAATGGTATTGAGCGCGTTGAACAGGAAGTGCGGTTGCAGCCGGGCTTCCAGGGCGATCAAGCGCGCCTGCGACACCTCGGCTTCGAGCGCCATGACCTGCAACGCCTGCCGTTGACGCTCGCGCTGCTGATCGAGGAAGGTCACCGCCAGCACGATCACGCCATACCCGAACACGTCGTTGCCCAGCTCCATGAGATAGCGCCACCCCATGGTGCCGTAGTCGTATGCCCCGAGACCGGCCAATGGAAATGCCACGGCCCGCGTGCCCCAGTTCCAGGTCGTGTGCAGCGCCGAATAGACCAGCATCGCCGGCACATGCAGCAGGAACAGCACACCACGTCCACGCAGGACACGGGTGACGCGGGCCACGCCGACCGCCAGCAGCCCCGCCCCCCACGCACCGGTGAGCTCCTCGATGAGCGTGATCTGAAAAGGCTGATCGTGCCCGCGCGTCACGGTATCGAGAAAACGATAGCTGAATGACAGCAGCCCCAGCATCGTCCAGAAGACAGCACCGAATGCCCACGCCTGCCAACGACCGCCGAGCCGCGTCTGGTCGTTCACGTCAACGCGACTCCCGAGGGAGAGCGAATGCCACGATCGCGTCGCCCGCCCCCCAGGGACCACCACCGCCGGCCGCGATCAGCACATACTGCCGTCCCTCGAAGGCATAGGTCATGGGGGTCGCCTTCCCACCTGCCGGCAGCGCCCCACGCCACAGCACGTCTCCCGACGCGCTGTCGAAAGCCCGTATGGTGCGATCGATCGAACCGCCCATGAACACCAGACCGCCGGCCGTGACCAGGGGTCCGCCCAGATTGGGAGACCCCCAGGCTTCGGGAGTCTCCGGTCCACCGTCACGCCGCATGGCCCCGAGTGGCACCTGCCAGCGCATCGCCCCATTGTCGAGACTCACCGCCACGAGCGTACCGAACGGCGGCGGCGAACACGGCAGACCGCTGGGAGCAAGCACCATGCGTCGTCGCATCACGTACCCCGTGCCTCGCATACGCGTGAACTGATCGTCCGTGCGGCTGCTGGCCATCGCCTTCGGATCATGCAGCGAGTCCGGAATGAGTTGCACGAGCGCCATCAGGCGATTGACCGGTACATAGGCCGTGCGCGTCGTGGGATCGATAGCCACTCCACCCCAATGCGCCCCGCCGATGTTGGATGGCAGCATCAGCGTGCCCTGCAGACTGGGTGGCGTGAAGATGCCTTCGTTGCGCAAGGGCGCAAGGATTTCGCGGCAGGCCATCCGATCGACCTCGGTGACGCCCCACACGCTGTCCAGTGCGAACGAATGCGGCGACAGGGTGATGGCACTGAAGGGCTGCGTGGGCGATGCGTGTTCACCGGGAACATCCGACCGCGGCACGGCACGTTCCTCCACGGGAATGAGCGGCACGCCGGTGCGGCGGTCCAGCACGAACAGCTGCCCGGTTTTGGTGGCCTGCACCACCGCCGGTGTACCGACCCCATTCACGCGCACCTCGGTCAGCGCCGGCGGTGATGCATTGTCGTAGTCCCACAGATCGTGATGCACGGTCTGGAAATGCCATGCCACGGATCCATCCCGCACACGCAGGGCCACCAGGGAATTGGCATACCGATTGTCGCCCGGGCGCTGGGTGCCCACATAGTCGGGCGCCGGACTCGACGTGGGGAGATACACGAGACCGAGCGCCGCATCACCGACGATGACCGACCAGACATTGGCGCCGCCGGTGGTGCGCTCGTGTCCCTGCCACGCGGCGCGGTGCGGATCGTTCGCATGCTGCGGAATGGGATCGAATGTCCACAGCAAACGCCCCGTGCGCACATCGAAGGCCCGCACCTCACCGCTGGCCGGATCAAGGCGAGAGTTGTCGGCAATGGATGATCCGATCACCAGGACATCGCCGATGACGGCCGGTGGCGATGTCTGCTGATACGCAGGGAACTCGAAGGGCGCCGTGCGAAGTCCCTTGCGCAGATCGACCACGCCGGCCACACCAAAATCGCGGCACGGTGCGCCCGACCGGGCGTCGAGGGCAAAGAGCCGGGCATCGATGCTCACCGCCAGAATGCGTCGCGCGCAGGGGCGTGACGTGCCGGCGCGCGCGTCCCGCCAGTACGACACGCCACGACTCGTGAAGTCACCATAACCGGCGTTCACCGGCACCCGGGCATCCAAACGCCACCGCTCCGCCCCGGTGGCCGGATCGAGCGCGAACACCCGCCCCAACGGCGTGCTGACGTACACGGTGCCGTCCACCATGAGTGGCGTCACCTCCAGCGACGGTGGCGCACCCCGTTCGACTTTTTCGGACAATTCGCCCGTATGAAAGGTCCATGCCGGTATCAGTCGGGCGACGGTGGCGCGGTCGATCTGCGTCAGCGGCGAGTATCGCTGTCCTCCGGCGTCACCGCCGTACGTTGGCCACTCCACCGGGGGTTTCGACTGGGCGGATAGCCGCGACGCCGATACCATCGATCCGCCGATGAATGTGAAAGCCACAACGGCGGGAAGAAACGAACAATGACGTGGTCGAAACGATGCGATCATGAAGGCTCCGGCAGAACGGGAAGTGCCGCAGATTGTCCGTGTTGCGCCGCGATCCCAAGGATACCGTGCCGGACGGGACCGTCGGCGTGTCCAGCGGGATTCGGAGCCATCCTCCGTCGACCGTGATACCTTGTGCACATGCCTCCCTACACATCTCATCACGCATCATGAACCAGGAGAGAGCAACACCTGATCAGACCGCGGTGCGCACCGCCTTGTGGCGCGCACTGCATGTCGAAGTCGATCCATTGCCTCATGTGTTCGAGGATCGGGTCGGCCTCGTTCTCGCCGCTCCCGATGCGGAGTGGCAGAGTCGTCCGGACATGGGTCCCTTCACACGACCGTTTCGCGCCTCCATTCTGGCACGGGCGCGTTTCGTCGAAGACTTCGTCATGAAGCAAGCGGAACAGGGTGTCCAACAGTATGTCATCCTGGGTGCGGGGCTGGACACCTTCGTTCAGCGTCGACCGGAGCTGGCGACCCATATGCACGTCTTCGAAATCGACCAGCCGGGACCGCAGGCGTGGAAACATCAACGCCTCCTCGAACTCGGCTTCGGCGTCCCGCCACATCTGCACTTCGTACCGGTCGATTTCGAGGCCGGCGATCGGTGGTGGGAGCGTCTCATGGCCGCGGGGTTCGACCCCGTACGTCCCGCAGTGGTGGCGTCGACTGGCGTGAGCATGTATCTCACCCGCACCGCGATCACGACCACGTTGCAACACATCGCGTCGCTCGCGCCGGGCACGACACTCGTGATGTCGTTCATGCTTCCGCCGGGTCGATTGGCACCCGATATACGAATCGGTGTCGAGCGCGCAATGGAGGGGGCACGGGCCAGCGGCACGCCCTTCATCAGCTTCTTCATGCCCGACGAGATCATGGACCTTGCCCGCGACGCGGGATTCTCGACCGTTGGTCATGTGTCGGCAGCGGAACTCGCCGCGCGTTATTTCGCCGACAGAACCGATGGCCTGCGCCCACCTGACAATTCGGAAGAGTTGCTGGTGGCGACGGTGTAGCGCATGAACGGCTGACGTACCCGACGGCGGCTCTGCCGGCGTGCTTCTCCGGCGTCCTCCTGGTCTCTCAGCGCAACCGATTCTCGTCTTCTTCACCGGCGTCGAGGCGCGCACGCGCTTCGGCCTGGGCGAGTCGTTCCGCACGACCTCCGGCAACATAGAGCGCCGCGAATGTGCCGACAGCCGCCACGGCAGAGATCGGCCACATTCCCAGCAGGAATGTCAGCAGTCCCCGGGGCAGGGTCGCCAGCAACGCGACCAATGTCGCGCACGTCGCCAGCCCCACGGCGGTGTTGCCCTGACGGCGATAGAGCAGAAACGCCCAGGGTAGGAGACCAAGGGTCGCACCGGCAAACACTGCGACGCCGTATTTGAGCAGTTCTCTTCCAAAGAGCAGTTCCTTTCCAAGTCCGAATCGAAAGGAGAGCAACGGCACCGCCAGGACGGCGATCCAGAACACGAGAGTGATGATTACCCGACGGGAAGACAATGACATGGCACATCGCGGTGAAATCGTGATGGAGCAGCATGATGCCCTATGACTCTGCGATGCCGACAGTATCGCGTCCCGTCCGCGGTTTCGCGAATTGCCGGGCCGACACCAATGTGTGTCGGACGCCGTAGGTGTTCCCGTTTCCCCCGTTCCCCCCGTTTCCGGCGGCTTCGGTCTCTTGACAGGCTTCTACTACACATGTAGAACTACATGTGTCGTAAAACTCCGGGGCTTCCATGTCAGAGCAGCACAACTTCACGGCACTGCAACTGGCCATTCTCCGCGTGCTCTGGGCGCGCGGTGAAGCCACGGTCGTCGAAATCTGGGAAGCGCTGCACGACGAGCGCGGGTTGGCCCAGACCACGCTGGCGACCATGCTGTCCCGTCTCGAAAAACGCGGCGCGGTCGCACATCGCACGAGTGCGCGGCAATTCGTGTATCGCGCCCTGATCACCGAGGACGCGGCGCGCCACTCCATGGTCAGCGAGTTCACTGCCCGCCTCTTCGAGGGAGACGTGCCAGCGCTCGTGAGTCATCTGCTCACCGCGCAGGACATCACACCCGGTGATCGTGAGCGCATTCGCGCCATGCTCGATGCCGCGACACCTCACCCGGAGGACACCGAGTAATGGAATCGATCGTCACGACGGCACTCGCCTGGTTGCTGACCTACGCGATCCACAGCTCGGCGCTCCTGGGTATCACCTGGCTGTTGGCGCGGTGGGGGCGGCTTTCCATCGGTACGATGGACTTCCTCTGGAAACTCGCGCTCGTTGGAGGGTTGCTCACGACGCCCGTGCAGATGGCCCTGCATGTGAGTCCATCCGGATCGTTTTTGCTGCTCACACCTTCACACACGACACTCGGCGCGGTATCCGTCGAATCGGAACTCAACAACGCGGGACGCCGTGAGCACTTCGTGGCCGAGGCGCGGGCGCCCCTGCCGGCAGGCATCGCAACCCCTGCCGTTGCCGGGATGTCTGCCTCGTCCCCTGCATCGTCAAAGGCCCCATCTGCCTCCCCACTCGCATCATTACTCGCATCATTCTCCTCACGGACGATCGCATCGGCCCTCGTGGGGATATGGGCGCTCGTTGCGCTGACGCTGGTGCTGATGTACGTGGCGCGCCGCCTGCTGCTGGCCGGTCGGCTGGCGAACCGTCAGCAGGTCACGAGCGGTGCCCTCCCCGACATGCTCGCCACGCTGCGCCGCACCGTGCGATTCCGGTCGCCTGTGAGGCTCACATCGGTGAACACCATTGCGAGTCCGGTCGCACTCGGTCTGCATGAGATCTGCGTACCCGAGGCGGCGCTCACCGAACTCACCGCGGACGAGCAGCGCGGCATGCTGGCACACGAACTGGCCCATCTGGCGCGCCGCGATCCTCTCTGGCTCGATCTCGCCTCGTTGATGGAGCGGATCTTCTTCTTCCAGCCGCTCAATCGTCTCGCCCGTCGGGAGCTCCAGCGCAATGCGGAGTTTCTCTGTGACGACTGGGCAGCGGAACGCACCGGCTCGGGGCTGCCGCTGGCGCATTGCCTGGCACGTGTCGCGGACTGGATCGAAGCCTCGCCCCTGGGCGTGCCCGTGGCCGGCATGGCGGAGCAGCGATCGCTGCTGGTGACGCGTATCGCCCGGCTCATCGAAGGTCGACGGGCCAGTCTACCCATGTCACGCGTCCTCACCGTGGCGATTGGCACGGTGCTGCTCTCTGCCATCGTAGCCGCGATGCCAGGTGTGCGCGGTATCGCGACGCCCTCATCGCGTGCAGGCGAACCCACCACGCCGGAATCGATGGAGCCGCAGGTCATCGTGGGAAGGAGCGTGGACGTCACCGCGGACACCACAAATGACAGCGCGAACGATGCGACGGACCGCGAGCAGGAGTTCGACACGTCGGACGATCAGGATGATGCGCACGACGCAGCCGATGTTGCCGATGTTGCCGATCCGACGATCGTGGCCGCACTCATCGAACGTCTGCAGGACACTGAAGCCAGCGTTCGCGCTGCGGCCGCCACTTCATTGGGCAGCCTGGGCAGCGTGACCGCGGTTCCCGCCCTGCTGGCCATTGCCGGTGACCGGAGCAGCGACGTGCGTTCGGCCGTGGCCGAGGCGCAGGGCCACCTCGGCGATGCGCGTGCCGTGCCGACACTCACCCGCATGCTGAGCGATTCTTCGGCGCGCGTACGCGAGCATGCGGCCGAGGCGCTGGGTTATATGTCCGAGGGAAACTTCGGCACCTCGTTGCTGAGGTTGCTCGGCGACCCGATTGCCAGTGTGCGTGTGGCCGCTCTCGAATCACTCACGAAACATCGGATCCTCATCCCCGCACGCGATCTGACGACGCTGCTGGCCGACACATCGGCCGGTGTCCGTCGATCGGCGCTCGAATATGCGGAACGGACCCCATCGTTGGCCAAAGTCACCATCATCCGTCGACTGCTCGACGATGGCAACGCGCGGGTCCGTCAACAGGCCGTGGAGGCACTGGCCGGTTTCCGCAGCGCGGAAGCGCGCACCGCACTCCGCGAAGCACTGGCCTCTCCCGATCCAGCCGTGCGTCGCGAAGCCGCCGAAGCGCTGGGCGAACGACCGTAGACGTGCTCCCCTCCTCCCTCTCCATGTCGAATCTCTTCATGCGCACGGCCGCGCTGCTCGCGGCGTTGACCACTGTGGTCGGCTCAGACGTCACCGCGCAGCCGGGCGGACCGTCGTCGCCGTCGCCGGTGGCCCCCGCGCGGCCCGCACCGTTGTCGTTCATTCGCGAGCCAGGCCGCGCCGAAGCCATGCGCACGGACATGAGCATCCACCTCGATGGCCGATTGGATGAAGCCGCCTGGCAGACGGCGCGCTACGTGACCGGTCTCACGCAGCGTGAGCCCAATGAAGGAGCCGCGGCCTCGGATTCCACGCGCGTGGCGTTCGTATACGACGATCAGGCGCTGTATATCGGCGCCCGCATGAACAGCAGTCACCCCGAAAGCATCCGGCCGCTCGTGGCCCGACGCGACAAGGAAGGCAGTGCCGAACAGCTCATTCTCTCGTTCGATACCTTCGGCGATCGTCGCACGGCGTACACCTTCTCTGTGACATCGGGCGGTGTCCGGGTCGACTACTATCACGGATCGGATTTCGAGAACTCGCGCGACTATACGTTCGATCCGGTGTGGCAGGTGCGAACGACCGTGGACGCGGAGGGTTGGACAGCCGAGATGCGCATTCCGTTTTCGCAATTGCGTTTCTCGGCGGCCGACGAACAGACGTGGGGCATCAACATCGTGCGTCTGATTCCGGAGCGCAACGAATCGGCCTACTGGATGCTCGTGCGGCGCAGCGAGACCGGCTGGTCTTCACGCATGGGGCAGTTGACGGGGCTCAAAGGGCTGCGCTCCCGGCAGCGCATCGAAGTGTTGCCGTACGTGGCCAGCGACACACGCACGAAGAGCGCGGTGAACCCGGCCAACCCCTTCGATGCGAAACAGCGCAATGAAGTGCGGGCCGGCGCCGACCTGAAGGTGGGCCTGGGGCCGAACGCCACGCTCGAAGCCACCATCAATCCCGACTTCGGCCAGGTGGAGGCCGATCCGGCCGTGGTGAATCTCTCGGCGTTCGAGGTGTTCTTCGACGAGCGCCGGCCGTTCTTCACGGAGGGCACACAACTGCTCAACGCCCGCGGCAACTTCTACTCCCGGCGCATCGGCGCACCGCCGCCACTCAATCCGGGTGGAACCTACGCCGACGTTCCACACAACACCACGATTCTCGGGGCGGCAAAGGTGTCGGGCCGCCTGCCATCGAAGTTGTCCTTTGCCGGACTGACTGCCCTCAGCGCGCAGGAGAACGCGCAGGTGATCGACGCCGGCCAGCAGATCCCACGCGAGGTGGAAGTGGCGCCGCGCACGCTCTACGGCGTGGGGGTGGTACAGCAGGAATTCGGGAAGGATGGGTCGACCGCCTATGCCATGTTCACCGGGGTCGAACGCAATCTGAAAGACGGCACGCCAGCTCAGCGCGCCCTCGCGGAGCGGGCATACAGTGGCCTGGCGGATACCCGTCTCCGATGGGCCGGCGGCAAGTACGACATGAGCGCCTTTGTCGGCTTCAGTCACATCTCCGGCGATTCACTGGCCATGCTGGCGCAGCAGCGATCGAGTCGACGCTTCTTTCAGCGTCCCGACGCCCACTATGTCCACGTGGACTCGGGTCTGACGTCCATGAACGGCTACATCGCCGGCATCAATCACAGCAAGATGAGCGGCTCGTGGCTGTGGGACATTGATCTGTCGGCCGAGTCTCCCGGATACGAGATCAACGACGCCGGCCGGCTGGGTGGCACCGATGATCTGAGTCAGTCGTCGAACCTGCGGTACCGGCAGACCAGACGGGGACGCTACTTCCACAACTGGGATATCGGGCTGTCGCAATACGCCGGCTGGAATTTCGGGGGCGTGAACAACTACAGTGGGTTCGAGCTCTACAGCAATCAGACGTTGCGCAATTTCCTGCGGTCGTGGATGAACGTGGGCATCGGGTTGCCCGCCACGTCGGACGATCTCACCCGCGGTGGCCCGCTCATGCGCACGTATGGCGAGCATTGGGTGAACGCCGGGATCTCCAGCCGCTCCGGAGCCCGCACCAGTTGGTCGTTCTCCACGGGCGCATCCACGCGGGGTGATGGCGGCAACTCCGTCAACCTGAATGGCGCACTCACATTGCGGCCGGGGGCGCGCATGGAGCTCTCCATCACGCCGGCCTTCTCGGGTAACGAGAACGCGCGTCAGTACGTGACCACGCGCTCCGGCGGAACGGCCGCCACATATGGCTCCCGCTACATCTTCGCCCACGTGGACCAGGTGCAGTACAGCGTCCGGTTCCGTCTCAACTATGCGCTGACGCCGAACCTGACGTTCGAGACCTATGCCGAACCGTTCGCCGCCAGCGGACGATATCACGAATACGGAGAGCTGCCCGCGCGTCTGAGTCGGGATCTGCGCACCTACGGGACACAGGGCACCACCATCTCGGCGCCCGACAGCACCGGGGCGCGCCTGGTCAACGACGGCGCGGCCTACTTCACGCTTCCCGGCAATGACTTCAATCTGCGGTCCTTCCGCAGCAACGCGGTCATGCGGTGGGAATGGCGACCCGGGTGCACCCTGTTCGTGGTGTGGCAGCAGGACCGATCCGCAGAGCGGACACCTGGCCTGACCGCGAAACCGGGGGCCCTGTGGGATGCGCTGCGCGCCGACGGCACACAGGTGATCGCCCTCAAAGCCAGCTACTGGCTGCCGCTGTCCTGGCGATGACGGTGTCGGAGCATCGCGGCGCTCACTTCCGGACGGCCGTCAACACCCGTGCGAAGCTGCCCCCGAGCAACAGACGGATATTCGCGTCGGCGTGTTTGCGCTGCACCGTTGCCTCCACCGGATTCCCCTGACCTACCGTCCCGTGCCACCGGCGTCCAAAGTCCCGACACCGATCAGAAGTTCATGCCCCCCGATACACGGAGCACCTGTCCGGTGATGTAGTTGGATTCCGGCGCGCACATGAGATACACACCGTCGGCCGCGTCCTCCGGTGTACCGATCCGCCCCATCGGCACCTGCTGCGCGAGACTGTCCAGCACCGAAGATTGCACCCCGTACCGCACCTGCCGGTCGCCCACCGCGACCGTGCTGGCTTCTCCGTCGAGTGGCTGGGTCATGCGCGTCTGGATGAAACCGAACGCGACACAATTGACGGTCACGCGATATCGCCCCCATTCACGGGCGAGGGATTTGGTCATCCCCATCACGCCGGCTTTCGCGGCCGCATAGTTGACCTGCCCGGCGTTGCCGTCGAGCCCCGACAGCGACGAAATGTTGACCACTTTGCGGTAGTGCTCGATGCCGGCTTCCCGCTCCCGCCGGGCGAATTCACGAATGGGTGTGGCGGCGGCCCGCAGAATGCGAAACGGAGCGGTGACGTGCACGTCCATGATGGCCTGGAACTGCTCGTCGGTCATTTTCTGGATGACCGAGTCCCATGTGAAGCCCGCATTGTTCACGATGATGTCGAGTCCACCGAATGCATCGAGCGCGGTGGAGATGAATCGCTCCGCGAACCCGTCGTCGATCACGCTGCCGACACAGGTGGCCACCTCGCCGCCAAGTGCCACGATCTCGCCAGCCACCTCGCGGGCCGGGTCTTCGTCGAGGTCATTGAGCACGATGCGGGCTCCTTCACGGGCCAGCTTGAGCGCGATCGCGCGACCGATGCCCCGCCCCGCTCCGGTGATCAGTGCGACACGTCCTTGCAGTTTCACGATGACGATGGATGATGAGTGGGAACGATACCGGAAACGATGTTGGTGTCAGTACGCCTGCGCATTCGCGTGTGCATTTGCATGTGCGTTTGCGTGTGCCACAATCCAGCGATCGCGGTACGCCAGGGTGCGGACGTATGAAGACTGCCCGAGCGTCAACAGGATCGTGGAGACGGACAGGGACACGAACAGCACGATCACGAGAGATATGCCGACCGCGTCATCGCGTCCGAACGCATAGTCCGTGATGAGCGCCACGGCGGTGGGGCCGATACCCAGTCCGATGAGATTGACGGCGAAGAGATACAGCGCCGAGATCTGGGCGCGCATGCGGTTCGGTGAGAGCTCCTGCACCGCTGCCGCCGCGGCTCCGTAGGGAAAGGCCGCAAAGAAGTTGGTGGGGATGATGAGCAGCGTCCCGATCGTGGCGTTGTCCTTCGCGAACGGCAGCAGCAGACACGAAGCCAGCAGACAGGACACCCCCACCAGACAGGTCCTGAGCTTCGCATTCGGTTGCCCGCGCGCCAGCAGCCGGTCGGCATACCGCCCACCGGCAATGATACCGGAGGTGCCGAACACGGCGATGAGAATGCCGTACACCAAGCCGATCTTCGGCAGCGACCATCCGTACTGACGGACATAGATCGTCGGCAGCCACGCCGACGCCGCGTACGTCGAAAGCGAGATCATGCCGATCCCCACGTTATGGCATACGAAGGTGCGCAGGTTGTCGCGCACATATCTTGCCGTCTCCCGCGTAGGCAATGCCTCGGCGGTGGCGGCACGCCGGGCCGGCTCGCGCAGGCTCCACACCCACAGGGCGAGCAGCAAGCCGGGCAGGCCGATCACGAAGAACATGGTCTGCCAGGCGTGTACGGTCCCGATGACGGGAAAAGTCCACTGCGCCGTACCGGACACCCATTGCAGCACCGCACCACCGAGGATCAGCGCCGCCCCCGATCCGATGTAGATACCCGCCGAATACACGCTCAGCGCGGTCGCCAGTCGTTCGCGGGGGAACGTGTCGGTGAGCATCGAATACGCGGCGGGGGAGAGCGCCGCTTCGCCCACGCCCACTCCTACACGGGCGAGAAAGAACTGCCAGAAGGTGCGTGAGACGCCACACAGGGCCGTCATCACGCTCCAGATGGCGATCCCCCACGCCATGATGCCCCGTCGACTCCGTCCGTCGGCCAGACGGCCGATAGGGAGTCCCAGCACCGTGTACAGCACGGCGAACGACAGCCCCATCAGCAGACTCATGCCGGTATCGCTGATGCCAAGATCCCGTCGGATCGGCGCGACGAGCAGGCTGAGAATCTGGCGGTCGATGAACGAGGAGACGTACGCCAGCGTCAGCACGGCGACCACATACCAGCCGTAGCGTGACGATATGGTCGTGGACGCGGTCAGGGGCGCCGTCATGACGACCGTGCGAATCGCGTGATCTCCCGTACGATGACGGGGGCGTTCGCGCCGAACAGCATCGTCATGTGATTGCCGGGCACCGGCACATAGGTGGCGTTGGGAAAAGCCTTCGCCGTGGCACGCGCCGAGACCTCGTCCATCAATGGCGGCGTTCCCGGCGGTCCATAGGCCTCGTTGGCATGCAACAGGAGCGTGGGCTGGGCGATGTGTTGCACCCAGTGCAACCAGGGTTCACACGCCAATCCATAGCTGGCCATGCCGATGGCGGCCGCACTGGTCGCCGATCGCACCGTTCCGTCGCCCACCTGCTCGATTTCCGCCCGGAAATACTGCTCGAGCGCATCGTCCCACATGCCGCCCAAGTAAGGCGCCGCACGCAGCTCCTGAAGATACGCCTCGGCGGATGGCGAGACGCGCGTGAGTCGTTCGAGGGAGGGCTTGAGCATCTCGCCGATGCGAGGGTGCCCGGTGATCGCCGCATCGATCACCACGAGCCGCTCCACCCGCTCGGGGAAGTTGGCCGTGAGATAGATGGACAGATAGCCACCGAAGGAGTGCCCGGCGAGGATCACCCGATCGAGTCCGAGATGATCCAGCAGTCGGATGACATCCCGGGCATGATCGGCCATCGTGTACCCCACCGACGGCTTGCTGCTGCGGGCTCGCCCACGCAGATCCGGCGCGATGACACGAAACGCCGGCGAGAGGCCCTCGGCGATCACGCCGCCGAAAGTATTGGCGTTGGCCGACAACCCATGCAGCAGCACCAGCGGCATGGCGTCGCCGGAACCACCCGGGATGTCGAGGTAGAACAGATCCACATCGTCGAACACGACGTGGTGCAGGTGGTCGCTCATATCGAAGCTCCTTCCGGTCTTTCCGATGTGTCGGGCGATCGGCACATGTTGGCATATTGATCCCGGAGCACCCGCTTCAGCGTCTTGCCGGCGGTGCTGCGCGGGAACTCGTCGACGAGGATGACCGCGTGCAGTTGCTGATAGCGCGCCGAAACCCGGGCGTTGACCCACGCGCGGATCCGGTCGGCGTCGGCCACGGCACCGGCCCGCAGCACCACTGCGGCCACCGGTGTCTCACCCCACTTGTCGTGAACGGCCCCGAATACGGCCACTTCGCTGACATCCGGATGCTGTACCGCGATCTCCTCGATGTCCTTCGGGTAGACGTTCACGCCTCCCGAGATGATCAGATCCTTCTTGCGATCGGCCAGGTGCAGGAAACCATCGGCATCGACGTAGCCTACGTCGCCCGTGTGCAACCAGCCGTCCTTCACGGCCGCCTGCGTGAGATCGGGACGTCCGTGGTACCCCTGCATCATCAGCGGCGAACGACCGACGATCTCCCCGATCGCCCCCGGCGTCAGCGTCCGTCCGTCGTCACCGACGATGCGCATCGCACTGAAGGGGATCGGACGCCCCACCGATTCGATGTGCGACGTGAAGTCGTTCCGGTCGAGCACCGTGATGAAACCCTCCGTGAGCCCGTACAGCTCATACAGTGCGTCGGGAAGCACGGCCAGCAGGCGTTCCTTGTGTTCGCGGTGCCATGGGGCCCCCACGGAACACAGCATCTGCAGCGATTGCAGCTTCTCACGCGAAAAGTTGGGGGCGCCGAGCAGTGCAACGATCTGGGAGGGCACCATCATCACGTGAGTGACGCGCTCACGGGCGACGGTCTCGATGAAGAGCTCGGCATCGAAGCGTTCCTGCAGCACGAACGTGCAGCCCAGAAACCACGCCGGCATCAACGTCACGAAGGCTCCATTGAAGACGAGGGAGCCGCCGTGCATGACGACACTTTCGGGCGTGAAGCGGAACTGACTGGCGAACAGGGCGCCATACAACGCACGCACGTAGTGGGTGTGGACGATGCCCTTGGGCTCGCCCGTGGTGCCGCTGGAATAGATGATGTTGTACACATCGTCGTCGCCGATGTCGGGCGGCACCGGTGTCTCGGCGCTCGCCGATGCCGTCATCGTCGCGTAGTCGGTGTACGGACTGCCGGGCGCGGCGTCGACCACGATGCAGCGCCCGACGGGCAAGGTGGCGAGATCGGCGCGCGCTTCGTCGACCACCGGCAGGGTTTCGTGAGCGGTGACGATCGCCCGCGCGCCGGAGTCCCGGAGCAGCGTCGCGAGACCCGCTCCGCGCATGAGTGGACTGAGGGGCACACTCACCAGGCCGAGCAGGGCACAGGCCCGATAGATCTCGAGCAGTTCCACCCGGTTCGTCAGCATGATGGCCACCACATCGCCTTTGCCCAGGCCAAGCGAGAGCAACGCGTGCGCCACCCGGTTCACCCGCGCGGCATGTTCACGGAACGTCTGGCGGTGGGGGCCGCAAACCACCGCCAGATGTTCGGGCCGCGACTCGGCGTGTCGCGGCAGCAGGCTTCCGACGTTCACCGTGTATACCGAATGCCCACGAAGACCATGGTGCCGATCTCCGGCATGTTGATCATCTCGACATGCCGGCGGTTGAAGCCGCACTTCCGGTCTTCACTGGCGATGCGCTGATTCGGCTGCGGATACGTGGCCGACACCGCTTCGTAGCGCACGTTCTGTCCGGTGCAACTGAACAGATTCGCCACGCCCACATTCAGCAGCGCCTTCTGCGTGGTGGGCAACCGCAGGGACACGTTGGCGTCGAGCGTGCCGAAGGTCGGGATCACGCCCGCATTCGAGCCCGAGCGGAAGTAGTACCCCACGACATTCCGGAACGTGGTGCCGAACGAAAAACGTCCGATGTCGTTGGCGTTGACACCCAGGCTCCACTTGGTGGAGGGTGCATTGAGCGAGGTGGCTTCCGGCGCGGCGCCGGTGGGCGTGGTGAGTTCGTCGATGCCCACGGTGGAGAGATTGGCGCGGACTTCCACATGCCGGGACGCGATCAGGTTCGCTCCCAGATCCACACCGGACACCTTGGCGTCGCCGAGGTTGTAGTAGATCAGTGTGATGGGCGTGATTCCCGCCTGGTTCACGATGCGCCCCTGCGCGTTGACCGGGATGTTGTTGCCGGGATTGACCGTGGGCACGGCGAACGTGGGGCCTCCCGCCGCCGCGGTGGCGAACGGATTGCCCACGATCGTGAGCGGACTCATGAAGTTCCTGTAGTCCGAGCGATAGTAGGTGCCGTCGAGAAGGAGCCGATTCCCGATGACGCCCTTGTAGCCGAACTCCCAGGTCTTGTTCGACTCCGGCACCATCGGGCTGTAGCTGGATTTCACCGCGCCGGACGCATCGACGGTCTTGAAGCCGGTGGTGTTGCCGAAGATCGAGATGATCGACGTCCAGTCGGGGATGAAGAAGTTGGTCTGCAGGATGGTCGGCGACTTGAACGCACGATTGAACGTCACGCGGAACGCCTGGTCGTTGATCGGCTTGACGACGACACCGGCCTTGGGGCTCCACTGCTGATCGTAGACGTTCGGCTTGTCGAGACGGCCGGCCAGGACGATGTCGAGCCAGCGCACCGGCGACGTGGTGCTCTGCGCGTACACGCCGGTCTGGTCGTTGGAAATATCCTTGCCAGTAATGCGGTCGGTGAGCCACTGCCGGTCGCTGCTCACGACATCGTTGCGGTACTGGGCGCCGAAGATCAGACGCGTGTTGAGCAGCGGCTGGATCTGATAGTTGCCCTGCACTTCCGCCGCGTACATGCGTCCGTCACTGGGCCAGTCCGAGAGCATGCGCAGCGAATCCGTGCTGAGCGCACTGTTGGCCGGCGTGAGTTGCGCACCGGCAAACCGATTGAGTGCGAACGAAGTGCCCGACTGTGACTGCGCGCGGTAGGCATTCAGGTACCAGTGCGGCGTGGTATACCGCAGTTGCTGGATGTTGTAGCCCCACCCCGCCAGCTGATTGCGTCCGACATTCGTCTGCCCGACACCATCCGTGCGACTCAATCCCGCGTTCACTTCGAGCCGGTTCTGCCCCATGTAGTACACCACCGCACCGGTGCCGCGCGCCACACGGGCGGTCCAGTCGATGGGCGCCTTCATGGCGTCTTCACGCACTTCCGTGGCTGCGCAGCTCGGGCGCACGCCGGGCCTCGCCACGATGCTGCCGCCCGAGTTGTAGCAGAGATAGTTCTCCCAGTCGTTCGCGTCCTGGTACTCGCCCGACACCTTGTAGCCCACATTGCCCGTGACGCCGGCATAACGCGCCTGGATGTCCTTGTACGAGCGGCTGCCGCCGGTGACTTCGAGCGTGAGACCGGGGAACTGCTTCGGGTCCTTGGTGCGCAGCGACAGCACACCACTCGAGGCATCGGGGCCGTACAGCGCCGATCCCGGTCCCACGAGCACCTCCAGGCCGGCCAGATCCACCTTGGGTGTGGGTGTGAACTGACCCACGGGCAGCCCGTTCTCCGGGAGGACCGCGATCCGGCCGTCCTCGACCATCAGAAAACGATTGTTGAACGATGAATTGAAGCCGCGCGCATTGATCGCGATGCTGGTCATGCCGACCTGAATGAAGTCGACCCCCTTCGCCTCCTTGAGTGCGTTGGCAAAGCCATTGCCCACGGTGCGATCAAGCACGTCTGTGCCGACGGACGTGATGGTGGCCGGCGCTTCCGTGAGCTTCTCCACACGCCGCGATGCCGAGATGACGACACTGCCAATGGACACCGCCGACGACGCCAGAGAGACATTGGCCACCGTTTCCTCACCGGACCGGACCACGATGTTCACCACCTTGGGTTGCTGCCCGATGCGTTGCACGCGCATGTCGTAGCTGCCGGCGGGAATGTTGCCAAGCCGATAGCGCCCGTCGAACTCGCTCACGGTCGTGAGCGCGGTACCGACCAGGGTGATCTGCGCGCCGGCGACCGGTGCCTGCTGATCATCGGTGACGACGCCGGTCAATCGACCTGAAGCCTGTTGTCCACGGAGCGGAAGGGGCGCGGCCACTGCGATGGTCAGCGGCGCGACCCACATGGTGACCCACATCGCGACCCACGTCGCGACCCACGTCGCGACTCGCGCCGCGACACGTGCGTGCTTCGACATGCGGAAGTCCTCTTTTTTTGTTGCGAAGGCTGGGAAGGTGAGCCCTGGAGAGGCCAAAAGCGTACGCACCGGACGTTACAAGTGCGTTACAGCGTTGCCCCGGTACCCGTTGCAACGCCGGGACGGACGGAGGCCCATGGGTTGACGTGGTGCCCGTCCTTCGGCATTGTCGCCACGCATTGTCGCCACCCGGGCATGCGTCCGCATGCTCCTCTTTCCGCCCGCGATGTCCCTGCCCCCATCCCCGCCCTCCGCCTTCGATCCGATCGTCCGTACGCGGTTCGTCGCGCCCAAGGTGCGGGCGCGGATTCTGCAACGGCCGCGGATTGCCGCCACCCTGGCCCGTGCGGTCGATGTGCCGCTCACCATCGTGCGCGCACCGGCCGGATATGGAAAGACCACCGCCGTGGCCGACCACCTGGCGCACGCCGGCCTGCCGTATGCCTGGTATCACCTGGGCGACACCGACACGGACCCGCGCAGCTACCTGCTGCATCTCGTGCACGCCCTGCGTACGCTGCACCCGGGAGCCGGCGAGGCCGCACTGCAGGCGCTGCAGGTCGCCGAGCGTTCGCCCCGTCTGCTCGCCCAGGCGGTCGATCTGCTGAGCGATGAACTGCTCGACCTGGTTGCTTCCGATACCATTCTGCTGCTCGACGACTACGACCGGGTGAACACGGCCGAGATCAACGCCATCACCGAACGACTGGTGGAGACGATGCCTCCCGCCTTGCATGTGGTCATCACGGCGCGCACCACCCCCAGTCTCCGGAGCCGTTCGCGCTGGCGCGCCAGTGGAGAATTGCTGGAACTGTCGCGTGACGACCTGGCTTTCACGCCAGCGGAAACCATGTCGCTGTTCGCGGCCCGCGCTCCCCAGCCGATCTCCGAGGAAGCCGCACAGGCCATCGTGGCCGAAACGGAGGGCTGGCCCATTGCGCTGCAGATGCTCAGCGACTCGATGGGCGCCACGCGAGCGGACTCGCTGGGACAGTTGCTGCAGCACATGCCCGGCCCGGCCGACCTGCTGTTCGATTATCTCGCCGATGAGGTCTTTCTCCGGCAACCGCCGGTGACGCGGCAGTTTCTGGGCGAGAGCGCAATTCTGCGTCGCCTCGATTCCGAGGTCTGTGACGCGGTGCTGGGCACCGACGACTCGGCGGAGACGCTCCGGGCGCTCGAGCAACGCTCGCTCTTCGTGGCATACGACGGCTCCTATCGTTACCACAATCTCTTCCGCGATTTTCTCCTGCGCCGCGCCGGCGTGTCTCCGGCCCGACAGGCCACACTGCATCAGCGCGCCGCGGCATATCATGCCGCCCAGGGCGACGAGGAAGAGGCGGTGCATCATCTGCTGATGGCGGGCGATTACGATGCCGCCGCCGCAGTGTTGGCGCGCATTGCACCGGCCATGGCCGCCGGAGGCCGCCACCAGACACTGGCGGGGTGGCTGCAGGCACTCCCCGCCCCCGTGCTCGGTGCGTCACCCGATCTGTTGATGGCGCGTGGGGAAACGCATCGTCTTGCCGGCCATTTCGATGAAGCGCTCGAGGCATATACCGCCGCCAGGACACTCTTCGATCGTGCAGCCGATCGTGATGGCGTACTGCACGCCATCCGCGGAATGTCGCTGGTGTATCTCGATACCGTCCGGCCGACGCGTGCGGAGCCGTTGTTGCGCGAGGGACTCCGGTTGGCGCGCGGCGTGCCCTCCGAACGCCGCACCCTGTATCTCCTGCTGGCCGAGAATACCCTCAATGCCGGCGCGACGCGTGTGGCCGAACGCCGCCTGCATGCCCTGCACCGTACGATGGGATTGGCTGGACAGGCCCCGCGCGATCCACGGGTCTGCGTGCGACAAGGTGCCTTTGCCGAAGCGCGCACTCTCATCCAGGAAAGCCGGAACGCCACCACGGTGAGCGATCATCGTCGCGCACCGCGATCGCATCGTGAGCCGACGGCGTTGCTGGCCTGGTGCGATGCCATGCTGGGTGATGGAGTCGACGCCCGCCGCCATGCTACGGAGGCACTGGATATCGGTCGACTGCTGGGCGCACCCACCGTGGAGAGTGTGGCGCTCTCGCGCCTCGGCCTGGGATGGATCACCGGCCACGATCGGGATATCGGACGCGCCCGCACGTACTATGCCGAAGCGTTACGTCTGGCCGATCGCATCGCCGTGCCACGCTTTCGTGTGGAGAGCCTGCTCGGTCTCGCGATACTGGAGGCCATGGAAGGTCAGTTCGAGATGGCCCGTGGCACGGCAAGTGAGGCCGCTGAGGTCGCGAGCGAAGTGGGTGACACCTACATCCACGCCATCGCCCTGCTCGTGACGGGGGCCGTCCTGGTGATGGCCGGTGACGACCGGGCCGATGCGGTACTGCAGCAGGCGCTCGCCGGCAGCCGGCGGTGCGGTGATCGATACAGCACCTGCCTCGCTCATCTCTGGCGTGTCTGTCATCACACCCGTCGCGCGGCAACCGCGGATGCGCGACATGCATTCATCGACGCGCTGTCGGTCGCCGGAGAGTGCAGATACGACACCCTGTTTCACGGCACAGCACCCTTTGCGCCCCGTGATATCGCATTGTGGCGCGGACTGCTGCGTCGGGTGCAGGAACACGAAGCAGTGGGCGCCTACGCCCGCGAAGTGGCCACTCAGCTCGAATCCCATACGGACTCCACGAGGAGCGATGTCACCGCGGACGCCCCCATGTCGGCGGCACTGTATGTCCAGACGCTGGGTGCATTCCGTGTCTGGCACGACGGTCGGGAAATCGAGCGGTCAGCGTGGGCGAGAGAGAAGGCGCTCCATCTCTTCCAACTGCTGATCTGCAATCGTGCGCATGGATTGCATCGGGAGCAGATCATCGAATCGTTGTGGCCCGATGGAGCGCCCGGAGCCGCCGGCACCGGGCTGCGCGTGGTGCTGAGCACCCTGCGCAATGTGCTGGAACCCGAGCGGGTGCGTGGCACCGACGGGCGCTTCGTCGTGCGTGACGGGGACGTGATCCACCTGGCGCGCGATGGCAGTATCCGGGTGGACGCCGACGAACTCGGACGCCGCATCCGTCTTGCCCGTGCCGCCGAACGCTCGAGTCCCGACAGTGCGATCGCGATGTACGAATCCGCCATGGCGCTGTATCAGGGCGATTTTCTTCCGGAACAACGCTACGACGCCTGGGCCGAAGATGAAAGGCTCCTGCATCGCCGTGAACTGTTCCAGGCCGGCGAGCGACTGGGGAATCTTCTGCTCGCCGAGGGCGAGTTCGATCGTGTCGTGCGTGTGGCTGAAACCCTGTTGCAGTTCGACCCGCTGTGGGAGTCGGCCTACGCGCTGCTGATGGAGGCTCATTGGCAACAGGGAAACCGCGTGCTGGTGGCCCGCACCTACGACCGCTGCCGCAAGCGCCTGCACAAGGCGCTGGGCGTTGCTCCCTCGAAAGCCATCACCACACTGTTCGAGCGCCTGGCCGCTCCCCGGGACGGCCGCTCCAGCGTCTGACCGGGTGGATGCCGATACCGATGTCGATGCTGGACGATGCCGGCCCCGGGCAGAGCGGCCCAATTTTCAAGGCTTTTCCCTTGACTATCATCGCACCGGTTCCATCTTGCATCCACACGCGCTGACCACCGGTTCCACAGGGCTCTGCCATGTCCCGGTGCACACACCGTTCGGCGGATACGTGCATGACACCATCGGGGCCTTCACTGCTCAAGGATCGCCTCCGGTCGCTGCTCGACGCCCTCAAGTACCGGGGGCGCGCCACCGTACCGGAGCTGGCGGCGGATCTCGACCTCAACGTCGAGACCATCCGCGAACATCTCCGCACGCTCGAAGCCCGCATGCTCGTGCGGCGCGAGGGCACACAGCAGCAGGGCCCGGGCAGACCGGAGGTACTCTTCGGACTCACGCCTGAAGCCGAGGCGCTGTTTCCACGCCGCGAAGGTGAGATGCTCCAGGCGTTGGCCCGCTATCTGGTGGCGCAGGGTCAGACGCCGCTGCTCCGCGAATTTTTCAGGGAGCATGCCGCGGAACGGCGCGAGCGGGCGCTGGCCCGGGTCGCAGGACTCACCGGCAGGAAACGTCTGCGCGAAGTCGTGCGCCTCTTCGATGACATGGGTTTCATGCCCGTCCTCGAAGAAGCCGGAACCACGCTGCGACTCTGTCATTGTCCACTGCGCGATCTGGTGGAAGCCACACAACTCCCCTGCCGGGAAGAAATCGGCCTCCTTCGCGAACTGCTGGGCGGCCCGCTGGTCCGGGTGACGCACATGCCGCGCGGCGATGCGGCCTGCGCCTATCGGATCGACACGGAACCGGTATGCCGGTGAACTCTCCGCCGCTCCGTCTGCCGGGCGAGCACTTCCTCGCGGCGCAGCTCTTTTTCATCGCCGGCGCGGTGGGGTTGTGGTCCATCGCGCCCACGCTCGTTGCAGGCGCCTATCCCGCCGCTTCGGTGGTCGTTCTCACCCACCTGTTCACGCTGGGCTGGCTGACGACATCCATCATGGGCGCGCTCTATCAGTTCCTGCCAGTGGCGCTGGGTCAGGCGATCGCTTCGGAGCGGCTGGCGCATATCACGTTCGGACTGCACCTCGCCGGTGTCGTGCTGATGACCACGGGCATCGGTCTGCATCGCGCGACGATACTGAGTGCGGGACTGGTACTGCTTGCCCTAGGCATCACCGGTTTCCTTGGCAACCTGCTGGTGACGCTGCGGCGCGCCACCCGCCGCGAACTCACCTGGTGGGCCCTGAGTGGCGCCCTGTTCGCACTCGCCATCGCCCTGCTCTTCGGCGTGATGTTGGGCATCCACCGATTCACCGGCATACTCGGCACCATACACGATCTCGCGTTGCGCGTGCATCTCCACGCCGGCCTCTTCGGCTGGGTGCTGCTGGTCATCGTAGGCGTGTCGCATCGACTCCTGCCGATGTTTCTCCTCAGTCACGGTGCCGACGAGCGATTCGGCTGGTGGGCGGTGGGACTTCTCGGCGCCGGCACCATACTGCTCGCGCTGTTTCATCACGTTCCCATCGTCGGACGCGAACTCCCGCTGTTCCTGTTCATGAGTGGGCTGCTGGCCTGGGTGATGCAAGCGCGGATCTTCTTCCGTCGTCGACACCGCCCGCAACTCGATGCCGGACTCCGATTGAGCGCCATCGCGATCGCACTGCTCGCGCTCACGCCTCTGGCCCTGATACGACTGCTCCTTCCGGGCGCGACCCCGGCATCGCGCGTGCTCTACATAGGGATCGCCGTGCTTGGTTGCACGCTGTTCGTGGCCGCGCAGTACTACAAGATCGTCCCCTTCCTCATCTGGAACCGGTACTTCGGTCCGCTGGCCGGCACCCGTCCGCTGCCGCGCGTTGCCGATCTGTACGCCGCCCGTGAGGCGAACATCGTCATCCTGCTGCTGGCGGCGGGCGCCATCCTGGTGCCGGGCGGTGTGGCCGTGGCCTCGACCGGTCTGCTGCGCATCGGCGCCGTACTGCTCAGCGTAGGCGCACTCATGCAGGCGAGGCAGCTCTGGAGCGTATCGCGGAGACGCCCATGAACGATGATCCCGCGGCACCGTCCCAGACGCAGCTCCGTGACGCACTGCGTATGGTCATCGATCCGGAGATCGGACTCGATATCGTGACGGTCGGACTGATCTACGACATCACGTACAATGCCGGTCTGGTGCATGTCACCTACACGCTCACCACGCCGGGCTGTCCGATGGAGCGACACATCTCCAATGGCATCGTCCACGCGCTGTCGGATGTGCCGGGCGTCGACGATATCGATCTCCACCTGGTCTGGGAACCACGATGGCATCCCGGCATGCTCCAGGAGCCGTCATGGTGAATCTGCTCGATGCATCCTTTCCTCTCGCGTTGCAGGTGGTCGACCCGGTCACCGTCATCGAAGCCGATGTCCGCGAGGATCTGCGGGCCGGTCGCGAACCGTTCCAGCGCATCATGGCCGCCCGCGCGGACGTGCCCGAGTGGGGTGCGCTCCTCGTGCGGGCCACCTTCGAACCCGCACCGCTCTATCGGGTGATGGGCAGGGACGGCTGGGCGCATCACACCGAGTGTCTGGCCGCCGACGACTGGTGTGTCTGGTTCTACCGGGATATTCCCGTGCTCGATGTACGCGACATGGATCCTCCGGAACCATTGGCCCACACGCTGAATGCCGCCGAGGCGTTACCCGAAAACGGCGCCCTGGTGCAACTCAATGTCCGGGTTCCGCAATTCCTGCTTCCCAGGCTCGCCGAACGGGGATTCCTGTTTCACGTGCGCGAAGTCTCCCCCGATCGGGTGCACGTGTTCATCAGGCGCCGTCCGGTGTATGAAGGCATTCAGTGAAATATTCAACAGGACATCACAGGCCATTCAGGAACAGGAGACACCGATGACCGACGCGCCCAGACTCCGGCAACACCCCGAAGATCGCTTCGCAGGACCAGTCCATCACTTCGACTTGCCGGCCACCGCCGCCGCGCTGCGACAGGAGCCGCACCATTCGGTTGGAGGTCATCGGCAGATCGCCCTGTTTCGTCGGGGCCCGCTGACGCTCCTCGTCTTCGCCTTCGAAGCGGGTGGGGCACTCAAGGAACACCAGGCCGAAGGCACGGTGACCATCCAGACCTTGTCGGGCCGGCTCACGGTGGTGGTCGACGAGGCAACGTATGAGTTACCCGTCGGCCACCTCGTGACCCTCGCGCCCGGTGTACGTCACGCCGTGCTGGCAGCCGAGGCCAGCGACATGCTCCTGGCTGTCTGTCGGGAGTCGTAGACGGCTTCAACGGAGTCCGTCTGCAGCGCACCAGGGTCTGGCGGAGCCTCGGCGGGACCTGGACCCGCTGACCTGCCTTGCGGTGCGCAGACCGCTAACTTTCAGGGAGTCTCATGTGGTTCCGACCCGCCTTTGCGTGGACCATGCCGAACTCCCGAATCGTCTTCATCGTCACCGGCTCGATCGCGGCATTCAAAGCCGCACAGGCGGTGTCGCGCCTGGTCCAGGATGGACACACCGTGCGCGTGGTGGCCACGCCTGCGGCACTCCAATTCGTCGGCGCCGCCACGTTCGAAGGGCTGACGGGCCATCCCGTGCTCTCCGATCTCTGGGAGCCGGGACGGGCGATGGATCACATCCATCTCAGTCGATGGGCTGACATGGGGATGATCTGTCCGGCCAGCGCCAACACCATCGCCCACATGGCGCATGGTTTGGCGGACGATCTCGTCGGTGCCCTCGCGCTGGCGTGGCCGCGGGAGAAGCCGCTGCATCTGTTTCCCGCGATGAATCGCGAGATGCTGAGTCATCCGTCCACGATGGACAATCTGGCGGCAGTGGGTCGGGCGGGTGTCATCGTGCATCCCACGGCCGGTGGCAATCTGGCCTGTGGGGAAGTGGGCGGCGGCCGTCTGCTCGAGCCCGATGAGATCGTGGCGCTGATCACCCCACCCCGCCTCGGTCGGGTCCTCGTCACCGCGGGCGCCACCCGCGAACCCATCGACGGCATCCGGTTCGTTTCCAATGTGAGTACGGGTCGCACCGGTGCCGCCATTGCCGATCGCCTGGCCGCGAAGGGATGGGACGTCACGTTCGTGCACGGACAATCCTCGGCGCTGCCCAACGCGCGCACGACACGGGTACCGTATGGTTCGTTCGCGGATCTCGATGCCACACTGCAGCGGGAACTGGCCGCGCAGGCGTACACCGCCGTGATTCACGCCGCGGCCGTCAGTGATTATTCCATCGCCTCCGTCAACGGTGGAGAGCCCGATGGTCAGGTGAAGCTCGGCAGCGGAGAATCGCTCGAATTGCGGTTCAAAGCGAACCACAAGATTCTGCCGCGTCTTCGCGGATACTCCGCGAACGGGGCCATGCAGGTGATCGGTTTCAAGCTCACGCTCAACCAGACCGCCTCACGCACCGAGGAAATCGCGCGCGGTCTGCTCGGCTCGACGGTCGATGCCATCGTGGCCAATGACTGGTCACACATCGACGGCGATCGTCACCCCGGTCAACTGGTCGCGAACGACGAAGCGCCCACGTTCGCGAACATCGACGAATTGAGCGAACTCCTGCACCGTCGCCTGCTGCGCGCCGGAGCCGGCACGGGGACACCGGTCGCGCACGCCTGATCGGCGGCCGTCCCGTCTCCTATCGACAACCGGCGGACACGCGCTTCACGCCACGTGTTTTGCCAACAGCATCGGCAGGTGGTCGTCCATCAGTTCGGTGACCAGTTCGGGCTTGTGAAACAGAAAGCCCTGGCCGATGCGGATATTGGAGTGACGCTGCAGATAGTCCTTCTCCGCATGTTCCTCGATGCCCTCGGCCACCACCGAGACCCCGAGCGCGGAACTCAATGATTCGATGGCGCGCAGGATGATCTGGCTGCGCGGCCGGTCCTGAATACCGCTGATCAGCGAACGATCGACCTTGATCTCGTCGGCCGTGATGTCGGCCAGCACGGCCAGTGAGGAATAGCCCATGCCGAAGTCGTCGATGGAAACGCCGATATCGGCTTCCTTGAGCAACGGCAGCACCTTCGACTGGAATGGCCCCGTCGCCACCAGCGCATCCTCGGTGAACTCGAGAATGAAATTGCGCGGACGAGCGGTATCGACGATACGCTGGATGACCTTCTGCATGAACGGCAGACGGGCCGTCTGACCGGGCGAGAGATTGAGGCTGTACGTGATGTCCTCGCCAAAACGGGCCGTGAGATCCGGCATGGCCTGAATGAGTCCATCCAGTACGATGTCGGTCATCTCGTCCAGCAATCCCATCTCGGCGGCAATGGGCACGAACAGTCCCGGCGGGTGCACGATACCGTGACTCTCCGTCCAGCGCGCGAGCGCTTCGAATCCCACCACGCTCTGGCGGTGGATATCGACCTTCTGCTGCAGTGCGCACTGGATCTGACGTTCGTTGATGGCCCTGCGCAGCCGGTACTCGAGCGAGAGACGCTCCTTGGCCTCTTGCCCCATCTTCTGACTGAAATACGTGATGCTGCCCTTGCTCGAACTCTTGGCCCGGTACATGGCCGTATCGGCGTGATGACGCAGCGTATCGTAGTCCGTGCCATGCATCGGATAGAACGCGACCCCGATGGAGCCCGAAGTGCGTACATCGATGCCATCGATACGGAACGGCTGCTGCAACTGCTCACGCACACGGTCGATGACCGCCGCGGTCTCACTGCGCTGACGGACGGGATCGAGCATGATGACGAACTCGTCGCCGCTGATGCGGCCCAGGACATCCGTCCGGCGTAGCTGGGCGGTGATGCGTTCGGCCACACCCTTCAGCAGGGCATCCCCGGCGGCGTGTCCGTAGAGATCGTTGACCTGTTTGAAGTTGTCGAGATCGATGAACGCCAGCGCGAGCTTCTCCCCCGGTGTCTTGCGCGACACCGCATAGTCCACCAGTTCGCGGACATGCGAACGATTGGGCAACCCGGTGAGCTGGTCATGGTTGGCCCGGAAGGTCAGTGCCTCCTGGCTGGCCTCGAGTTGTTCGGTGAGGTGCTTCAACCGATGACTCTCGGCTTCCGTCTGGCTCGCCCGCTTGGCTGCCAGGGCGTGTGAGGCCAGTACCGAGAACTTGCGGGCCAGCGTCACGTGTGCCCGATCGAATCCCGTGCGTCCTTCCTCACGCAGGATCATCAGCAGTCCGCGCCGCCCCCGCACGCCGAGCGGCAGATACAACGTGGGCTGCGACCGCGTGAGCCCTGCCACGGCGCCTTCCGGCCATTCCTCCCAGTCGGCGCCGGTCACCGTCGTGACCACGCGCCCGGAAAGCACCTTGGCGAAGGTGCGCCCGCCGCGCCAGCGGGAATCGACCAGGGCATCGGCGTTCGCCGCCACACAATGGAGGGCATCACGTGGTGTGGCATCCTCCACCAGCACGATGGCATGCGATGCATCGAAGACCGGCAGGAGCGCCGAGAACACGTTGGCGAACGGATCGGCATCACCCGTCACGCACAACACCGCATCCAGCGCCTGCAGCAGCAGGTTGGCATGCGTGTTCTCCATGCGCAGTGCGTCGATCTCGCGACGCATGCCCACGATGGTTTCGCGTAGCTCCTCGGACCCTTCCATCGTCTCGCGATCCCTACTTGCCGAACACGATCGCGGAAATCATCAGGTTGCCGTGTGCGTTCCGATCGAGAACGAGCCCCTGTTCGCCGAACGTGAAGCAGCCCACGAACGGCTTGCCCCCCAGACTCGTGGAGACAGCCGTGGCCACCCTGGGCATTTCATCGCCCACGGCCAGCATGCATCCCGCGCAGTACACGATGAGGCCACCGGCCAGATTGTCGGAGCCACCGAGGGAGTTCACCGCCGCGGAGGCCACACGACCGGCGCGTTCCACGAGGCGCGCCTTGTCGCCCCGCATGCTGTAGAGACGTGTGCCTTCTTCGATGGACGCGAAGGTGGAGAGCGCTCCGTCGGCGGTGATCTGCTCCGGGTGAATGAGCAGATAGTGCGTGAGGTCGTCGATGCGACCGGCATCGATGCCCAGCGGGAACATTGTCGTGTCGGTGAGAATGTTTCCTCCCGACGCCACCTTTTCCGACAGCGTACCGCCAAGCCACCGGTTGTACACTTGGGCCGCGGGTTCGCCGTCGATGGCCATGATCTGCCGGCTGCGCACCTTCGTCACGATTCCGCTTTCCCCCGACGGATCGTATCCGATGCGCGTGACGACGCCGCTCGGGCCGGTGGGCTCATAACCG
The DNA here is from genome assembly GCF_037190085.1 of Gemmatimonas aurantiaca. Taxonomy (NCBI): domain Bacteria; kingdom Pseudomonadati; phylum Gemmatimonadota; class Gemmatimonadia; order Gemmatimonadales; family Gemmatimonadaceae; genus Gemmatimonas; species Gemmatimonas aurantiaca. Next base: position 275,886 of record NZ_JBBCJO010000012.1, read on the forward strand.
CCCTGGAAGGCATAGCCGATGCCGCCCGACGAGAAGAGCACGCCCACCACCACGCTGTTTCGCTGTGGACCGTCCGGGCCCAGCTGACGCCATCCGCCCGACACGGTATTGTCGGCGGAACTGCCACCGATGATAGGGCAGCGATCGCCCACCACCCGACGGAGCCCTTCGATCACCGCCTCTTCCTGCCCCGGCGCCTGATACAGCCACACCAGCTCCGGCAGTTCGCCGGGACAACCGGCGTTCTCCAGTGCCGCGTGGATGGCGCGCTCGGCGCAATCGGCCGCATCCCCCTCCAGTTCCACGGCCGCCGTGCCGTAGTCGCCATCGGGATCATCGATGACCAGCAGCCCGATGGAGCCACTGCCTCCGAGGCCGACTTCGCTCATGGCACCACCGCACGAGGTCCCTCCCAACAAGGCCGCGAACGGGAAACGGGTCTTCAGGAATTCGTGAAGTTGCCGGTCATCATGATCGGCGTCATAGAATGCGCAGACGAGACTGGGTTGCGGTTGGGTCCTGTCGATGTCCCGGGCGAGCGCTTCGAGGGCGGAGGTGGTGGATTCGTGAGCGACGACGAACGACGTGAGCGATACCATGGGATTCACTGAGGGGCATGCATGAATTCCCGGCATCGGAAACGGACGATGCCGGGGACACCCCAAAGACGAAGGGATCAGTCGCCGGTAACGGCCGGACATGCCTCTCCGGTGGAGGCCCCCGGAGGCATGCCCTCCGCTCCCGACTGGCGGAATCCCCCAGGCTCGGTGGATCTTGTGTTCGTGCCCGACGCGTTTGCCCCCGATCCGCAGTCCCTCACCGACCTGCTGCGCGCGGCGCAGGACGGGGACACGGCCGCCCACGAGGCCGCGGCGAGTCTGGTGTATCGGGAGCTGCATCAACTGGCCGAGGCGTATCTGGGCCGTGAACGCGATGATCACACACTGCAGCCCACCGCCCTCGTCAACGAGGCGTACCTGCGCCTGCTGGGCCACGAATCGCCGTGGGAGAATCGGGCGCAGTTCTTCGGTATCGCCGGTCGCACGATGCGGCGCATTCTCGTGGACCATGCGCGCCGCCGTATGGCCGACCGGCGTGACGCCCGACTCACGGTGACGCTGGAAGACGCCGCTCCGGCCACACCGGCCGGGTTTCTCGAGGTCCTCGAAGTGCACGATGCGCTCGAACGACTGGAGCAGCTCGATCCCCGCCAGGCGCACATCGTGGAACTCAAGTTTTTCGTGGGGTTGTCCCTCGACGAAATCGCGGAAGCCCTCTCCATCTCTCCGGCCACGGTGAGCCGCGAATGGGCGCTGGCCCGTCGCTGGTTGCGTCTCCATGCCCTGAAGTCGTAGAAGAGAGGCGAGAGGAGAAGAGGCCGTGGCGACCGCATGATCCCTCGACTGTTTCCGTGAGGGAATCGATGCCGGGTTTGCGCCTGTCACACATGGCTCCTTCGCTGTCACATCAGGCACCCTCCATTCCCATTGCCCTCTGCCACGACCGATGCACCACGATCTGACCCCGGACGACTGGGCACGGCTCAAAGGGCTCTGGCTGGAATACGAGGATGGCAGCGCCAGTGAGCGGGAGTCCCTGCTGGTCAGCGAGGCCGTGCCGAATCATCTGCGGGAAGTGCTGGTGGCATTGATCACGGTGGACGAGCGCGGCCTGGCCGATGTCGATCGTTCCGCCGCCGACCTGCTGGGCATGGCCGCCCCCCGTCAGCCCGACGACGCCCAGGAACGCGCCTCCGCGGCAATGATCGGCCGTCGACTGGGGGCGTATCGGGTGCTGCGGCTCATCGGCCGCGGTGGCATGGGCGCGGTGTACGAGGCCGAACGTGCCGATCAGTCGTATCAGCAGCGGGTGGCGATCAAGACCCTGTGGCGCGGAGCGGACAGCGCGGTGCTGCTGCAGCGCTTTCGTTCGGAACGACAGATTCTCGCGAGCCTGCATCATCCCAACATCGCGCCGCTGCTCGACGGGGGGTCGACGGAAGAAGGCACGCCGTGGCTCGCCCTGGAGTACGTGGAAGGCACACCGGTGGATCAATGGTGTGACGAGCGGCGACTGGGCATCACCGAACGTCTCGATCTCTTCCGGCAGATCTGCGCGGCGGTGCAGCATGCCCATCAGCGGCTCGTGGTGCATCGTGATCTCAAGCCGTCGAATGTGTTGGTGACGCCGGACGGCGTCGTGAAGCTGCTCGATTTCGGCGTGGCGAAACTGCTTTCACCGACCGAGGTGGATGGCACGCTCACCAGCGCGGGACTGTCGCCGTTCACGGCGGCGTGGGCGGCGCCCGAACAGCTGGAAGACGGGCCCGTGTCCACCGTCGCCGATGTGTACTCACTGGGCGCGATCCTCACACAACTACTCGCGGGGGCACCGCCCCGTATCCTTGCAGGACGCATGTCGATCGAGCGTCTGCGTACGGCGGTGGCCGCACCGCCCCGTTCCCCCAGTGCGCTCGCGGCATCCGCATCCCCCGCCGTGGCGACGGCGCGCGGATTTTCGTCACCGGCCAGACTCGCCGACACATTGCGCGGTGAGCTCGATGCGATCGCGGGCATGGCGCTGCGCAGCGATCCCGACCGGCGATATGCCAGCGTGGAAGCGTTGAGCGATGACGTGCGTCGGTATCTCCGGCGCGACCGGGTGCTGGCGCGTCCGGACAGTGCCGCCTACCGCCTGTGGAGCTTCGTGCGTCGTCGACCGGCCGCGAGCATCACCTTCGTCGCGTTCGTGCTGTCCGTGGCGGGTGGTGGTGCCCTCGCCTGGCGACAGGCCGTGCTGGCGCGCGCCGAGGCGCGACGTGCCGAACGGGCCACGACGTTTCTCTCCAGCCTCGTGATGGGATCGAATGCCACATCCTACGAACCGTTGATCCGTCTCGGTCGTGAAGGCACGCTGGCGCAATTGCTGGACAGCGCACTGGTCCGCATTCCCCGCGAATTCGCGGACGACAGTCGCATTCGTGGGCGGTTGTACGGCGCGATCGGCGCCAATCTCGCCTCGCAGGGCCGTCTCGACCGGGCACTCACCGTCCTCGATTCGGCGCGCATCCTCACGGCGCAGGGATACGGGATGCGCAGTGTGGAGTTCGCGCGCGCCAATCTGGAATGGGCGGCGTTGTGTCTGGATATCGAAGGCCTCCCCGCATCACGGCAGGCCATTGCGGACGTCACACACATCGTCCTCGCCCACCCGGAGGATCAGGAACTGCATCAGCGTCTCGATCTGGTCCGCTCGGGACAGGCGCTGCTGCTGGGGCGTGTGCGGGAGGCCGACTCCATGGCGTCGCACGTGCTCGCCGTCATCTCTCCGCGCGACCGCGGTGTGCTCGCCCTGCGCGCCGCGTTGTTGCGCATGTCGGCGTCGACCTGGGTGGACCGCGATCCCCGACTGTACCTCAAGCGCGCCCGTGCGGCGAGTGCCCTGGCCGACTCCATGGGACTCGCCGGCAGTAACGAGCAGTGGCGTGCGTTCAATGCCGAGTTCGAAGCCCTGCTGGTTCTCGGGCGCAGCGAAGCGGCAGCCGAGGTGCTGCAGCGCGTACGGACCACGTATGCCGACGTCAGTCGTGATGGACGCGTGGGCAACGTGCCCTTGCTGCAGCAGCAGGCGTTTCTCGCCAGTGTGGACGGCGATACCGCTGCCCGCCGCATCGCAGCGACCTCGGCCGTTCAGGCCATCGAACAGGGCGCGGTCGCCACCCAGACGACCAAACTGCTCACGTATGCGACCGCGCTCGACGATGCCCTCGCGCGCAAAGACACGCTGGCCGCGGTGACCATCGTCCGCCGCAGCGTCCGCGATCTGCTCCCCGGGGAATCCCCACTCGTGCTGGGGTTGGCATACTGGCATCTCGCGCGCGGAGAAAACGCCGGCGGTCATCATGAAGAAGCATTGCAAGCGGTGCGGGACGGAAGGCGATGGATTGCCGACACACCGGATCTCGAAAGTGTCCTGCCGCTGTTGCGTCGCGAAGAGTATGTGGCTCTCAAGGCATTGGGACGGACGAATGAAGCCGACAGTCTGCGCCGGTCGGTGCCGACACGCGGACCGATTGCACCCTGCACACCAGGTGGTGTGTGGAATGGTTGTCCGGATGTGCCCTGAGATACGCTGACGTTTCGTGAAGCGCTGCATGGCAGCGCGGCACGGTCACCTCTCTAGTGAAGCGGTGGTCCTGGTCTCCAGATTGTACGATGGAAGCACGTAGTCGGTGATGAACACCCGGTGTTCTCACCATGGACGTCCCCCCTCCATCGGTACGCCAAGGTACTCCAATGGCCGGCCTCCATCTGCACCGTCTCTCCTCCCATCTGCTGGCTCTCGCCACACTCGCCACACTCGGTGTGAGTGAGACACAGGCACAACGTCCGGGTCCCGATCCCGCCGCGGTGGCGCGGGTCCGCGCACAGTATGCGAAGCGCGAGGTGAGCATCCCCATGCGCGACGGCACCAAGCTGTTCACGTCCATCTATGTGCCGCGCGACACCAGCAAAGCCGTCCCCATTCTGCTGATGCGCACACCGTACAGCGTCGCGCCCTACGGGCCGAACGAGTACGCGGGGCAGCTGGGGCCCTTTCCCGATATCGATCGGGAAGGTTGGATCTTCGTCAATCAGGACGTGCGCGGTCGCTACATGAGCGAAGGGTACTACTCGTTCATGACGCCGCATCTCGGCCCCGATCGCAAGGCGGGCGCCGTGGACGAGTCCACCGATACGTACGACACCATCGAGTGGATCCTGAAGAACATCGGTCACCACAACGGCCGCGTGGGCATGTGGGGCAATTCGGCGCCCGGATTCTTCGTGGCGGCCGGCATGATCGGCGCACATCCCGCGCTCAAGTTTTCGTATCCGTCAGCACCGATGATCGATTGGTGGCTGGGTGACGACCGTCACATGAACGGACTCTTCAAGCTGTCGCAGACCTACAACTTCCTGAAGGGGTTCGATCAACCGCGTCCGGGGCCGGTCACGCAGTATCCCGCGGGACCGAATGCGGGAACCACCGACGGGTACGCGTGGCATCTGAAGATGGGAGCGCTGTCCAACTACGGCAGCGGGCCATTGCAGAACCGTATCGCCTTCTGGGACTCCATCGTCGCGCACCCGGACTACGATGCGTACTGGCAGGCCCGCTCGCTCTGGAAACATGCGAAGAACATCACGCCCGCCGTGCTGCTCGTCGGCGGCTGGTACGATGTGGAAGATCCCTACGGCATGCTGCGTCTCAACCAGAGCATGCAGGCCGACAGTCGCTCGACGAAGCAGATGCTGGTGATTGGGCCCTGGTCGCATGGGGGCTGGAACCGTGCCGACTTCCCGACATTCGGCGCGTTCACGAATGGCAGCCCCACCGGGAAGTTCTTCCGGGATTCCGTGGGCGCACCGGCGTTCCGGTGCCTCCTCAAGGACGACTGCGGATCGTTCCAGTTCGGAGGCGCGCTGGTCTTCGAGCCGGGCACCAATCAGTGGAAGCGCTTCGATGCCTGGCCGCCGAAGACGGCGCGTCCCCGCTCGTTGTACCTGCGTGAGCAGGGCGTGGCGTCGTTCGCCGCCCCCACCGCCGCCACGGGTTCCGACCGGTATGTCAGCGATCCGGCAAAGCCGGTGCCGTACACCATGGGGAACACGTTCGGCTTCAACGCGATGTATCCCACCGAAGACCAGCGCTTCGCATCGCGGCGCCCCGACGTGCTCGTCTATCGCTCGGAGGTGCTCACCGAGGACATCACCGTGGCCGGCCCGGTGTCCGCGCTGTTGCACGTAGCCAGCACCGGCACGGACGCCGATTTCGTGGTGAAGATCATCGATCAGTATCCGGACGATGCGCCGCCGGAGTTCGAAGGCGGCCCGCGTCTCGACGCATACGAGCGTCTGGTGCGTCCCGGTGTGGCGCGCGCGCGCTGGCGCCGGGGGTATTCCCGCAGCGTGCCCCTCACCGCCAACGTCGCGGACACGGTGCGCGTACCGCTCGACGATGTCATGCACACCTTCCGCAAGAGTCATCGCATCGTCGTGCACGTGCAGAGCACGTGGTTCCCGGCCGTCGACCGCAATCCCCAACGGTTCGTTCCCAACATCTACAAGGCCAAGGACTCCGATTTCCAGACCGCGACCATGACGGTGTTCCGCACCGCCGCGCGCCCCTCCCACCTCACACTCAACGTCCTGCCGTAGCACCTCCGCTCCTCTCCCTTCTGCTCTCTCTCCCCTCCACCTGCAGGAGACCCGCATGACAGGAGTTTTCACGCGCCGCGCTTTACGGGCGGCGGCGTGCGCACTGTCCGTGCTCACGCTGTCAGCCAGTACATTGCTCGCGCAGACCCGTACCATCACCGGCCAGGTGCTCGAAGAGGACACCCGGGCACCGATCACCGCGGCGCAACTGCAGGTACAGGGGACCACGATCGGCACCCTGTCGCGCGAAGACGGTCGATTCACCATCACCGGCGCTCCAGCCGGGGACCTCGTGTTGGTGGTGCGCCGACTCGGATATCCGATGACCCGCATCCCGGTGGACGCCTCGCGCAACACGCTCGAGATCGTCCTCAAGAAGGACGTGCTCAATCTCGACCAGGTCGTGGTGACCGGTCAGGCCACCGGCATCTCCCGCCGCAACCTGGCCAACGACGTGGCGAGCGTGAGTGGAGCCGACATGAACAAGGTGTCGGCCCAGTCCATCGAGAACGCCATGCAGGGCAAGATCGCCGGTGCCCAGATCGCGCAGTCCACGGGTGCGCCGGGCGGCGGCAACCGCATCCGCATCCGCGGTATCTCCTCCATTCTCGGATCGGCCCAGCCGCTCTACGTCATCGATGGCGTGATCGTGACCGACGTCGCCATCGGCTCCGGCACCAACAAGGTGACACGGGCCTCGGGCAGCGGCATCTCGGTGGGGAATCAGGAGGCGCCGGTGAACCGCATCGCCGACCTCAACCCGAACGACATCGAGAACGTCGACATCCTGAAGGGATCGGCAGCGGCGGCCATCTATGGTTCCAAGGCGTCGGGTGGTGTCATCATCATCACCACCAAACGCGGCAAGGCCGGCAAGCCGAAGTTCTCGTTGCGCATGGGGACCGGCACGTCCGAACTCGCGTACCGCAACGGCTCGCGGCACTTCCAGTCGCTCCAGGATGCGATCGCCGTCTTCGGCACCGGCATCACGCCGTACTACGACTCCAATCGGGTGCTCGACTACGAGACGCTGGCCTACGGCAACCGGCCGATCAACTCCGATCTCTCGCTCAGCGTGAGTGGCGGCAGCGACGACACGCGCTATTTCGTGTCGGCCAGCCGGCGCAACGAGGAAGGCATCGTCAAGAACACGTTCGCCCGCAAGACGAACGTGCGTGTCAACCTCGACCAGCGCATCTCCTCGCGCATCAACCTGCAGGTCGGCAACGAGGTGCTCAACAACGTCAGCGATCGTGGCCTGTTCGGCAACGACAACGCCGGCAACTCGATCGCCTACGCGCTCACCAAGATCCCGAGCTTCCTCGATCTGCGCCGCAATGCCGACGGCTCCTGGCCGGTGAACCCGTTCTATCCGTCCAACCCGCTGCAGACCATCGATCAGTTCGAGAACAACGAGAACGTGTGGCGCAACATCACCACGTCGCGCCTGACGGCCGATCTGCTCACCGGTGACCGTCACACCCTGCAGTTCATCGCGTTCGGTGGCGTGGATCTGCTCAACCAGACCAACCTGATCTACTCTCCGCCGACGCTGCAGTTCGAGCCGGTGGACGGGCTGCCGGGCACGAGCGCCAATTCGAAGACCACCAACCTGCAGCGCAATCTGAATCTCAACCTCGTGCACGGCTGGAACGTCGGCTCGTCGCTCAAGGTCACGTCGCAGGTGGGTACGCAGTTCGAGCAGCGTCAGTTCAACCAGACACGCGCGTCGGCGCAGAACCTGCTCGGCGGCCTGGAAGTGGTGACGTCCGGCACCGTCCGTGACGTGGACGAATCGCGTCTCGAGGTTCAGGACTTCGGCGTGTTCGCACAGACCGAAGCGCTCTGGCGCGAGAAGCTGCTGCTCACCGTGGGCGCCCGCGCCGACCGCAGCAGCAACAACGGCGATCCGGCCAAGTTCTTCCTCTTCCCCAAGGCCGCCACGTCGTATCGGTTCGCGAACTTCATGCCCGGCATGATCGACGAAGCCAAGCTGCGTGTGGCCTACGGCGAGACGGGCAACCAGCCGCTCTACGGACAGAAGTTCACCAACCTCGATCTGTCGAGTGTGGGTGGCATCGGCGCCTTCCGCGTGGGCACGGTGCGTGCGGCGTCCGATCTCCGTCCCGAACGGCAGCGGGAGTTCGAAGCGGGTCTCGATCTCAACCTGCTCCGCAATCGTGCGACGTTCGCGGTCACCAACTTCCGCCGCAACATCTCCGATCTGCTGATCACCCGCACGCTGGCGCCGACCTCCGGTTTCAGCAGCGAGACATCGAACGGCGCCGAGATGCAGGTGACGGGCACCGAAGTCTCGATCAACGCCTTCCCCGTTCAGACCGCCACCTGGGGCTGGACATCGCGGCTCAACTGGGGAACGAATCGTTCCCGGGTGACCAAGCTGCCCGTCCCCACCTTCCTGCTCGGCAGCCCGCAGACCGGCGCCGTTCGCATCGAGGAAGGCAAGTCCGCCACACAGCTCATCGGCAACGACACCCTGCCGCAGGCGGGTGGCCGGGTGGTGGTGCCCGTGGTGATGGGAGATGGCAATCCACTCTGGACCGCCGGCTGGGGCAACGAGGTGCGCTACAGGGGGCTTTCGCTGTACGCGCTGCTCGATCAACAGAAAGGCGGCATGCTCGCGAACGGCACATGGCGTCACTACGACCTCGGTCAGAACTCGCGCGACTACGACGATCTCGACGAGTACGGCCGGAAGGTCGGCGAAGTGCGGCGCACGAGCTACCTCCAGGTCACGGACATCTACTATCAGAGCACCTCGTTCGTGAAGCTCCGTGAAGTCACGCTCTCGTGGGATCTCCCGCAGAAGTGGACGACGGCGCTGTGGTCGGGCGCGAGCGGCGCGAAGCTGTCGTTGAGTGGCCGCAATCTCTACTGGTGGACCAAGTTCCGCGGCGGTGATCCGGAGGCGCAGAACTTCGGACAGGGTGGCGTGCCCGATGCCATCCAGCGCAATCGCGAACTGGCCGCCTATCCTGCCAGCCGCAGCTACTGGCTCAATTTCAGCGTGGACTTCTGACCATGACCGCCTCCCGTCTTCGCAAGACGCGCGCACTGTTCCTGGTCGCCGTCTGTGCCACTGCTGCCGCGGCCTGCAATGCCGCCGACATCGCCAACTTCAACAACCCGAACACCTCGCAGCTCGAAGGCTCGCCCGACGCGTCCACGGTGAACACGGCCGTGGCCGGTGTGCTCGCGGGCTCCCGTGCCAGTGCCGGCACCTGGGCCAGCACCCTGGGAGTGTTCGGTCGCGAGATCATGAATCTCGATGGCGCCGAGCCCCGCAACGTGCTCGCGTTGCTCATCGGACCGCTGGAGCCCGGCGGTTTCGGTGTGGATGTGGGTTGGACCAATACGTACCGCAATCTGCGCACGGCCTACACCATCCTGGACGTGGTCGACAAGGTGCCCGACTACTCCGCGGCGCAGCGCAGCGCCGTGAAGGGATTCGTGAAGACCTTCATCGCGCAGGAGTACGCGAATCAGTTGCGGGTGCGCGATACGTTCGGACTGGTGTTCGACGTCCCGAAAAATCCCTCCGAACAGGGTGCGTTCATATCCCGTGAGGAAGGCTACACAAAGACCGCCGCGCTGCTGGACGAGGCCCGGACCGACCTGGCGGCCGGCGGGGCGGCTTTCCCGTTCACGCTCACCACGGGGTTTGCGGGCTTCAACACACCGGCCACGTTCCTCCGTGTGAACCGGGCGTTCAAGGCGCGCCTCGAGATCTATCGGGGACGCTGGGCGGAAGCCCTCGCGGCCGTGAACGAATCGTTCATCAGCACGGCATCGGGTTCGGCGGCATCGCTCAACACGGGCATCTTCCATGTGTACAGCACCTCCTCGGGCGATGCGGTGAATCCGATGTACGATCCCACGCCGCGGGCGTTGGTGGTGGTTCCGGAGTTTCTCACGGAAGCACGTCTGCGCGCCGATGGATCACGCGATCTCCGCGCCACATCCAAGGCCGTCGTGGGCAGCGTCACACTGGCCACGCAGGGGATCAGCTCGAACGTGCGCCCCACCGTGTATCCCACCAACGTCACGCCGGTGCCGATCATCCGGAACGAGGAACTCATCCTGATCCGTGCCGAAGCGAACATCGGACTGGGCAATCGGGCAGCCGCCATCAGCGATCTCAACTTCGTACGCACCAACGCCGGTGGTCTGCCGGCGCTGGCCAGCGACTACGCCGGTGATCTCGTGACCGAGCTGCTGTATGACCGCCGGTATTCGCTGTTCTTCGAGTACGGCCATCGCTGGGTCGACTCGCGGCGTTACAACCGTCTTGGTGACCTGCGCAAGCAGTTGCCGACACATCGCGTCTTCCCGCTCGTACCGATTCCGGTGGACGAGTGCAACCAGCGCACCAACGCCCTGCCCCGCGGTTGCGTGAACGTGCTGGGTAGCTGACAGCAGGACGCGGGACCAGTGTATGAAGAAGGCGGAGCGATCCGAGGATCGCTCCGCCTTCTTCATACCGACCAGCGACTACCGCCTATCGCCTACTTCGCCAGCCCCTTCACCACCTCGCTCAGCGCCTTCACACGCGCCGACTCCGGGCTGCCGCCGGCATCCTGATCGAGCTGGGCCGCCAATTTCGTGAGCGCGTTGGCGCGCGCCGAGCCCTTGGCTTTCTCTGCGACATCGAGCTGAGCGACCACGCCATCGAGCCAGGACTTCTGCACCGCGCTGTTGCGTGCCATCTGATCGGTGTACGCCCGCGCCACCACGAACGCCGCGGGCCACACGAGACGCGGCTGCTCCTGCGGATTGAAGTAGGTGAACTTCACCAGCTTGGCCGCTTCGAGTTCGTTCTTCGACAGGAATTCGCTGGGGGTCAATTCCAGCACATCGAGACCGCGGGCGATTTCCGAGCCGTAGATGTAGCCGTTGTACCAGTACGCCGACCAGTGACCGGCGCTGGTGAGCACGCTCGCGTCCAGCGGGCCGCGATCGAAATACGCGATCTCGAACGCGTGGTTGGGATCGGTCCAGTCGAAGACGTTGATGCCGCCCTGATACCACGACTGCACCATGACCTCGCGCCCCGGGATGGGAATGAGCGACCCGTTGTGCGCGACGCAGTTTTCCTGGCTGGTCTGTGCGGCGGGCATCTTGAAGTAGCTCTTGAAATCGAGCTTGTCGCCGTTGCGCACGAAGATGGCGTCCGCTCCCCACTCCTTCTTGTCCGTGGCGCGGCAACGTGGCGACGTCCCGCCGCCCCATTCATCGGAGAACAGAACCTTGCTGCCATCGTTGCTGAACGTGGCCGAGTGCCAGGCCGACATGTTGGTGTCTGCCGCGGCGTAGAGGCGCTTCGGATTCTTGACATCGCTGATGTCGAGCAACAACCCGTAGCCGCTGCATGCCCCACCCGCCAGACCGACCGCCGGATAGGTGGTGATGTCATGACACTGGGTGGGGCCACGTCCCGCCACCGAGGGGCGCGCCGGTGCACCGGCCGGACGTTCGCGCCGGTCTTCCGGTGCATCACCGTGGCGGGTGGCTTCACTCAGTCCTTCGAAGATGCGCGGCGAACTGACGATGGCGGCCGCCGACGGATTCTTCACCGGCACCTTGATCACTTCGATGCGGAACAACGCCGTGTTCGGATCGACATCCAGGGCCCGGTCGGAGCAACCGGCGAGTTCTTCGTGCGAACGCACGCCGGCCGATCCCGAGACGTAGATGTACACATTGTCCGGATCCTTGGGATCGGTCACCAGCGTGTTCGTGTGCGAGCCGCGGCAGGTCTGCACCATGGCGACCGACTTGGGCTTGGCGACATTGCTGATGTCGAAGATGCGGATGCCGCGTGCACGGTCCTTGCTCACCTCGGCTTCCACGCCCTCGAGACCACAATCGATGCGACCGGCCACCGCCTCGGCCGATACGAACAGCAGATTGGCGTACACGGTGACGTCACTCTGCGACCCCGGACACACGAAGGCCGTGCGCAGTTTCGGCTTGGAAGGATTGCCGATGTCCCACACCTGCCAGCCGCTGTAGTTGCCCTGGAACAACAGATTGCCACTGAACGCCAGATCGGAGTTCTTCAGGCGTGGATCAGGGGCCGCCGGATTGAGAAAGGCATCCGACGGTTTGGTGGTGGACACGAGCTTCATGTTCCACTCGGCCGTTCCGGCGTCGAACCAGCCGGCCTTGAGTCCGACGCGGCGATCCGGAGAAGGCTGCGCGTGCGCTGCCTGGGCCAGCGCCAACTGCGCCACCGCAGCGCCAGCGGCCAGCAAAGGGATCGTACGAGGCATCGTACGAGGCAGAGATCGGGGCGAGAGGCGCATGAGAGGGGGAAAGAGGGACGTGAGAGGAGGCATCAGGGTTTCGGGCGTGTGCGGAGCAGCAGCTCCATGCGGTCGATCTCCGTGGTCTGATCGGCAACCACATCGGAAACGAACTTGAAAACGTCATCGTCGTTGGCCGAACCTTTGGCCGACATGAGGTCGTCCACCATGCTGATCGCCCCACGATGATGCTGGATCATGAACGTGAGGAAATACCAGTCGAACGCAGATCCCCTGGCGGCCTTGAGTGTGTCCATCTGCGCGGGGGTGAGCATCCCGGGCATCATGCCGCCCGCCGCTCCACCAGCGGCCGCGGACGACATGTCCATGCCCGCATGATGCGCATGCGCCATCTCGCTCATGTCGCCCGTGGGCACGGTCTGCTTGCGCACACGCAGCCAGTTCTGCATGAATGCGATCTCGTCGGTCTGCGCAACGGCGATTCGCCCGGCCAGTACCCGCACCTCCGAACTGGCGCCATTGCCTTCGGCGAACGAAGACATCGTCACCGCCTGCGCATGGTGACCGATCATCCCCTGCATGAACGCCACGTCGGCCGGTGTGTACGGCGGGATGCCGCCGTCGCGGGCCGAAAGTTGTGCCGGCGTGAGCGGACGCGAACCACCGCCGGTCGACGCGCATCCCCCAACCAGCAGGAACGCGGCCAGCAGGGCGCCGACGTGGGTAGCTCGCCACGTGGCGAAACCAATGGAATTGCGATGAGCCCGGGTATCGGTCATGAAGGTGGTGAAGGACGTGAATGTCATGGATGCGCTCACCTGGACTTGCGTGTCTTCCACAGCGCCAGCAGTTCGGCCTCGCGCTCCGGCCTGAATCCGGTCTTGATGCCGGCCTGCCGTTCGGCGGGCAGTGTCTTCCACCACGCCAGGGTGTCGCGGGCGGTTTCTTCCATGGGGCGTATGGTGAGGCCGGCCTTGAGTTCCGGCGTGAGATCGAAGCGTGCGAAGCCCGCGGTGCGACCACGCATCACCTGGAAGACCGGCAGCTCCCGACCATAGGGGTTGTGGCCCTGCTCACGAAGAAAATCGGCATCCACCCACGTATACGTGGGATTGCCACCGACGCCCTTCTGCACGCGCGAAAGGAATTCGCGGAACGGCATGCCGCCCTGCGGACCGATGCCGTTGAACACGCCGAATGTGCGATTCTCGCAGAGTGTGACGCAGAACTTCACGAGATCGCGCACGTCGATGATCTGCACGTGGTCACTGCCATCACCCGGTGCGATCATCTCGCCGCCACGCGCCACACGCACGGGCCAGTAGGTGAAACGATCGGTGTCGTCCTCCGGACCGACGATGAGTCCGGGGCGCACGACCGTGACACGCCCCGGCATGGCCGCATGCGCCGCTTTTTCGGCGTAGGCCTTGGCGAGTCCATAGCTGAGCGGCTGCCCCGCCGGAACGGGAGAGTTTTCGAGCGTCAGCACGGGCGCGTTGCTGTGCATCGGCACCGCGCTCAGGTCGTGGTACACCGAGCGTGTGGAGATGAAAAGATACTGATCGACGGCGTCGCGCAGTGTCTCGGCGGAGAGCTTCACCCACTCCGGTGCGCTGGCGAGTGATGCCGATTCATCGATGACGGCATCCCACTTGCGCCCCCTGAGCGCACGCAGATCGTTGGCCCGATCGCCCGCCAGCTCCTCGACATCCTTGCCGAACATGCCCGGGGCACTGCGCCCGCGGTTGAAGATCGTGACCTCATGTCCGCGCTCGAGCGCTTCACGGACATCGTGTGGACCGACGAAGCCGGTGCCGCCAAGGATGAGGAGCTTCCTGGGAGCCGAAAGCCACCGCGGCGCCTCCGCCGGTGTGGCACGCAGCAGACCCGGAACCAGCGTGGCAGCGGAAGCGGCGCCGAGGGCGGCCAGCCCTGTGCCGAGGAACTCGCGGCGGTTGTACATGAGGAGGGGGGCGTGGGGATCACGGGCGCTGTCCCGCTCCCCAGTGTACGACGGCGCACCCGGAAACGTTAGCCGACTCCCTCCGGCTCCACTTGATATGCTTCTCCCCCTACACCGTGGCCACACAGCCCCCGGCCACCAGAGCGCCGCCGTAGCGGAGGCGCGGGTACCACTCTTCTCACCGTATGGTTGCCGGCGGTGACGCACTAACTTTCCCGCGTTCCCCGTGATTTCCCACACTCCAGGAGCACCAGATGGCCGGATGGTTCGAACTCAGCCAGGCATCGGACGGACAGTTCCGCTTCGTTCTCAAAGCGGGCAACGCGGAAACGATCCTGACCAGTGAGCTCTACAAGGCCAGGGCATCCGCCCAGAACGGCATCGCCTCGGTCCAGACAAATTCAGGACAGGATGAGCGTTATGAAAAAAAGACCGCATCGAACGGCAAGTTCTACTTCAACCTGAAGGCCGCGAACAGTCAGGTCATCGGCACGAGTCAGATGTATGCCTCCGAAGCCAGCCGCGACAACGGTATTGCCTCGGTGAAGACCAACGGCAGCAGCACCGAAGTGAAGGATCAGACCTGATCCCGTCGCTCACGCAGGGAACCGTATGAAACGATGGCAGCCCGGTGCATGGGACGAAGCACCGGGCTGTTGTCGTTTCCGGGAGTTCGACGAATACAGCGAGTTCAGCGAGTTCAATGCCGCTCGGCATGGGGTTCTTCCTTTCGTTGGCCTGCTGCCGATCAGCAACCATTCAATGCCCCGTGATGTCTCTCCGGGTGGGGACGATCTTCACCGGCACCTCCGGAAACGCGAGACCTGAGGCCGCCGTACGGATGGAAGGAGCCATTGCGTCCCCCCGCCGTTCCGCGCCGTCCGTCCCACCCTCCGGAGGCCCTCTTGTCCCCTGCCGATTCTTTTCGCGTACGTCCAATGCGTTCGTTCATTCCCGCCGGAATGCGTCGGTGTATCCGGCCAATGCTGGTGCCGCTGTCGGCGTTGTTCATCGGTCCGTGGACGGCGCACATCACGGCCCAGGCTCCATCGCCGTCGTCGCCGGCCACCTGCCGCATTTCCCTGGACTCTCTCGACGCGAAGGTCCGGGAGAACTACGCCGGTCACCTGCTCGAAGTGACGGGCAGTCGCCAGGACGCACATCGCGCCATGCTGCAACGGCTCAGGAACCGCGCGGACACCGTGCCGCTGCACGCGTGTTATCCGGTACTCGCATCGTACGTGCAATGGTACGACGATCCGCATCTCTTTGTCTTCCAGAGCACGACTCCCGATTCGTCGACGGCGCGCCGGCGTGCCGCGGCACTGCGCCACGTACGAACCACGGAGACGGACATCCGAAGGGCGCTGACCCGCCGCGCGACGCACGATCCCATCGAGGGCATCTGGTTCGATGGTCCATTGCAGTTGGGCGTGATTCCCGATCCGGCGGGGCCCTCCGGCAGCTTCGTGGCCGTGGTGCTTCGATCCGATACGACGGCCTGGCCGGTCGGCACGGTGCGAGCCGAACTTCGGCGGGTGCGCAATGACGCCGGACCGACTTCCGGCATACGCGCCGGTGTCCCCGCCTACGACATGCGTCTGCTCACCAGACACTTCGGAGAGACATATCTGCTGGCGAAGTTGTATCGCGGCGATCTGCTGCGTCTCTCGCCGGGCGTCTGGGGACGCGCCCATCCTGCCCAACGTTCACGCGCGGGCATGCTCGACAGTGTGGACGCCCATCGTCCCACGGTCGTCGTGCGCGAGCGCTCCGTCGTGTTCTCCATCCCGTCGCACGACCCGCAATTCACGCCACGTCTCGACAGTCTCGTGGCCGCCAACGCCGACGCGATCCGCTCACGCCCGCTGCTGATCATCGATCTGCGCGGCAATGAAGGGGGCGGATCCGGTACGACGCGTGCGCTCGATCCCTACATCGCCAGCACCACCCGCCGCGTCACGCCCTACGATTCGGGCACGCCGGTTATGCTCGCATCTCCCGCGCAACTCGCCTATGCCCGACGCATCGTGGGTGGCGACACGAGCGCCACCACCCGACGCATCCTGCAACGTCTCGAGAGTGAAACGGGAGCACTGGTGCCGCTGGAAGGCTTGCCCTCGCCACTCGCCCCGGAACCGAGCACCCCGGGAGACTGGCGCGTGGTGGTGCTGGTGGACGCCGGCACGGTCAGTGCCTCGGAAGTCCTGGTGCTCAAGGCCTTGCGCAGCACGCGTGCGACCGTGGTGGGTCAACCCACGGCCGGAGCGCTCGACTATCAGAGCACGCAGGGACTTTCCCTCGGCACCGGAGATCGGCAGTGGGCCCTGGGTTATCCCACGATCACCGCGCATGCCGATCTTCCGCGCCGCGGCATGCGCGGCAAGGGAATCGCCCCCGAGGTGGTCATCCGCTGGGAAGAAGTCCCCGATGCCATTGTCGAGGTCGAACGGCGCTTTGCGCGATAGCGGACCATAGGCAACGGAGAGGCACGTGGATCGTGCTACAGAACGTACAGAAAGGCCGCGAGTCGATCGAAGTTCTGTTCGTTGGCGGCCTCGACGAACGGGCGCACGGCGGCGGCTTCATCGGCGGAGTCGAATCGCAGCGCCCAGACGACATGGGTGGTGTCACCCATCGGCAGAAACGTCATCGTCATCGTGAATGCATGCCCGGCGGGCACTTCCTGCCGCAACACGATGCGTTCGCCGGGGCGCACCTCGAGGAAACGCTTGGTGAGATGATGCTCGCTGCCATCGGGCGCCCGCATGGAGAGACGCCACAGACCTCCGGCCTGGAGATCGTACTGGTGAATCTCGTTCACGAATCCGGCCGGCCCCCACCACGAGACCAGTTGTTCGGACGTGCTGTGTGCGGCATACACACGGGCCAGTGGCGCCGCGAACGTGCGTGCGGAAACGATGTCGTGTGCATCGTCGAGGATGGAGCCGAGACGATCGAAGTGCGCATCGGTGCCATGTTCGCGGGAACGCGTGCCGTCCTCACCATCGAGAAAGGCCACCTGTTCGGTGTAGACCATGCGCGTTCCGCCCGAATCGCCGGCGTGAAACTCCACGCTGGCCAGGGAGACGGACAGATGCGTGCCGTTCACGAACATGTCGTACACGTACGCGAGGCGCACTCCCGGCTCGATGGCGTGGAAGCGCGCTTCATAGAGGCTCTCACGTCCGCCGCCAAAACGACCATGAAGTCGCTCGGCGCCTCCCACGCGAAAATCGAGCCCGCGTTCAACCAGCGTCCAGGTGTCGGGCGGCCCCATGAACCAACGGGCCTTGGTTTCGATGTCGGCCCACGCGGCGAAGACCCGGGCGACATCGGCCCGATACTGGCGTTCGATCGTGAACGAGCTGTGCAGAATGGGGCGTGAAGGCATGAGCAGATCCGGTTGAAAAACTAAACTATCCACTTGAGCTTGCGTCCGAAGCGACTCATTGTCAACCGCTTACTTAAGTGATGACTGCGCGCAGTGCCATCGAGGGGAAGTTCTGACGATACTTCAGGGGTGACCGAGTCCATTCCCGCGTCCCTGCGCATCGTCCGCCGGGCCAATCGCACGCTGGGTCGGGTGGCGCCATCGCTGGCCGCGCGACTCAACCAGCGGTTGTTCTCCACGCCACGTCGGCACGCCCCGCGTGACTGGGAACTGGCGCTCGAAGCCGCCGGCAGACGGCGACGACTCGCCGGTGGATTGTCGGTGCTCGAAGCAGGCGACGGGCCCACGGTGGCGCTCATTCACGGCTGGGAGGGACGGGCCACGCAGTTTGCCGCCTTCGTGCCCCGGCTGCTCGACGCCGGTTATCACGTGGTGGCGATCGACGGACCGGCGCATGGTCACTCGCGCGGTCGTCGCGCCGATCCGTATCGCTTCGCCGATGCGCTGCGTGTGGTGGCGGACACATTCGGACCGCTGCACGGCGCGGTGGGCCACTCCATGGGTGGGGGCAGTATCGCGATCGCGCTCGCGGCGGGACTCGAGGCCCGGCGTGTGGTGAGCATCGCGAGCCCGGCCTCATTGCGCGACGTGATCGATCGTTACGCCGAGGTGATGCAGTTGCCGCCGCAGGCCACGTCGCAATTCCGGGAGCGATTCCATCGGCACATCGTGCAAAGCGGCCATCGGCCGGTGGACGTGCTGGAACTGCTGCGCGATGTCACGACGGACGCCCTGGTCATTCATGCGCGTGACGACCGGGAAGTGCCCTTCGATCATGGCGAACGCATCGTCGCGCACTGGCAGCGGGCACGGTTGATGCCGGTGGAGGGACTGGGTCACCGACGCATTCTGCGCGATCCGGCAGTGATCGAAGCGGCCGTGGCTTTCCTGCGCGGGACACAGGAACAGGAAGCCCGGTAATCCGGCTTCGATCGCTGTGCCGTGGGGCTTGAACGGTTACGTCCGAAACGCCTCCACCACCACGGGATCACCCACCTGAATGCGCCCCGGTGCGGCGTGCGTCACATTGACGCCGAACATCACCAGTCCGTCGATGCGGCGATAACCGGCCAGCGTGCGCAACGGTTCCGTACCCTGCTCGCGTGTGTCGGGATCGACGGTGGTGAGCACACAGCGCGAGCAGAGTGTGCCGGCGCCGAGCGCGACGTCGCCGATGCGCAGGCGCAGCCAGCGATCCTCGGCGTGCGGCTCGAGACCGCTCAACCACACATTCGCGCGGAAACGACGACGGTCCATCGCAAGGACGCGCCCTCCCGCCGCGAGGCGTTCCTCCAGCGCTGCGATGCCCGGCAATCCCAGCATCATGAGCGGTGCACCATCGGTGAACGCCACGTCGCGCCCCGCATGTGGCAACGGGCCGGCGTACTTGGCCTTGAGCGGCCGCCGCGATTCGTCGAACAACCGAACGACTCGTGTTTTGCGTCCGATCACGCGTGTACACCACGTTGCCGCCTCGTCACCGGCATCGTGTGCCATCACCGCATCGTCCCAGACCACCACCTGGCGGCGTTCCGCATCGGGTGGCGGCACGTGCACCGGCAGCGACGGCTCTCCGTCGGCCGCCAGTTGCAGGCCGCCATCGCGATCGGCCACGTCGAGAAATGACGGTACGATGCGCAACATGGCGTGACACTCACGCGCCGTGATCGCAGCGCCTGCTTCGTCCACCAGCAACCAGCGCCGGTCGCCCGTCGCGCCACGCGCATCGAGTTCGATCGTGGACACGTCGATACCGGCCGTCGACTTGACCGGATAGATGGTCAGTGCGGCCACATGGGCGCCGCTCACCGACCGGGTCTCCGTCTGCAGGCGTGAGGGGTCATCGATGTTCACTCGGATGTCCTTCTGTGCTCACCCTGTCGTTCATCCCGTTCTCTTTGGCGCATCCAGTACGCATACACCGGAAGCCCCAGGGCAAGCAACAGGGCGCCCCGCAGGGCATTGCCGGGATTGGAGAGAATGGAGCCCACCACCACATACCCGGCAGCGGCCACGAACAGCAGCGTGCTGAAGGGATGCCATGGCGCCCGCACCGGAATGTGCACGCCGCGTGCGTCGTCCCGACTCCGCAAGATGAGCAGCGTGGCGGCGGTGCTGCCGAAGAAGATCCAGTCGGCAAAGACCACGTAGTCGAGCAGTTGGCCATACGTGCCCGACAGCAGCAGCACCAGCGCCACGAGCCCCTGCCCCACCAGTGCGGCCACCGGTGTCTGCGTCCGCGGATGCAGCCGGGCCATGCTGCGGAAGAACAGACCGTCGGCGGCCATGGCCTGATACACCCGCGCCGACATGAGAATGACCATGCCCAGGAATCCCACGGTGGACGTGACGATCCCGAACGTGATCACCGTACGCCCGGCCGGGCCGAGGTAGACCTGCATCGCATCGGCGGCCGGCGCCCGTGACGCGGCCAGTCCTTCGAGGCCCAGCGCCCGCAGATAGGCGATGTTGACCAGCAGATAGGTCGCGGCCACGATGAGCACGCCCAGGATGAGCGCGCGCGGCAGCGTGCGCTGCGGATCGACCAGTTCCTCGGCCACGGCGTTGGTCTGTTGCCAGCCCCCGAACGAGAAGAGCACCGGCACGAGCGCGGCACCCATGGCACCGATCGCGCCACCGAGGGATGTCGGTCCGGCGAGGGGCGTCACGGGGGCGGCGACGACCGGAGCGGCGTACCGGGGGACCAGCAGCAGTGCGGCCACGACCAGCAGGGCGATGGCCGACAGCTTGAGTATGGTGAGCACATTGCCGGTGGTCGCTCCGATGCGCACGCCGAGGATGTTCAGTGCGGTGAGTCCCACGATGAGCGCGATGGCCATGGGACGTCCGGTGTCGGCGGAGAGCCCGAGCAGTTCGGCGAGATAGTTGGCCCCCGTCATGGCCACCGCCGCGATGGCGCCGGTGCCGATGATCAGGAAGAGCGCCCAGCCATAGAGAAACGCCGGCAGTGTGCCGAACGCCTCCCGCAGATAGACATAGGTACCGCCGGCGCGGGGCCGTCGCGCCCCCAGTTCGGCGTACACAAAACCGCCGATGATGGCGATCAGTGCGCCGAGTCCCCAGGCCCCCAGCGTGAGTGGGGTGGTGCCGACCCGCTGGACCACCACGGCCGGGGACAGGAAGATGCCGGCGCCGATGATACCGCCGACCACCAGCATCGTCCCGGAGAAGGTGCCCAGCCGGGCCGCATAATGAACCTCAGGCCCCCCGGCCGGCGTAGAATCCCTAGCATCATGAAGCGCCATGGGCGGCAAAGTGCCGCCTGTACATTTGAACCGCTACCCGCCTCTTTCCCCGTTCACCGATTCCATGATCGTCCACGATTCTCCGCGCCCACGACGCCGCGCCAGCCGCCTGGCGAAGGTCGCCATGGTTGGCGTGTTCGCCGGTCTGAGTGCCGGCCTGGCTACCGGTCCGGCACTCGGGGCACAACAGGCCCCGTCCATTCCGCACGAGAAGTACACACTGCCCAACGGCCTCGAAGTGATCCTGCACGTGGATCGCTCGGTGCCCATCATCGCGGTGGAGAACTTCTACAAAGTCGGTTCGGGCGACGAGAAGCCGGGTCGCACGGGATTTGCCCATCTGTTCGAGCACGTGATGTTCATGGGCTCGCAGAACGTCCCGGTAGGCAAATTCGACGAATGGCTCGAAGCTGCAGGCGCGAGCAACAACGGCTCCACCAACTTCGATCGCACGAACTACTACGAGACAGGGCCGTCGAATGCCCTGCCCCTCATGCTGTGGCTGGACGCCGATCGCATGGGCTGGCTGTTGCCGACCATGGATCAGCAGAAGCTCGATCTGCAGCGGGACGTCGTGAAGAACGAACGCCGGCAGAGCTACGACAACGTTCCCTACGGGCGCGCATTCGAAACCATTCTGCCGGTGATGTTTCCGTCCAACCACCCCTACTCGTGGCCGGTGATCGGATCGATGGCCGATCTCAGTGCCGCCGCCCTGGAGGACGTGAAGGACTTCTTCCGGCAGTACTACGCGCCCAACAACGCGACCATCACCATCGCGGGGGACTTCAATCCCGATTCGGTGAAGGCGCAGGTGAGCAAGTACTTCGGCAGCATTCCGCGCAGCGCGCAGCCGGTGGTGCGCCCCACCGTGCCGACGGTGCGCATCGCGAAGGACACGGTGCTGATGATGGAGGACCGGGTGCAACTGCCCCGGGTCTACTATGCCTGGCATGGCGTGAAAGCGTTCGCGCCCGACGATGCGGCGCTGGATGCACTCACGGACATCATCGCCGGCGGCAAGAGTTCCCGCCTGTACCGCACGCTGGTGTACGAGAAGCAGATCGCGCAGGACGTGAGCATGGGGAACTCGTCGCAGAAGCTCGACGGTCTCATCATGCTGACCAGCACGGCCAAGCCGGGCGTGCATCCCCGCGAACTCGATGTCGAGATCGCGAAGACCCTCCGCGACATCGCCACGTCGGGCGTGACGGACCGTGAACTCACGCGCGTGAAGAATGGCATGCGCGCGTCGATGCTCGACCGTCTCTCGTCGGTGCTGGGCAAGGCGACGCAGCTCAGTTACTACAACTACTTCACGGGGAATCCCGACTACATGGCCCAGGATCTGGCCCGCTACGAACGACTCACCTCGGCCGACATCCAGCGCGTGGCGCAGCAATACGTGCTGCAGCCGAAGATCGTGCTCACCGTGGTGCCGGAAGGCAAGAAGGAACTCGCACTGACGTCGGCATCGGGAGGGAACGAGTGATGCGCACACGATTGTTCGCAGGTCTCCTGCTCGCGCCAGCGCTCGTACCGGCATTGATGCCGGCGCTGACGCCGTCCCCGCTGCATGCGCAGGCGGCGCCGCGACCGGCCAGCACGACACCACCGGTGCTGGGTGCGCCCAAGGCACTCGTGCTGCCGACCATGACGGAACGCACGCTGCCCAATGGACTCAAGCTGGTGGTGGTGCAGCATCATGAACTGCCCATCGTGGACGCGGTGCTGGTGGTGCGCACGGGTGCGGAAGCCGATGGCGCGGCCAAGGCGGGACTCGCCACGCTCACCGCCAACATGCTCGACGAAGGCGCCGGCCGGCGCGACGCACTGGAGATCGCGGAGGAGATCGGCTATCTCGCGATCGGACTGGGCACGAATGCGGCGTTCGAATCAAGTTCGATCTCGTTGCACACCACACGCGCCACGCTCGACAGCGCCATGACGCTGATGGCCGATGTGGCGCTACGCCCCACCTTCCCCGAGAAAGAGTTCGCGCGTCTCAAGAACGAACGGCTCACCGCGTTGCTGCAGGAACAGGATCGTGGACCGGCGCTGGCTTCGCGGGCGTTCGCATCGCTGGTGTTCGGGGAGCAGCATCCCTACGGCCGTAGTCCGAACGGCACGCGTCAGACGGTGGAATCGATCACGCTCGACGACGTGAAGCAGTTCTGGCGTTCCTGGTACCGGCCGAACAATGCCACGCTGGTGATCGTGGGCGATCTCACGGTGGCGCAGGCCGAGTCGCTGGCAACGCGGGCGTTTGGTGGGTGGGAGCGGGCGACGCTGCCGGCAGCCCCCGTGTATGCGTCCACGCGCATGGCGCCGCGGCCCACGACGATCTACATCGTGGACAAGCCCAAGGCCGCGCAATCGTCGTTCCGCATCGGCGGCATCGGTGTGGCCCGCAACACGACCGACTACTATCCGCTGATGGTGCTGAACACCGCCCTGGGCGGGTCGTTCACCTCGCGGCTCAACAACACGTTGCGCGAGAAGAAGGGCTACACGTACGGTGCGGGCTCGAGCTTCACGATGCGTCGTGAAGCGGGACCGTTCACCGCATCGGCGGAAGTGGTGTCGGCCAAGACCGACTCGGCGCTCATCGAGTTCATGAACGAACTCAAGGGCGTGCGTGCACCGTTGCCCGCGGCCGAACTGGCCAAGACGAAGCGGTATCTGCAGCTCGGATACGCGGAAGGTTTCGAATCCACACGCGACATCGCCGCGCAGATCTCGGCGTTGATTCCGTCGAGCCTACCGCTCACGACGCTGGGCGCCTTCAACGCGGGCATCGGGCGCGTGACCGCCGCCGACGTGCAGCGTGTGGCCACCCGCTACATCGATCCGTCGCGGCTGACGATCGTGATCGCGGGCGACCGGGCGAGCATCGAACCGGCGCTCAAGGCGACGAAGATCGCGCCGGTGGAAGTGCGGGATGCACAGGGGAGGCCGGTGGTGACGCCGTAACGGCCTTGGGACTACGGGAGCTGGAACTACGGGGAGCTGCGGGTCCCGTGGCTCCGGCCCTCGCGAGGCTCCTGTGCTCTCCAGCCCCGTTCATCCAGGATCCGGGCAATTCGCGCCTGCTGTTCGGCGGTCGTTTCAAGTTTGGCAAACATCAGATATGCCCGCTGCGCATCAGAAATGAATCCCTCGTGCAGCGCCACATTTGCGAGCTGTCTCCACAATCGAAGTGAGTGTGGCAGACGGTGCGTGCCGACATTCAGCCTGGCAATCGTTTCTGACGCGGTCGGACTCAGAAGAGCCCACGCGCTGAGTACGACCTCGTCGTGACTCTCCTCGGGCAGACGCCCCAGCAGCGCGACCGCTGATTCCAGGTCACCCATGCTGGCGTGAGAAAGCGCCAGGTACCCGAGGGCCCTCTCGCGATTCAGGTCGCCCTGCGTGGCTCGCCGATATATGGCTCCCATGATAGCCGGGTAGGCCACGACACGATCCGCAATGCTCCAGAGCAGCGCGTCGGTGTCGACAGAAGCCAGAAGAGCATCGAGCTCTGCGGCCGATGCATCTCGCGACTCGGCCCACTCGAGTGCTTCCACGATTTTAGCGGGGTCGATCATCGGCATCTGAACGATGCGAGACTGAAACGACCAACTCCATCGCTACAGGTTCGCCGACGCCACCGAAGTCACGGAGTTCGCAACGCACGTGACTCCCAGGCACGAACTCCCATGTCTCGTCGTCGGGGGCGTAGCCCACCGTTGCCAGGAGGACATAGGTATTCTCTCCAACCCTGACGGCGTCCACTGGCCGATATACTTCCGTGCCCTCGTCGAGAAGTCGGACAAGAACGGTTGTGTTCCCCTTGGTATTTGAACCCAGTACGGATGACAGTTGCGTCACGATGGCATTGGAGCCATCGGTTTCGGATGCTCCAGTCGTCATATGGCCTCGCCTTGGCATTCTGATGTTGCAGCGGTGTGGATCGGATCATGCGTGAGCCACACGGACCGGCGATACTCGCGGTCGGCGGCATGCCACCACTCGCAGAAGAATGCGCGCCCGCCTTTCACCCGCGGCCGGAATGGTTCCGTCAACTCGATACAGCCCTCCTGCCCGGCATCGGCCCATGGTGGCGCTACCCTTCTCACCACGTACAGCGAAGGCGGTGACCCATCAAGTTCGGTACCCAGCGCATCGAGCTCATCGACGCGGATCCCCACAGGCCTGTCGTTGGCCGTCAGTGACATGCCCACGACGATTGCGTACTCTCCGGAGTATTGCTCCATGAGCCGGGCACCGAGTTCCAGGCACTGCTCCGAAGCTGCAATCCACGTATCTCGCGCGCGGAACTCCTCACTGATCTCGTCCACGTGCAGGTCGTCGAAGTCGTCTATCCGTTGATGTCGGATGACTTCGACTGCCCACGCCTCGATGCACGCCAGCTTGTTCGTTTCAGGTGTCATGTGGAAGCCGGAGTACGAGGACGCCGCCATCGTGCCGGATCGAGAGAATCCAACCGGCATCCAAGTCGATGACATCGAGATCGTCGGAGCCGGGATACCAGATATCGCTGAAATACTCGCGCAGGTCTCGAAGTCGGATACGGTCGAGCCTGTCGAATCGCTCCCAGTTGAGAAGGACATGCTCCGAATACGGCAATGCCAGAGAGTCCAACACCCGAAACAGGTCGAAGTCATCGTTCTCGGCATCAACTCCAGGGATCGGCGTTGCATCCTCAGCGATTTCCCGCACGAGCGCAGCCCCGGTTCGGACGGGACTTCCTCCGAGGCGCATGGCGACCTGTTGCCGAACCTCGTCACAAACAGATGGCTCCATGGCATCAACCACGGGGAATGCGCTTCCTGGGTAGCGCCGCTGAAAGTTGTCCCGCTTGAATCCGTCCATGATCTCGCCTGGAGGTCGCAATGTTTCCCGGTCCATCTATGGCACAGGCAGTCGCTCGACCCAGGCGCCAATCCACATCGAAGGCGCGAGCCCTATGCTACCGGAGCGTGCTCTTCCACTCGTGGGGTTCGACTGTGAATTCCCACGCGGCTTGCGCCATCGCGGCTGCCGGAGAATCGTGGTACGTATCCGTCTGCTCCTCCCCTGCGTCGTCCAAATATAGGAGGTAGCATCCCTGATCGCCCGGATACTGTACGATCGCAAGCGCATGCGGTTTGGGGAACACGGTGGAACCAGCATGATGTATCGTGCGACCTGTCGGGGCGTTTCCGGGCCCGAGCTCGACGGTAAAGAGAATCTCGTATTCGCTCATCACCTGTCCGGTACGAGGCGACTCGGAGGTAGTCGTATCAACCCCATATACAAGAGCCCCCCGATCGTGATCGGGATCCATTGTATCAGCAGGTAGTTGAAGTCGACCATCAGGAGGATGACGCCGAGTGCGATTGGGCTCGTCAGAATCGCGATGAGCCGCGTCACGTGAATCCGGCGACTGAGAGCAGCGAGCGTCAGGCTATGAAGAGTTGCTCCCACGATCGCCGGGATCAGTGGCGTGACGTAGACGAGCGCGACCAACCCGACGGCGCCATATGACATGCCCTCCTGCACGCCCTCCCGCAGCACAAAGAGGACCGCGACGGCGGGAAGCACGATGCAGACGAGCCATCTCAGGTTCGCGAAAACGATATTCGCGATCTCATCGTCTTTCGACATCATGCACCAGACTGGGGATATCCAGATGCTCTCCGTAGGTACCCCACACGGTCGACGTCTTCACTCCCTGTCACGCCGCCGCTGGAACCGGCCCAGATGGCCACTCGGATCACGAACGAACGCCATGGCCGAGGACATCTGGAGCTCCACCCAGAACGCCATCGGGTCGGGATCGACGACGCGCCCGGACGGGGTGATGAGCACGCAGTCGACGGCGTGGAAGAAATCCATCAGTCGCTCGATGAGTTCCGGCTCGATGGTCCGCGCGTCGACACGCAGCTTCACTTCATCCCGCCTGCCTTCGTCGCTGATGATATCGACGCGTGTCCCGTCCTCGCTTCCGAACAACGTCCACTCGGGATCCCATGACGGGCTCCATGGCAGTATCGCCTCCAACTGATGTTCATAGGCGGCCGGAAGCTGGTGACCGATCCAGAAGCTGGTTGACTCCACTGCGTCGCCGGGCAGTTCGTCGCTGCCCGCCGCCGTCAGAAGGCGGATGGGCTCGCGTGGCGCGATCAGCACGTCGAATTGCCAGATGGCCATGGGCGCCTCAGAGCATATCGATGGTTGGTGGACGCCAATCTGCATGTCGCAGCCTCCCCCGGTCGGTCATTTCGAACCAGGCCTCGTCGAAACTGAGGGAGGGCAGTTCACCTTCCGCGAGGGGAACCAGTTCCGTGCCGCTCTCGTGCAACAGGTAGCCGCGGACCTCCCGACCACGAATCATCCGGCAGAGCGCTTCCACCACTTCCTCGCGTTGAAAGCGGCACCCTCGTTCACGATACCAGCCGAGTGGAGTATCACTGTTGAGCATCCGCAGTATGCCCTCCAGATCCTCGATGTCATTTGCAAGCGCATCGAGAACGTACGGGTCGGGGAGTATCGACGAGCTCATCGTCTCAGATTGGTGCAGGGGGGAGCAGAAGGCACCATCCCCATCCGCCCGGGTTCCGTCGCATGTCCTCTCGCTACTCCGTTCGGAGCGTGGTCCGGCCCATGCGCCAGTTCACGAGGCACTTGCACGGTCCAGGTCATGGGCTGACTCTCCGGATCTCGAACAGACCGCTATCGCCCAAGGACATGGGACCAATCCAGTTTCCAATGGCAACACCAGACTGAATCCTGCCACGCAACGTGACTTCCGCGTCCACCGCGCGAAACGGCACGACCAGCGTGAAAGAATCGCCGCCAATCCGGCCGCCGATGGGTTCCCATGCGATGCCGCTCTCGCTGACGGGCAGACCCAACGAGTCCAGCCTGCCGAGATACCGACCAAAAACCGAATCGCGGTGTACGGAGTCGATGATCATCCGGCGTCGGAGCGAATCAGTAGCCGGTCGCGGCAATTCAGGGACGCGCACCACGCGGTGTGTCGCCTCGAGCTGTGCATCGTAGCTGGCGCCCGGTATCCAGAAATCACGGGCCTCCGAACGACAACTCCCCAACACGGCAATCGCGACGAGGCCCGTGCGACACGCAAACCGGGACAGATCTTCAGGTCTGATCATGGTTCCGCCCGATGGCCTCGCCTTACAAATCGGGGGCGTCGAACCGAGGATTTTCCAGCAGCATCCGCTCACGCGAAGAACCGTCTGTCAGTCGATCATAGAAGAACGGATCAGAAACCCACTCCTCGATGCTCATGATGGCCTGATGGTCCTTGTGGGTCGGTGTGTGCGCGAAGTGCCAATGGGAGGGTATTCGATTGTCGACCACCACGAATAGCTCGGCATCGTAGAAGAGTGGATAAGGCAGTGCATCGTCAGCGAAAACACAGAAACGCACCACCGTCCGGCGGAAAGCCACGGCGTATACCACGTATACCCGACCCTCCGTCAGAGGGATATAAGAATCCCATTTCGTTCCTTCGTTGGGAATCGAAGGATCTCTCTCCAACCCGGGTTGGTGTCCGAGATATTTCACTTTCATAGCGGATCACCGGTAGGGAGATGCGATCGGCGGCCGGGTCGTCGTGAACGGCTCCGGGCCTGCCAAAGCATGATCGGCCCAGGCAACCAAGTGGTATGTGACACCAAGCCCGTCCCTGTCCATGGACAAGCTACAGAACATTCCGGGTGAGCCGGTCTGGCTGCAAGCGATCACATCGTCCTGGTCTGGAGTCACGAGATGCTGCAGGTGTCGCAGAACTTCGTGAACCGAAGTGCGTATGGCGCCGCACCACTTGCTTCGGGCTCGGTACAGGAAGATCTCTCCGTCCGACACGCGCTCCATCAGTCTGGCCGCCTCCACGTTCAGGTCATGCACGGACCGGAGGTGGCAGTCCACCACCAAAGCGCCTGTGCTCTTTCGGGAGGCGAGACACTGCATCGCGTCCTCGAAGCGTTTCAACAGGGCATCCGTCTCTTGGAGCGCCAGGAGCTCGATCTCCGCGAACGGCCGGCCGAGTGCGCTGCTGGTTTCGGTCAGAAACCGCGTGAGCATCTGCCGGCCGGAATTGCGGCGAAGCGCTATCTCGAGCTTGTCGGTCGTCATGTCGGCGTCGTATCACTCTGCGCAGTCAATCCATCTACCGCTGACGAGTCTCCGTTACTGTCCCCAGCGAATCCACGGTGAATCCGGTGGTACCGGTGCCAGATGTTGCCACCTTGTAACACCCCGGTGTCAGCGGTTCAGGTCCTTGTTCAGAACTGAATCCCGATGGGGTCTCACCATAGACAAGGCGCTTGATCTGTTCTGTGCGCCCCATGGGACCGACCAGCCACGATGCCCCGGGCCCGTCGCTCGTGCGGTCACAGCGATAGACTCGTACGACACCGATATCGGCGTCGCCTGGATGGCCACGCCTACTGCCGATGCCCAGCACCAGGTGACCCGCGGTTGAACCCTCTTCAACCCACACCGCCGTCTTCTGTGGACAAGCCGTCAGGAACAGTGCGAAAGATGCCGCAATGCCTCTGTGGATCCACTTGCTTGTAGCTCGCGATCTCATGAGTGCTCCTGGCGATTGACGGCGGCCCAACAGGCAACCCGCCTACCCGAAAGGCAATCCCGCACGACCTTCCCTTGTCGCTCCACACCATACCCGCAGAGGCAGCAGCCGTTCAGTCGATGCAGGATACCCACCCCGAAGAGAATAGACTTTCAGCAACACCGAGCGCGTCTAGTGCTCCGTAGTGCCATCCCTCGCAAGATCAAGTTCGACCCGAAAGCTGCCATCGGCATTCTGCGTGGGTTTGCTCCATGCCGCAGCTTCCGCCTGCTCATGCAATTCGGAGTGTCGATCTCGCATATCGCTCCAGGCGCGGCTGTGATGCACGAGATCCTTTGCTTCGTTCATCGGCAGGCCAAGGACATCACGCGCAACCTTCATCGACTGAATGATCGATGGACATTTCTCGCGCAGTGCTTCAAGCACCTCCTCTACCTCGGCTCCGCGATTGAGCATGGCTCGTGCCAGGTCTACGAGTGCTGGATACATCGCCATCTGTTCATCCATCATCGTCTCCATCGGCCCACGTCAGGTGACACGACTACTGCACCAATCCCGGCCTGCCGCACGGGCTCGTGCAGGAAGCTGGCTAGCTCGACAGCATCTACATCATCGCAAGACGCACGTTCGAGCATCCAGTCCTCATGGAAGTAGGCACCAAGAAGCAGTGCCAGATTCGGATAGTCAGCGCGCGTCATGTTGAGGCTACTCCCGGATCGGCTGAAGCGCTTCCCCAGTGAGGCACCCGGCCTCGTCGAGTGCCTTGCACCTTGTAGGGATGATTCCCACTCATGGCGTCCCGTTCTTGTTTCTGGGTCCATCGGGCCAGATTGCACGGCCCTCAGAGTCTACCTCCATGGCACGGCGGTCGTGAACGTCCCATGGCTCCAGATCCCCACTCCCAAATCCGTACAGGTTGAGCCCACCCGCAAGCCCGATCGGATTCGCCTGCGTGAACTGCCCGGTGGTGACGCCGTAGGGAATGCATGACCGGCAATGCCTTAACGGCCGGTGGCTTCGTGCCGTCCGACAGGCATGACCGCGTTCCTCTTCTCTCTCGTGGCGGCGGTGTTGCTGCAGCCGCCGCCCGATTCCGCCGCTTTCGCGCGTGCCAAGGCGTATGCGGCGTCCACCGACGGGCAGGCCGTGCTGGTCATGTATCGCGGCAGGATCATTCACGAAGCATACATGGCGGGCGGACGCGTCTCCGCCCGCCAGTTGCTCGCCAGTGGCTCCAAGAGCTTCGTCGGTCTCGCTACGCTTGCCGCCGTGGCCGACGGCAAGGTGTCCCTCGATGCTCCGGTGGCCCGGTACCTCACCGAGTGGCAGCAGGACGCGCGCAAATCGCGCATCACCGTACGACAACTGCTCTCGCTCGAAAGCGGACTCGAAACCGGCAATCCCGGCACCGGTTGCGGTGGACGTGGGGCGACCTGGAACGACGCGGTCCGCGCCGGCACGTTTGCCGAACCCGGCACCAGATTCCGCTACGGCCCCTATCCCTTCATTGCCATGGGCGCCGCGCTGGAGCGTGTCAACGGCGGTGAAACGTTCGACGCCTATCTCGCGCGCCGTATCCTCACGCCACTCGGCGTAACCGTGGAGTGGCGCGCGCGGTGCGCCGACGGCAAGCCGCAACTGGCCGGCGGCGCCGCGATGACCGCCCGCGATTGGGCCACGGTCGGCGAATTCGTGCGACGGGACGGCGTGTACAAAGGACAACGCCTGCTCCCCGAGTCGCTCGTGCGTGAGTTGTTCACACCCGCGCACAGCAACCCCAGTTACGGACTGTCGTGGTGGCTCGTGGGAGGCACGCTCATGGCCAAGTCAGCGACCCAGTCGGTGGACACGGCACGCCCCGACTGGCTCCCCGCCGATCTGGTGATGGCCGCCGGCATGGGCAAACAACGCCTCTATGTGATTCCGTCACGCGAGCTCGTCATCGTGCGCCTGGGCCGGCTGCGCGGAGGGCAGGCCTTCAGTGATCTCGATTTTCTGAAGCCGTTGCTCGCTCCGGTCGGTTGATCCGAGGCTCAGCGAGAGGTTCACCCGGGCGAGCGCAATCGAGATTTGCACCTGTCGACGCAGCTCCAGCATATCGGTCCCGCGATCGGCTGACGCCAGCACGGATGAGAGTTGCGCAACGATGGCATCGGGGCCCTCTGCCTCGACGGCTCCGCCCTGCAACGAGCGACGTCTGGTCATTTCTGTTGGATCTCCTCTCAGGTCTCACGTCGTCGCTTCAACTGGCTCCGCACCTACGCTAATGATGTCGATCTCGAGTGAGGCTCCGATTGCGCCGAGCTCGTACATCTGCTGGCTTCCCACCTGGAAGAGCGGTAAGTCCCCGTTGGGGATCACCGTGCATCGCAGACTCACTTCCGTACCCGGTGGAAGATGATCAAACGCTGACCGCACATCTCGGACCTGCTCCAGGATGCTCGCGATTTGGGTCTCGAGTGGATCACGGGATCCCGCCTGGGAATTCAGTGCCCAGTATGTCTTGGGTACAATACGCCCTGTCTCTCGTCCAAGCACGTTTCGATGGCGGTCACCACGACGCCCCGATCGCGCCGGCAGTAGACCAAGTATTCGACTGATTTCGTCCGGATCCTCGCCAAACTGACGGAGCACAAGGCTCGCTCGAATGACCGGTGGTTCGTCCTCTGTTTCCTGCATATTGGGTTGCTTACTCACGGGAACACCTCTTAGGGAAACGTTGAAGGTGAATGGGACCAGTTGTTTCATGTACAGTCCCCATCAGGATCTGCTCCTACCTTGCGCCTTTGTCACCACCGAACATGTCCCTTGCCATCCGTTTCAACTCTTCCCAGGTGAAATCGCCTCGCTTGTTCTTCTTGCCACCTTCTCCCATCGCCTTGCACTCATGGATTTCTTCCGACATGCAGTCGTACTGGTGAGCAGTTGCGGGGCGCCCTGTCACATGTTGGATAGCGGCGCGTATCTCGCGCTCTTCTCTGCGATTGTAGAGTGGACCGACTGCTGTTGCATCACGCGCCACACCACCTTGGACTTGGGCAGACATCATCGGGGTTACTGGTAGTGCAACCCAGTAGGCCAGGGCCGCGCCAACCAGCACTAATGGAGCTGCGACGGTAGCTCCGACGGCTGTGCCCCCCAACATACCAGACGCGGCGTCAATTCCGATAAGGGCTGATCCACTGCCCACTCCCGCTGGAGCAAATGCACACTAAGGCAAGGGGACGCACAACCCCATCGGATCGCGATAGTTGACCGGATCCCCGCTCCCAAACCCGTACAGGTTGAGCCCGCCGGCCAGCCCGATCGGGTCCGCCTGCGTGAACTGCCCCGTCGTCGCGTCGTAGTAGCGGTTGCGGAGGTACTGCGGGCCGCCCGTTGTCGTGGGCCCGCGTAGCAGATCGCCCCACCACACCGCCACCGTCGACACGTCCGCGCCCGGGGCCCGGCCGTCCACCGTGGCCACATAGCCCGGCCACGCCGGACAGGCCGCGCCCGCCGCCACGCACGTCGCGCCGCTCGCGTTCGCGCCATAACTCCACGCGCCCTGATAGCTCGCGTACGGCGTCACGTACGGCGTCACGTACGCCGCCGTGCTGCCGGCCCCCACGCTGGTCGCGTAGCGCTTGAGCACGCCCACGGGCTCGTCGAGGCCCTGCGCATGCGCGTACACCACGATGCCGTACGGCTCCACCGTCTCGCCGGTCTGGGCCCCGCCTTCCAGCTCCATGTGCACCGGGTTCACGCCCGTGCCGCCAGAACTCCGGATCTCGTACATCACCTGCTCCCCGTCCCACACCGTGCGCTGCACGTACGCTTCACACGGGCTGCTGCACGTGCTCGGCCGCCAGGAAGCAGCGAATCACGGAACGACTATGTCGACAGTGAACGGAGGAGTTGACGAACGTGCCGGTCCACAAGGCACTTCTTCAGAGTACCCTCGATGAGGAGTTCCTCAAGCCCTTTCCGTCCCCGCTCGTGAAGACCATGGTGCACGGCGCCGATCCCAATGTCGGTCGCCTGCCCCTGGCCATGGGCAAGTGTTTCGTCTGCAGCATCCGCCCCTCCACCACCGATGCCTGGATCAACGGCTATCAGCTGGTGGGCAAGGGTGAGCGTCTCGCCTTCGACGATGCCGTGGTGCGGGAAACGCTGCCACGCGAAGTCGTGGATCTCGAGATTGCACTCGGTGTTGGCGGCGCCTCGGCGCGCGCGTTTGGATGCGATCTCACCAAGGGCTATGTCGAGGAGAACGCGGCGTACTATTCGTCGTGATGCAGTAGGCTTGGTGCGGAACGCAGGATGTGCGAGCTCGTCTTTCCCCATGCCCCCAGTCTCTCACGAAATGGAGGTTCCATGAACCCTAGGACAGTTCACTTCCGACAAATACTTTCTCGATCCTGCATGAGGGCAGAATCGTTTACATCGAGTCCAACTGATCCTGCGCGTCTCGCTTCATCCGTTCTGCGTGAGCCGATCCGACCAGCACGGCGTTCATGTACGTGTTCATGATGCCATAGGCCGTCTCGATATATGGCGTAGCATTGATGAGTTCCTGGAGCGCGTGTCGCCCCCCGCGTCGGTCGCCAGCGCGTAGCCGCACTTCGGCGAGCTGCTCCCACGCACGCAAGTTGCCAGGTTGTACGCGCAGTACCGTTTCGAGCTCACTGGCAGGATCGGTTTCATCGTCGAGGCCGGCCAGCACGAGGTGCGAGTACGGAAGTGTAGGGTCGAGGCGAATTGCCTCACGTAGTGACTTGCGAGCAGCGCGGGTATCTGATTCGATAATGTTCTGCAGGTAGCCGTGCCAGAAGTGTGCATCCGCGCTCTCAGGGGCTTGGCTGACCAGTTCCCGAAAGATTCGGGGAGCGCGACTATAGTACGCGTCATCGTTCTGCTCATCTAGAAAGCAGACGAAGCCAAGTTGTCGGCGCCAACGCTGTTCCTCCATCGCAGCTTCGGCGATCCTGCGTTCGCACAGCGTCTCCGCCTTCTCAAACTGCTCGGCCTCGATCAACTGCTCGATGGCTTTTTCGTCAGAATCGTTCGACGTACGCATCACTTGACAACCCACGCGTTGGAGAGTTCCCGGGCACCGGACATCTCGAAGACCTTTACGCCGATTGTATGGCCGTTCACAACAGCCTGGTACCGCAACACCTGACCTCCGTTTCGTGGAACAGAAGAGACCAGATTACCAACGTCTCCCGCGACTTCGTTGATCAACTGCAAGTTTCCCTGTCGACTGAGCCCCGTGAGTGCCCATTTGTGTTTCGGGAAAGCGAATACATGATGGAGTTTGTTGGCATCTGGAAGTCTGAGCGCTCCCGCAGTCGTGCCTGCCGAAGCGGTTGCAACACTCACGGCACTTCCTGCGGCGCGAGAAAACAACGCACTGGCCGCTTCCGGCGCAGCGAGCCCGAACGAAGCACCTATAAGCGCACCGCCAACAGCGGTCTCGAGTACCCCCTCCTTCCACGGACGGTCGATGGTGAGATTGAGCAGCACGCGCCCACCACCACCCAGGATCGCTCCTGCTGCTGCGAGACACAATGATGGCACCGGACACAACCCCATCGGATCCCGATAGTTGACCGGATCCCCACTGCCAAACCCGTACAGGTTGAGCCCGCCCGCCAGCCCGATCGGATCCGCCTGCGTGAACTGCCCGGTCGTCGCGTCGTAGTACCGGTTCCGCAGGTACTGTGGCCCGCCGGTTGTCGTGGGCCCGCGCAGCAGATCGCCCCACCACACGGCCACCGTCGACACGTCCGCGCCGGGGGCGCGCCCGTCCACCGTGGCGACATAGCCCGGCCAGGCGGGGCACGCGGCGCCGGCCGCGACACACGTCGTGCCACTCGCATTCGTGCCATAGCTCCACGCGCCCTGATAGCTCGCGTAGGGGGTCACGTAGGCCGCCGTGCTGCCCGCCCCCACGCTCGTGGCATAGCGCTTGAGCACGCCCACGGGCTCGTCGAGGCCCTGCGCATGCGCGTACACCACGATGCCGTACAGCTCCACGGTCTCGCCGGTCTGCGCGCCGCCTTCGAGTTCCATGTTCACCGGGTTCACGCCCGTGCCGCCCGAGCTCCGGATCTCGTACAACACCTGGTCGCCATCCCACACCGTGCGTTGCACGTACGCTTCGCACGGGCTGCTACAGGTGCTCGGCCGCCGGCTCCGTACGAACACCCGCCGGCCCAGTGCGTCGTAGCGGTACTCCTCGAACACCCCCTGGCCTTCGCTGTTCGCCAGCGGGCCGACGTGCCGGTTGAAGTAGGTCAATTGCTGCGCGGCGTCGTAGAAACTCCGCGTCTCGCTCGGCACCACCTGCGCCGTGCCGACGCTGTAGCCCCGCGTGTCCCGGCCCCAGTTCGCGATCTGGTTCCCGGCGGCATCGTGTTCCTGCTCCAACTCGTACACGTACCATGTTGGATGACAGGAGCGTTGCACCAGCCCCGGCGCCCCACACGGGCTCGTGCCCAGCGTGCTCGTCACCAGTTGCCCCGTCTGGGCATCGACGCCCTGGTACCGGGTGCGGTCCACATTGTCGATGGCCTGATCGTCCCGGATCCACACGCGATTGCCCAGGGCGTCCGTCTTGAACTCTTCCGACGTGAGGGCCGGCGTGAGGCCGCTGGCATATTGCAGCGCGCCCAGGCCGCTGTAGGCGAACACCGGGCTCAGGGAGGCTGCCGTGGCCGGCACGGTCGTGCTGCCGCCCGTGAGCAGGTTTGCGGCGTCGTACGAGAGCGCATCGTTCGTGAGCGGGCCGCCGCGCGTGTCGACGCGCCCGTCGGCGTCGAACGTGCGCGTGGCCGACACGCTGCCCGGGCTCGACCGCGTGATCCAGCGGCCCTGGCCATCGTACGTGAAGCGCGTGGTGAGCGTGCCGCCCGTCGTGCTGGGATGGACCAGCGTGTCCAGTGTGCCCGACTGGTCATGATAGGCGTACGTCTGCGCGCAGCGCCCCGTGCAGGGATCGAGCTGGTCGGGATGATGCAACACGGTGCGCCGGCCGGCGAGATCGTACTCATACCGCAGCGCATACGTGTGGCTGCTCCAGTCACTCACCACCGCACTCTCGCCCGCCGCGTGCCGGTCCGAGCCGCCGCACGAGGCCGGCGCGTCGGTCTCGTAGCGCCGCACCAGCAGCGTGTCGTACGCGACCTGCCCGTTCGGATAGTAGGTGCGGCGCACCTTCGCCCAATTGTTCTCGGCGCGGCGGAGAAGCCCCGCCTCGGTGTACGCAAACCGCGCCGTGTCCACCGCGATGCACTGCGACGGGCCTTCCACGTCGGGCATGCCGTAGAGACACGAGCCGCTCACGGGGTAATGGCACAGCGGGCTGCTGAACGTGGTCTGCGGCACAATACGCCGCACCACGCGGCCCAAGGCGTCGTACGTGGCGCGGAGGGTGTCGTTGCGCGGGGTGATGGTCTGCGTGGCATTGCCGGCCGCATCGAGCACGAACCGCGTTCCGTTGCTGCCGCCCGAACCGGGCACGCTGGCTTCCTTGTACCGCGTGACGCGGCCCAGCGCGTCGTAGTCCCACTCGGTGGGGTTCGACGAATAGAGGCCGCCGCCCGTCGTGTCCGCGTGTGCCGTGAACTCCCGCGTGACCGTGAGGCGCTGGCCCTCTGCGTCAAACGTGGTGCGTACCTGCACGGTATCGGCGATCACGACGCGGCTGTTGGGCAGCGTGACGCGCGGGCCGATGGTCCGGGTCAGCGTGTCGCGATGCTGCCGGTCGTACCAGGTGTGTTGGCGCACGCCGGCCGTGCGCAGCGTGGCGGAATCGGTGGCGCCGGTGCCCGTGCCGCGCGGCGTGAAGACGAGCGTGTCCCGCCCCACCTCGTCCTGGAATTGCAGCGACAAGTAGCCGAGTGGCGTCACCGACTTGCGCAGATTGCCGGCGGTGCTGTACGCAAACGTGCTGGTCTCGGTGCCACCGGCCCCTTTGAGCACGAGCGTGGCCGGCAGGCGTTGCGCCGTGTAGGTGTACCGCACGCGCCGCGCACTGTCCGGGCCCACCTGCGTCCACTGCAGCGTGGAATCACTGTTGTAGGCCAGCGTATCCACCAGTGTCTTGGCGCCGCTCGTGAGCGTGCGCCGACTGGTGAGCTGATTCGTTGTGGCGTGCCACAGATAGGTCGTGCGCGCATCGTTGCCGCTGCCAAACGGCTGGATCGTCCGCACCGTGTCCGGGAGCCCGCGCGTGGTGTAGTGCGCGACCGACACGAGCCGCTCGGCGCCCATCGTGCTGTCCACCAACCCGACGAACGTGCCGTGATAGCGCAGGAACGTTTCCTGTCCATCGGCGGCGCGCACCCGCGTGGGCGCGCCATAGCCATTCACCCAGTACCGCGTGAGATCGTCTACGTCACTGCGCGGGCCGTCGATTACCGCATACGCCGAGTCCACCGGCACGGGCGTGGAGAGGCCGCGTGTCTCAGCCGGCGTCAGCCCAATCGTGCTGCTCACCGGGCGCGCGGCCTGCGTGAGGCGGTTCCCGGCATCATAACTG
This sequence comes from Gemmatimonas aurantiaca, assembly GCF_037190085.1. NCBI lineage: Bacteria > Pseudomonadati > Gemmatimonadota > Gemmatimonadia > Gemmatimonadales > Gemmatimonadaceae > Gemmatimonas > Gemmatimonas aurantiaca. Next base: position 314,185 of record NZ_JBBCJO010000012.1, read on the forward strand.
AACGTCGTGCCGTTCCCCAGGCGATCGGTGCGGGTGGTGACGACGTTGGTCAACAGGCCACTGCCACTCGCGAAGCGCACCACACTGTTGTCGGGATCGCGCAGCGAGTCGATCCGCACGCCCGAGCGGAACACGCGCAGCGTCCGGCCATTGGGTGCGCGCGCCGAGTCGAGTCGGCCGCTGCTGTAGAAGAGCGTGTCTTCCACCGTGCCGCTCACCGTCGGGAACTGGATGCGCGTGAGCGCGCCGCTGGCCCACGTGAACCGCGTCACGTGCTGGCGCACATTCACGGTGGAGTCGTGCTGGCCCGTGCTGTTGAAAAACACGCGCGCGCTGGCCGCGGTGACCCGCACGTACCCGGTGCCGTTGGCGAGGATGGAATCCTTGACGCCAAACGCCGTGGGATGCCACACGCTGCCGCTCTTCACGTACTTGCGCAGGCTGCCATCGCCGCCGATCCACACGAGGACCGTCGACGACACCACCTGCAACTGTTCGAGGCCGGCCAGCCACCAGCCCGCCCCGAAGGGCGAGCTGCGACGATCCACCACGAACACCTGCCCACTGGCCGTGTAGGGGCCCTGATTGCCATTGCTGGCACTCACCTCGAGCGTGACGTCGGTGATGCCCGTGCTCCAGCCGCCCGTATCCGCCAGCACGGCCACCCGCCGCGTGTTGCCCGGCGCGCCCCAGGCGCTGCCGCTGTACTGGGTGCAGCCGCGATTCGCGCCACTCACCTTGATGCACGCGGTCACGTTGGGCGGCACCGCCACGCCGGCGGACAAGCGCACATCGGCGAGCACGAGGGGGCGTGGCCTGGCGTGCTGCGACGCATAGAACAACGTGGGCGTACGCCATTGGCCCATCGTGCGGACGCCGGGCAGCGCGTGTGTGAGGCGGAGATCGCCGCATTCACTCGCGGCCTCGTCGACGAGCGCCACGGTGACACAGGCGTCGCGCAGCGCATTGTCGGTCCGTCCCGGCGCCGCGCCCACGAACGTGACGCCTACCGACGGCGTGGCGGCGAGCGTGCGATCGGCCCACGCCGAATCCTTCGCGGTGGCCGCCGCATTCGTGGCGCGCAGGCGCACCAGGCCCGCCTGGCCGGTGCTGCCCGACGCACTGAACGCGACCTTCGCGGTGGCGCTTGCGCCCGACGCCAGAATGGTCGACGACGGCGTGACCGTGCAACTCGACACCACGCCCGTGCACGTGGCCACGGCCAGACTGATCGTGTCGGGGGCGTTGCCCGCGTTGGTGACGGTGAACCGCGCCGTGTCGTTGCCGGTGATGCGCGCGAATTGCGCGTCGGCCCGCACCTGCACATCGGCCCGGGGGGCGAGCGGATAGTAGGTCCTGTAGTCGGTCCAGTGATAGTTGAGCGCATTGCCCACGTCGGCGTACACCGTGACGGGCCCGGTCGTGCTGTTCACGGTGACCGTGCCGGTGGAGGTGTAGAGCACTTCGTCGGCCACCGATCCGGTGAAGCCGCAGGCCGCGGGATTGGCCTGCAGATCAAAATCGCCGGTGACATCGACGTTGTTGACCTTGATCACCCGCGAGTCGATGTCCATGTACGTGGTCGGCCCGGTGGGATACCCGCACCAGATCACCGTGACCGTCACCGACCCGGTGCTGATGGTGTTCGTGGTCGGCGTGACGGTGACGGAGTTGTCGGCGCGCCAGGAGAAGAACGCCGTACGAAAGGCCGGCGACACCGGCGACATCGCGACGGCCTCAGGCAATACCGGCGAAGGCCCAGGCGAGTGCATACGCGCAGGTGTACGCGACGCCCCACTCGCCAGGACCAGCGACGCGCCGACCAGCAGGGCGGTCGGGATCGGGAGCCAGGAACGCAATCGCATGAGAACCTCCACTGAATGACAGGACGCAACCCTATCGGATCGGACGGCGCCGGGGATCGTCGGCGTGCACGTGAAGGGAGTTGCCTGGGCAGGACATTGTGTGACGCAGGCCACAAGCTGATGGGGCCGTGTGATGTATCGTGAGTCAACCGGTACTGGCCGGCCCGGAGCGGTGCCGATCAGCAAAGGCACCGTGCAGAACATGGATCATTGGTTCAATCGGAGTCGTCCAATGCAGTCACGTGACGAGAAGACAGACGCTGCGGTGCACACCAAGCAGCAGGACCGGGAACTGATCGAGCGATTCCGTCGCGGCGATGCGTCGGCCTGGTCCGAACTCACGACGCGCTTTCTCCCGTCGTTGCGGAGGATGTCCAGACGGGAGCAGGCACCCGACGGGGAGTGCACCTGCTGCGAAGATCTGTTGGCGGATCTGATCCAGCAGTGGCTCGATCCTTCGCGTCCACTGCCATCGAATCTCGCTGCCTATGTGCACCAGGCGGCGCGCTGGTGTCATGGACAGCAACGCCGGCGCCGCGCGCGGGAGCGACGCTGGCTGCAGGAGGCCGACCGCGAGGAACGGCGCGACGAAACCTCGATACTCGCGATCTCGGCGTACACCCGGCGCCTGGTCGCCGGCCCCTCGGTCGACGAGGACACGGTGGATATCGCCGACGACATGCGTGTTCTGTATTCGCGGGTGGCGCACTGCATCGACGCGAGCCTGACGCTCCCGGAACGGGAACTGCTGGCGAAGCGCGCCGAGGGCATGCCTGCGGCGGATATGGCGCAGTGGCTGGGGATCGAGAGACCGGCACTCACGAAGCGCCTGCAGCGCCTGATTGCGCGTCTGCGGGAAGCGCTGCAGGCCGAGATCGCCGGCTGGTCGCCGGAAGACCGCATGCGGTGGCACCTCCACTGGCGTCCGGCGATTCCCACCCCCGCCAGGACGCGCTCCTTGGACGGCTCCTTCCGGCTCGGTAAGTTGTGAGCTGACGGACCCGTCCCTTCTCCCGGAGCCTTCTGTGACCGCCGTACCCGACAGCCCGCTCCCTGCCGGCGTCACGCCCCTCGTGGGCGTGGTGATGGGCAGTGCGAGCGACTACGACACGCTCGCGCCGGCCTGCGAGGTGCTTGCCGAACTCGGCGTGCCCTATGAAGCCCGGGTCGTGTCGGCACATCGGACCCCCGACTGGCTCTTCGAATACGCCGAACAGGCGCATGGACGGGGACTCCGGGCCATCATCGCCGGTGCCGGCGGGGCCGCCCATCTGCCGGGCATGCTGGCCTCGAAGACGCTGGTGCCGGTACTCGGCGTGCCCGTGGTGGCCACCCCGCTCAACGGGCTCGACGCGCTGCTCAGCATCGTGCAGATGCCGGGGGGCATTCCGGTGGCCACGTTCGCCATCGGCAAACCCGGCGCGACCAACGCCGCGCTCTACGCGGCCCAGTTGCTGGCCGCGCACGACCCGGCACTGCGCGAGCAACTCCTGAACCGCCGGCGCGTGAAAGCCGCCGAAGCGCTCGCCCGCCCGCTGAACGCCCCCAACGCCATCGTCCCGTGACTGTCTCTCCTGTGAGTACCTCCCTGTGAGCGTCACGCCGCGCACGCCGATCCTGCCCGGTGCGACCATCGGATTTCTGGGTGGCGGTCAGCTCGGTCGCATGACCGCGCTCGCCGCGCGCTCGATGGGCTACGACATCCAGGTGCTCGATCCCGAAGCGGCCTGCGCCACGGGCCCAGTCGCGTCGCGCACCATCACGGCCCGCTTCGACGATGTGCACGCCGCGGTCGAGCTCGCGTCGCAGTGCGATGTCGTCACGCTCGAGATCGAACAGATCCACCCCGACGTGCTCGACGCGGTGGCTGCGCGCACCACGCTGCATCCCGGACGCGCACCGGTCTACATCATCCAGGACCGCATCCGGCAGAAACAGTGGCTGTCGGCGCAGGGTTTCCCACTCGGCGCGTTCGTGGCCGCGCAGTCGGCACACGACATCGCCGAGGCGGTGCGGCAGCATGGCGCCTGCATCGCCAAGTCCACGCACGGGGGATACGATGGACGTGGACAGGTGCGTCTCAGCGAGCCCGATCAGGCGGCCGACGCGTGGAGCGCCCTGGGTGAGCGGGAGTGTCTCGTGGAACAGCGCGTGCAGATCGCCTACGAGATCTCCGTGCTCGTGGCGCGATCGGCGAGCGGTCAGACGGTGGTGTACCCGCCATCGCGCAATCACCACACCAGCGGCATCCTCACCTGGGCCGTGGTGCCGGCCGTCATCTCCGACAGCATGACGCAGCGTGCGCAGACACTGGCCCGGGATATCGCCGAACGGTTGGGTATCGTGGGTCTGCTGGCGGTGGAGTGTTTCGTCACCCGTGACGACCAACTCCTGGTGAACGAACTCGCCCCACGCCCGCACAACACCTATCACCACAGCGAGCGTGGACTGGCCACCAGTCAGTTCGAACAGCTCGTGCGCGCGATCTGCGATCTGCCGCTCGGCGATCCGCAGGTGTATGCCCCATCGGCCATCGTGAACCTGCTGGGCGACGTGTGGCTGCAGGACACGCCGCCGCAGATCGAACACGCGCTCGACGTGGAGGGCGTGCGTCTCCATCTGTACGGCAAGGCCGGCGCCCGTGCCGGTCGCAAGATGGGTCATCTCTCCGCCATCGGCACCGACGCCCAGGACGCCCTGGGACGTGTGCTGGAGAGCTATCGCCGACTCTCGCCCGGAACGACCGGCAGCTTCGACGTGCACGAACCCGTGCTCGCGCACATCACGTCCTGATCGTTACGCGACACGCGCCGCACGTGACGTCACGTCACATCACGCGACACACGCATCGTCTCTCACTCCCATCCCGCATTCATGTTTCCGCATCAGCTCTACGAGATCCTGCACATCGTCGGTATCGCGCTGCTCTTCACCGCCATCGGTGGCGTGGCCGTCCATGCGGCCAACGGCGGCACAAAAGCCACGAGCACCACACGGCCGCTGGTGGCGAGTGTGCACGGCATCGGCGTGCTGCTCATTCTCGTGGGCGGCTTCGGCATGCTCGCGCGCATGGGATTCCAGCACGGCACCAATTTCCCGGGCTGGCTCTGGGTCAAGATCATCGTCTGGATCCTGCTGAGTGGTCTGGCGCTGCTGCCCTATCGCAAGCCCGCCCTCGCCCAGCCGTTCCTGCTGCTGTTGCCGCTGCTCGCGGCCGTGGCGGTGTACATGGTGCTCTACAAGCCGTTCTGACCGCGGCCCGACACCGGCCCATCCGCCTCACACCAGCCTGACACCGGCGCGACGATCCCCATGAACGTCCTGGTCCTCAACGCCGGTTCGGCGACGCTCAAGTTCCAGGTCGTGGTCACCGATGCCGATCGCATCGCGACCGATCACGACGAAAAACTCATCCGCGGTCAGATCGAACGCATCGGCGGTGAGTCGGTCATCACGTTGCGCCTGCCCGATGGCAGCAGCCGCAAACGCACGGCGGCCCTGCGCGATCTGCGGGCCGCGGTGGACTGGCTGGTGGGATTCGTCACCTCCACCGACAGCGGCACCGGTCTCACGGCCCGGGCGGATCTGCATGCGGTGGGTCATCGTGTCGTCCATGGCGGCGAGCAGTTCCGCAATAGTGTGCTGGTGGACGAGGCGGTGCTGCGCGGCATCGAGGAGAATGTCGAACTCGCGCCGCTTCACAACCCGCACAATCTGCGCGGCATCGAAGCCGCACGCGCCGCGCTCGGTGATGGCGTGCCGCAGGTGGCCGTGTTCGATACGGCCTTCCATCAGACGTTGCCCGAACACGCGTATCTCTACGCCATTCCGTATCCGCTGTACCGCCGGCACAAGGTGCGCCGGTACGGATTTCACGGCACGTCGCACCGATCGATCGCGTACCGTTTCCGCAAGCTCACCGGACGGGCCCGGGCCGATGTGCGCATCGTGACGCTGCATCTGGGCAACGGCTGCTCCGCGTGCGCCATCCTCGGCGGCGAGTCGATCGACACCAGCATGGGCTTCACGCCACTGGAGGGCCTGGTGATGGGCACCCGCGCCGGCGACATCGATGCGGCGCTGCTCGACTACATCGGCGCGAAGGAAGGCATGTCGCTGCCGCAGGTCGAGACCATGCTCAACAACCAGTCCGGTCTGCTCGGCATCTCCGGTCTCACGAACGACATGCGGGATCTGCTGGCGGAGGCGAACGAGTTGCACGACCGCCGGGCACGCCTGGCCATCGAGATGTTCTGCTACCGGGCCCGGAAGTACGTGGGTTCCTATCTGGCCGGCATGGGCGGCGCCGATGCGGTGGTGTTTGCCGGCGGCGTGGGGGAGAACTCCCCGGAAATCCGGGCCCGTATCTGCGAAGGACTCGAATGGGCGGGGCTGCGCATCGATCCCGCGGCCAACCAGGCGTTGGTGGGTGGCCACGAAGGGCGCTTTTCGACGCCTGACGCTCCGCTCGAGGCCTGGGTGGTTCCCACCGACGAGGAACTGCTCATCGCCCGGGACACCTATCGGGTCGTGTGTGCGGTCGACGCGCCAAAAACGTGATACAGGGCACTTGAAAAAATTCCCGGCTATGCCGATACTGGGTTGTGCGCGGCGATTTCCCCGATTTGACGGGCCGCGTACTCAGCGCCGATGGCGCTGTCCATCCGTCTAAGTCGAGGCCCTGACGGCCTGCGACGAGAAATCGGCGCGGGCCGTCAGTCGTTTCAGCCGTCGTATTGGCGGCCGTCGTACCGCGGTCGGCCCGCAGCAGTCGTTCACAATCGAAGGATACAACCGAAGGGAAGACGTGTCGCCGCACAGGGCAGCGACCTCCGTCCGTGGTGATTTGCCGCCGATTGCCGCCACGTAAAACAAGGAGCTAAACAGCGATAGCGCCCGGCGGCCTGTCCGTCCGGGCGCGTTCGTATTGTTGGGCGGCACTCACCCGCTTCTGGAGAGTGCCCCGATGTCCGCTTCTGATACCGCCCGTCCGCTGTCCATCGACACGCTGGCCCTGCACGCCGGCCAGGAATCGCCGGACAGCGCCACCGGCTCCCGGGCCGTGCCCATCTACGCCACGAGTTCCTACGTGTTCGACAGCCCCGAACACGCGGCGGATCTCTTCGGCCTGCGCGCCTTCGGCAACATCTACACGCGCATCATGAACCCCACCACCGACGTCTTCGAAAAGCGCATCGCGGCGCTCGAAGGCGGTGTGGCGGCGGTGGCCACGGCCAGCGGTCAGTCGGCGCAGACCCTGGCCATCCTGAACCTCGCCGAAGCCGGCAACAACATCGTGGCGTCGCGCTCGCTCTACGGCGGCACGGTGTCGCTGCTGTCGAACACACTGCCGCGGCTCGGCATCCGCACCAGGTTCGTGGACATCCACGATCACAAAGCCGTGGCCGCGGCCATCGACGATCAGACGCGCGCCATCTACGTGGAAACCGTGGGCAATCCGGCGCTCGACGTGCCCGATCTCGAAGCGCTCGCGATCCTCGCGCATCAGTACAATCTGCCGCTCGTGGTCGACAACACGTTCGCGCCGGTGATCACCCGCCCCATCGCGCATGGCGCGGACATCGTGGTGCACAGCGCCACGAAGTGGATCGGCGGACATGGCACCAGCATCGGCGGCGTGATCGTCGACAGCGGCAACTTCGACTGGGGTGCTACCGCGCGCTTCCGCAATTTCTACAAGGAACCCGAGCCGGCGTACCACGGCCTCGTGTTCTCCGATGTGTTCGGCAATCTGAATGGCGCGAACATCGCCTATGCCATCCGTCTCCGCGTTCTGCTGCTGCGTGACATCGGCGCGGCGCTCTCACCGTTCAACGCGTTTCTCTTCCTGCAGGGGCTGGAAACGCTGCCGCTGCGCATCCGTCAGCACAGCGCGAACACGTTGCGCGTGGCGCAGTATCTCGAAGCACATCCGGCGGTGACCTGGGTGAAGTACCCCGGACTCGCGTCGCACCCCACGCACCACAACGCCACGAAGTATCTCGCCGGCGGGTTCGGCGGTGTGCTCACCTTCGGTGTCCGCGGGGGCGAAGCCGCGGCACGACGGTTCATCAGGGAAACGAAACTCTTCTCGCTGCTCGCCAATGTCGGCGACGCCAAGAGTCTGGTGATTCATCCGTGGACCACCACGCACGAACAGCTCAGTGACACCGAACGCCATGCGGCGGGTGTCACGCCCGACCTCGTGCGTCTTTCCGTGGGGCTCGAAGACGCCGACGATCTGATCGCCGATCTCGATCGCGCACTCACCCTGGCCGTGGCACCCGACAGCACGCGCACACCGACCGCCGACCCGCAGCGGGTCGAGAGCGCCGCATGAGTCCCGCGCCCGCGGCCACCCTGTGCACCGACGAGTGCATCACGTTGTACGATGTGCCACTCGACAGCGGCGAGCGGCTGGAGCACATCGACGTGCACTTCCGTCTCGAAGGCACGATCGACGCCACGGCGGACAACGTCGTGCTGGTGGTCCACGCACTCACGGGCACGGCCGACGCGAGTACGTGGTGGAAAGATGTCATCGGCGAGGGATGCGTCATCGATCTCACGCGCCATGCGGTGCTGTCGGCCAGTCTGCTGGGCGGATGTGATGGCACGACGGGGCCGAGCAATGCGGACCCGGATGCACTGCCTCCGATCACCACGCGCGATCAGGCGCGCGTGCTCGCGCGTCTGCTCGACACGCTGGGCGTGGACACACCACTGCTGATCTGCGGTGGATCGCTGGGCGGCATGGTGACGCTCGAATTTGCCGCGAGCTTTCCCAAACGTGTGCGCGGGGCGGTGGTCTTTGCCGCCCCCGCCGCACAAACGGCGCAGGGGCTCGCCTGGAACGCGCTCATGCGCCGGGCGATCGCCATCGGGGGCACGCACGATGGCCTCGCACTCGCCCGCATGATCGGCATGCTCAGCTATCGCACACCGGAGAGTCTCGAACGGCGCTTCGGACGCGCGCGCAGCGTCAACGATGGCTTCAAGGTGAACGAGTGGCTCGATGTGCATGGCGAACGCCTCGTCGCCCGGTTCGATGCCACCAGCTACGGGGCGCTCATCGATGCCATGGACGTGCACGATGTGGGACGCGGTCGTGGCGGCCTCTCGGCGGCACTCGAACCGGTCGCCGATCGTCTCACGGGCGTCGGGATTCCCGGTGACCTGCTCTACCCCGCCGAATGTGTGCGGGAATGGACCGCGGCCACCGGTGCGACGTATGTGGACCTGCCTTCGCTGCACGGCCACGATGCGTTTCTTCTTGAGGTCGAGCGGGTCTCGCAGATTCTCGGCAAGGCGCTGCTCGAGGCGGAGGCGCGTGTGACCCACCGTATTGCGCCCCGTGTCACGCTCGGTGCCGCGTATGGTGCCACACACGGTGTGTCACATGCTGTCGCATTTGGGGCAAGACATGATGTCGACCGCCCTGTCCAATCCCGTGTGGCACCACGCGTCACGCGAGGTGCTGCACCGTCTGTCCCACCGCGGGTTGCACGCCCGGACGGCACACCGTCGGCTCCCCCCGCCGTACGTCCGTTGCGGGTGGCGCTGGCCGGCTGCGGACACGTGGGCGGCAGTCTGCTCGAACTGCTGAGCAACCGGCACGTGGAGGGCACGAGTCGGATCACCGATGCCCCCGATGTGCATGTCGCGCGCATCCTCGTGCGCGATGCCACACGCGAACGCCCCGCGCTGACCCGCGCCATCGGCGAAGGCATCACGTCGGCCACCGCGTGCATCACCGACCCCGCACACCTGCTCGGCGACGATATCGACGTGCTGGTGGAAGCCATCGGCGGCACCGATGTCGCACGCACGCTCGTGGAGTCGGCGTTGGCGCGCGGCATCCGGGTGGTCACCGCCAACAAGGCTCTGCTGGGTGCACGTGGTGAAGCGCTGCAACGACTCGCACAGGCACATGCGACCCGTCTCGATTTCGAAGGCGCGGTGTGCGGCGCCATTCCCATCGTACGCTGCGTGCGGTCCGGCGCGGCGGGTGTCGGCATCACGCGCGTGAGCGGCATTCTCAACGGCACCAGCAACTTCGTGCTCGGCCAGGTCGCCGAAGGCAGGACGCTCGCCGCGGCCATCGCGACGGCGCAGGAGCTGGGGTATGCCGAGGCCGATCCCACGCGCGATCTGAACGGCCAGGACGTGGAAGACAAACTGCGGGTGCTGGCCTGGCTGACATTCGGCGTGGAACCGGCTTCCCTCAAGGTGACCCGTCGCGGGATCGACGCCGAGATTGCGCTGTGGGCGGCGCAGGTCGCGCTGGAAGGGGACCGGGTGAAGCTGGTCGCCACCTGTGAACGCGATGGCGAGGACATCGTGGCGCGCATCCTGCCAACGCGCGTGCGCGGCGACGATCCGTGGGCGGCCGTGAACGGCCCCTTCAACCGCGTGGTGATCGAAAGCGAGTCGGCCGGTTCGCTCGTGTTTCAGGGACCGGGCGCGGGAGGGCCGGCGACGGCGGGGGCGGTGCTGGCCGATCTCCTGGGCTGACGCGGTCGTGGGTTGGAGGTTCACGGTGTGGCGTGAAACAGCCGGGTGATGAGTAACGGGTCGCGCGTCCCGGGACCCGTCACCCGAACCCCGGTTGTTCACCCCCACACCGTGAACCCACAACCCGAAACTCTTACCGAATCCCCCTCGCCCGCAGCAGCATGCGCACCGAGTCCACCGGCAACGGATTCACCCGGGATGCGCGACTCGACACCGGAGTCGCCATGAGCATCGCATTGTACAGCGCTTCCTCCGTCGCTTCGGTCACGGCCTGAAACAGCGCCGACATCTGGTCGTTGCCCAGTTCGTCGTTGGTGTTCAACGCCGCATCGGGACTCCGTCGCACACGCGGCGACGTGGAGAACGCCAGCACATAGTCGCCCGATCCATTCGACGCACTCGATCCGGTGCGGGCGAGTCCCATCACGGCACGCGCGGCCAGGCGTTCGAGGTTGCGGGAGAGGATCGGCGCGTCGGTGGCGATCACGATCATGCACGAGCCGTCACCATGTTCGGCGCCGGCATCACCAGGGCCACCCGCTCCTCCCGGCGATCGCCGCGCGCCGGCCGGCGCCACGTCACGCTGAAAGGCATACCGTCCGAGTTGCTGACCGATGGGAACACCCATCATCTGCAGCACACCGCCGTAGTTGCCCTGCACGAGAATGCCCACCGAATACCCGCCCAGCGAGGCCGGCAACACGCGGGACGACGTACCGATACCGCCCTTCCAGCCGAACATCACCGTCCCGTGGCCGGCGCCCACACTGCCCTCGGTCACCGGTCCGCTGTCGGCAATGGCCAGCGCCCGATTCACGGCGGCGCCGATGCCCGGCCGCGATCGGGTGGCGTTGAGCTGGCCATCATTCGTTTCGCCCACCACCGGATTGATCGATCGCACCGAGGCGTTCTCCGGCCGGGCGAGCATCCACTGCGCCAGCGCGTCGCCGGCCTGCCAGATGCAGAGCGTGCAGGTGAGCACGATGGGCGTCTCGATCTCGCCCAGTTCGCGCAGTTGCGTGACCCCCAGCAGCTTGCCGAACCCGTTGCCCACGTGCAGGGCGGCCGGCACCCGTTCGCGGAACAGGTCTCCGCCGTGAGGCACAATGGCCGTCACGCCGGTCCGCAACGAGTCGCCATCACTGATGGTGACTTGTCCGACTCTGACCCCGGCGACATCGGTGATGGCGTTGTGCCGGCCGGGCGTGAAGATGCCCGGAGCAAGACCGATGGCGCGGGCACGCACGGGCGCGCCGGTCGTTTGAGCGCCGGCAGACTGGGCACCGGCCGGCTGAACACCGATGGACGGCGCAGCGGACAGCAGCAGCGGCAGGAGCAGCGCGCCGGAAAAGAAGCGGGAGAGTCGCACGGAGGTCGGCCGGGTCGGAGCGATGGCGGGGCCTGCGAGCAGGATGGCAGGCCGAGGTGAGGCAAGGGCGGGTTAGATTGGAAAGATATGTCTCATCGCCCGCTCTATGGTCACCACTCGCTGCGCCATCGCCTGACGGCCGCGGCGGCCGACGGTCGTTTGCCGGCCAGTGTGCTGCTGCAGGGACGTCGGGGCGTGGGCAAGCAGCGGCTTGCGTTGTGGCTGGGTCAGTATCTGCTGTGCGATCGGGCCATGCGCGAGCACCTGCCGGAGCCGTGTGGCAGTTGTCAGCACTGCCGGTATGCGGAACGGGCCATGCACCCCGACCTGCACTGGTTCTTTCCGCGCCCGCGTCTCAAGGACGGCGACGCCTCGACGGACGATGTGAAGGCCGATCTGGCGGAGGCCATCACCGAGCGCATGGAAGCCGAGGGGCTCTGGGGACCGACGCCCGGCACGGAAGGGCTGTACGTGGCCACCGTGCGCGCGCTCGTGCACATGGCCGCGGTGCGTCCGGCCATGGCGGCGCGTCAGGTGTTCGTCGTGGGTGATGCCGAACGGATGGTGAGTCAGGAGGGCGCCGATCAGGCAGCAAACGCCTTCCTCAAACTGCTCGAGGAACCTCCCGCCGGCACGACGCTCCTGCTCACCACCAGCGAACCGGGGGCGCTGCTGCCCACCATCAAATCGCGGGTGGTCTCGGTGCGGGTACCGCCGCTCACCCCGCAGGACATGCAGGCCTTTCTCGACGATGCGGTGGTCGAACGGAAATTCTCGCGGACACCGCGGGAGGAATTGCTGGCGCGCGCCAATGGGGCGCCCGGTGAATTGCTGGCCGGTGATTCCATGAGCGCGGCATTCGCATCGGCCCGTCGTCTGCTCGAAGCCGCGCTCGCGCCCACGTCACCCGATGGCACCGCCGATCGCATCAAGGCGGCGGCCCGTCAGGGCGTGGCCGGTGCGCGCGGCTCCTTCAGCGACACGCTCGATGCACTCACGTTGCTGTTGCATGCACGCACGCGACAGCTCACGGAAAGCGGATATGAGATCGATGCACGACGCACCGCATCGACACTCGTGATCGTGGAAGAAGCCAAGACGAAAGCCCAGGGCAACGTGAGTCCGCAGCTGCTCAGCGCCTCACTGCTCGCCTCCCTGCACCGCACGTTCAACCCCTGAAATCCCTCATGTCGGACGCCGTTTCAGACACCGGCTCGGAAACCGCGCGCGAGTTTTCGCACCTGGATGGCAGCGGAAATTTCCAAATGGTTGACGTAGGTCACAAACCGATTTCCGTACGGTCCGCCGTCGCCCGCGGGCAGATCTCCATGCAAGTGGAGACTTTCAAAGCCATACGGGACAATGACTTGAAAAAAGGCGACGTCATTCCGGTGGCCCGACTGGCCGGAATTCAGGCAGCCAAGAGAACGGCTGAGCTCGTCCCCCTCTGCCACCCGCTCCCGTTGTCGGGGATCGACGTCCGGGTTAGTCTCGATGAATCTCTTCCCGGCTGTGTGGTGGAGGGATCCGTCCGTACCACCGCCCAGACCGGGGTGGAGATGGAAGCGCTGACCGCCGTGTCCGTGGCTCTTTTGACGATCTACGACATGGCCAAGGCGATCGACCGGACCATGATGATCTCGAACATCGTGCTGCGCGAAAAACGCGGCGGCACATCGGGAGATGTCATCGACAGTCCGTAGCGACCGTTGAAGAGGAGGGCCCATGCACGACCCCATAGATGTTGTACCGAGCCGGGATGAAGCGGTGGCTCGTCGTCGACGGATGTCCCGTCGGTCGGCCCGTCGCCGCCTCTCCCGGGTCGGAACCGCAGGAATGATCGTTCTGGCGGCAGCGGTGATGCTGCGGCCGGACGGCAAGCCGGAGCCGACACCCGCGGATGCTCCCCATCCCGGGGTGCTGGTCTCGGAAGCGGCGATGGCCGGCAACGGTCCGCAGATCCCGGTGACCGGTCCGCGGGTGGCGCCGCTCAACGTGCAGCCGCTCTGGCGTCCCGCCGGTGAAGTGCTCAAGCGCGCCAAGCAGACGCCCAACCCGCAGGTGTTCGCCTTCGCCCCCGATCCGCGGGAACGCGAACAGCGGGAATCACTGAGCCGCTGGCACCACATCTTCTCGTACAGCACCAAGTACCGGATCAAACCCGATCTCGCGCGGCGCATCTACGACGCCGCCATCGTGGCCGGCATCGAACCGGAACTCGGCTTCCGTCTGGTGCGCGTGGAAAGTGTGTTCGACCCCCGGGCCATCAGTCCGGTCGGCGCGGTCGGCCTCACACAACTCATGCTGGGCACGGCGCGGGAGTTCGAACCCCGCGTCACCCGCGAGCAGTTGCTCGATCCCGACGTCAATCTCCGGATCGGCTTCCGGTATCTCCGGACGCTCATTCGTGAGTACAAGGGCGATCTCAAGCTCGCCCTGCTCGTCTACAATCGTGGACCCACCGCCGTGCATGCGGCCCTGGCCATGGGCATGAGCCCCGCCAACGGCTACGAGAGCATCATCACGCGCGGCTATCGCGGACGCGGCACGCTCGACTGACCAGGCGTCCCCGACGTCGTCGCGGCCCGGTCAGCGCGCCGTCTTCGACTTCGCGGTGGATTTGGGAGTGGATTTGGCGGCCGGTTTGGCAGCAGACTTGGAAACGGTCTTCGCGGAAGCGGAGGCCGTCTTCTTTTTGGCGACCGGTTTTTTTGCCGACGTCTTTCTGGCCGCCGAAGCCTTGGTGGGCGAGGCCTTGCCGGAGGCCGCTTTGGCTGTGGGAGCCTTGGCCGGGGAGGATTTTGCGGTCGAGGCTTTGGCCGCCGAAGCCTTGGTCGTTGTCGTCTTTGCCGCGGACGCCGTGGCGGTCGACGTCTTCGCCGGCGTGGCCCCCCGCACCTGCAGAGTCTGCCCGGCGATCAGCTTCGTGCCGCGCATGCCGTTCATGGCCTGCAACCGCGCCGTCGTGAGGCCGTAGCGGCGGGCGATCGCCCCCAGCGTCTCCCCACGCCGCACCACGTGCACACCGCGCGACTGCAGCGAAGTGGTGGTCCCGGTGCCGTACCGTTCGATGGACGGGTCCGGGATCTCCATCGCATACGCCAGGGTCGCACGGTCCGGAACCCGCACCGTCTGCCCCGCCGTGAGCTGTCCCTTCGACGACACCTTCAGCGTGGGGTTGAACCAGCGCAGTTGTTTCACCGTGACGCCGTGTTTGCCGGCGAACGTCGTGGCCGAGGTGGCACTGGCCACCTTCACGGATGAGAATCCGCGCACCTCGGGCAGCGTGTCCATTGTGGCGCGCGTGACGTCGGCCATGCCCATGGGCAGGCGTACCCACACCGACGCATCGGGTGGCGCCATGCCGCGCAACAACGCCGGATTGAGATCGCGCAGTTCGGCGCTGGTCGCGCCACTGGCCAGGGCCACCGCCGCCAGACTGGTGCCGGGCGCCACGAACACCGAGTCGTACTGGTAGAGCGGCAGCGAATCCAGCGCGATGCCGTACCGGTCTGGCGTCTTGGCGATCAGCGCCGCGGCGATGAGTTGCGGGACGTAATTCTTGGTCTCGGCCCGCAGATAGTCCTGATCCGCCAACGCAAAGAAGCGGTCTTCCCCTTCGAACCCTTCCAGTTCCTCGGCGAATCGCGTGAGCCCGCGCGCCACCCGCCCCGGACCGCCATTGTATGCGGCCGCCGCGAGATAGAACGAGCCGAACTGCTTCTGCAGATACCCGAGGAACTTGATGGCCCCGTCGGTGGCCCGCGCCGGATCGCGACGTTCGTCCATCCACCAGTCCACCCGCAAACCGATGTCGCGCGCAGTGCTGCTCATGAACTGCCACATGCCCACGGCCGCGGCGCGGGAATACGCATGGGGATCGTAGCCGCTCTCGATGAGGGCGAGATAGGTGAGATCCTCCGGCATGCCGCTGGCCCGCAACTTGGCGCGGATCATGGGCTCGTACCGCGTGCCTTTGGACAGACGGGCGGTGAAACGTTCGCGGGCCGTGGTGCTGAAGAGTCCCACGTAGTGCGCCACCCGATCGTGCGTTTCGTACGAGCGCACATCGATGTCCCACTCGGGTTCGGCGGCCACCGGATCGGCCAGCGCCACGGCCATGGTGTCACCGAACACGGCCACGGCCGTCTGCACCACTTCGTCCACCGTGGCGCTGTCGCGTGAAGAAGCCCGCGAGGAATGCGCGGCCGACGCGACGTCGACACCGGTGACGATCCCGGCGGTTTGGCCGGCAATGGGTTCCGGGTTTTTCACCGGTCCACGCCACGGCGCGGTCAGGCAACCCGACAGGGCGGCCATGCTGCACGCGAGAAGCGCCGTCCGCAGGGTTGGCAGGGAGAGACGATACATGCGCCTGCGCGGGAAGGGAGCAAAGAGGGCGGCCGGCTTTCCCGGCGGCCCGTCGTCGGAGAGACCGACACCCCTGGGACACCGCGAGGTCGTCAGCCGTTGCAGACGTTTTATAACCCCGGACGGCGCCGAGGGATACCCATCAGATCCCCATTCCGGTGAAATCGATCACCCTGGGCCGCCCAGGGGGCCCAATAGTGGCGCAGCCACCCGGTTGACCGCGTGCAGCGTGGCCCGGACGGTGGCCGCCATGGCGTCCCCGTCGGCGATGGCGACCCCCACCAGCCGCTGTGTCTCATCGCCCGTACGCCAGTGAACCGCGACCATCATCACCGCGGTATCGAAGGCCCGCACCGATTTGACGCCGATGAGTTCGAACCGCAGCGCGCCACCCGAGGCCCGGGCCAGCGCGTCGAACGTGGCCAGTACCGCAAGACGCAGGTCGCCCCCCTCACAGGTGGTCCCTTCCTGCCGGCAGACCAGATGGCCATCGGGGAAGAACGGCCCGGCAAAATGCACCGTCACCCGGGTGTACGCGGCCGGGCCGCGCTCCAGATGGCACCCCACGAAATGCAGACGCGGCGCGCTCGTGTGAGGGGCCGCCGGCGGCGCGTAGTCGCCTCCGCCGCGCAACGTGGCGCCACCATACACATCGAGATCGATCAGCTCGGGAAGCGACATGGACAGGATTTCGGCGGGATATGGGCAGCGTGCGGCGGGAGGACACGGCCAGGCCTTGAGCAAGGCATGACCGTGGTCTCCATCGTCACACTCAACGGACCTTTTCCAGGCCTTTCCCGGCGGACGAATGACGGCCGGTCACGCAACACGGCGGGCCCGGGTGTCGTTCGGCAGACACCGGGGCGCGGCTCAGGCGTCGGTGATGATCCCGGTCTCGAGCGCGAAGCGCGTGAGTCCCGCCACCGAGTGAATGGAGAGCTTCCGCATCAGGCTTTCCCGGTGCGCTTCCACGGTGCGGCGGCTGATGCCCAATTCCGCGGCGATGGCCTTGTTGGTGAGCCCGCGGGCCACACCGGCGAGGACATCGCGCTCGCGGGGCGTGAGCAGGTCGAGTTGCGCGACCGGCGCGCCCTCCGGGACGGCCTCGGTGGAGGTGAGACGCCTCACCACTGCGGGACTGAAGAAGGTCCCGCCGGCGTGCACGGCACGGATGGCGGCCCGCAACTCCTCGCCGGCCGAATCCTTGAGCAGATAGCCGTGGGTCCCGATGCGCATCCCCTCGCGCACGTACTCGCCCTGATCGTGCATGCTGAGCAGCAGCACCCGCGTCTCGGGCAGCGCCTCACGGAGGCGGGCGGCCGCCTTGAGCCCCGATTCCTCGGGCATGGTGATGTCGAGCACCACCACATCGGGCACATGCTGCAACGCCAGCTCCACGGCAATCCGTCCGTTGGAGGCCTCTCCCACCACCTCGATCCCCGGATCGGCGTCGAGGACGTACCGCAGCCCCTCGCGGACGAGTGCATGGTCGTCGGCGATCAGGACCCGAATGGGCATGGTGGATACGGCAGAGGCGTTCATGAGTGACAGATTCCGTCCCGAATCATAGCGAAGGACATCGGAAAATATCGACTCAGTTGCCGTTCGTGAGGCGCGGGACGGAGATCGTGAGTTCGGCGCCGGGCGCACGATTGGCGGTCGCCAGCGCGCCGCCCACCGCGAGCAATCGCTCCCGCATGCCGGTCAGCCCCATACGATGCTCGGTCTCCTTGAGCCGGCCGTTGTGCAATGTCGGGAATCCGCGTCCGTCGTCGCGCACCACGAGCGTGAGTGTCGTGTCGTCCACCACCACGGTCACGTCCACCCGCTGGGCGTCGGCGTGCCGCACGATGTTGCTGAGCGCCTCCTGCAGCGCGCGGAACACGGCCAGATCGGCGTCGTCCGGCAACGCCGGCAGCGTGGGCGGGGCTCCGAACACCACCAGCAATCCGGTGCGTTCGGTGAAATCGGTGACCAGCGAATGCAGCGCCGGGCGCAGTCCGAGATCGTCGAGCAGCATGGGACGCAGATCGCTCGTGACCTGCCTGATGGACGCGATGCCGGTATCCACCAACGACAGGGTGCGATCGAGTCGGGGTGACGCATCGGGAGCCAGTAACGGACGCAGGGCTTCGAGTTGCATCTTGACCGCCGAGAACACCTGCGCGGTCTCGTCGTGCAGTTCGCGTGAGAGCCGCCGCCGTTCCTCTTCGTGCTGCCGCACCATGCGGGCGGAAAGCCGTTCGAGCGCCTGCGTGCGCGCCGCCAACTGCCGGTCCAGCGCCCATTGATCGAGTGCCGCGCCCACCTGCTGCCCGAGCGCCAGCAGGAAGTCGTCATCGAGCGCGGTGAACGGATTGCGCACATCACCGGCCATGACCAGCGCGCCCACGAGCTGCGCGCCGGAACCCACCGGCAACACGGCCACGAAGGGCTGCGCCCCCGCCGCGGCCACGATCTGTGGACGGCGCGTGACACGCATGCGGCCAAGAGCATCGTGCACTTCGTGTTGTGCCGTGCCGCCGGTCCAGCTGCTGCACACCCCGGCGCCACTGATGAACCGTCCACGCGCCAACGCATCGGCGGGCGGTGGTGCCTCGCCGCGTGCATGGGCCCGCGCGAGCACCCGCTCCATCATATCGGCCGGAGCTTCGTCCTCGGACGACGATACCGCATCGAAGAGGAACATCGCCGCGCCACGCACACCCGGCAGCGCGAGCGGACGCACCAGCAGCGTGTCCACCGGATCGCGTTCCTGCCGCTGCCCCGACGCACGGCGCTGCAGATCGCCGGAGAGCGCGCTCAGTGCCTGTACCCCGCGCCCCAGATCGTCGAGCACCAGCAGCACCAGTCCGGCCGCCACGAGCAGCACGAAACTGATGTCGAGGTAGTACCCCCACGGTGTCCACGCCCCCTGCGCGCGCAGGAACGGATAGTCGAGATGATGCAGCCCCCACAGCGCGAACGAAATGGCGAGCAATCGCGCTCCCGACGAATGGGCAATGCGGTGGTGCCGCCAGAACACCCAGCCGGTCCAGGCCGTCGCGCCGCTCAGGAAGAGCACCGCGGGCAGCGCGGCCCACAGGAAATGATCGAGCTGATAGATCGCGATGTACGACCAGAGCGGCGGGAACAATCCGATCCACAGATACACCGGCCGGAACCGCAACTGTTTCGAGAACACCAACGAAGCCCACAACAGTGCGAGCGCCGTCCAGCCCGTGGTGACCTGATGCCAGTACAGCCAGACACGCTCGCCGGTGAGCAGGAAACTCAGAATGCAGAAGAGACGCGCGACATACACGCTCCACGCCACCGCGAACCATCCGAACCAGGAGCGCCGGTATCGTACGTACAGATGCGCGCACAGCACGGCCACGCCGGTGGTCACCACCGCCTGGAGCAGTGTGGCCGCGAGCTCCGACGCCAGCAGTGCCATCGGAGGCACCTGCACATCGGCCTGCAAGGCGCGCAAGGCCAGCAGCGATGGCAGCAACGACACCACGAAGAACGACGGCATCGACATCACCGAACGGCGAACGCCGTCACGACAGGAACCGTCACGCGCCCCTGGTTATGTGGCGGGTGGCGGCGGAGAGCCCGGACCCGACGGATCGACGCCCGGCACGCTGCTGGGCGGGTTGCTCGGCGGGCCCGCGGTCGGTGAGCTGTCGTTCTGCATCACGTGATAGACCGTGCGGGACGGGAAAGCAAACGACGATCCATGCTCCTCGATGATCCGCATGAACTCGAGGAACAGATCGTGGCGGATCCGCAGATAGGCGTTGTAGTCGGTGGTCTTGATCCACATCACGACGCTCATGCGGATGGCCGAATCGGTGAACGCCGTGACGTTCACACGCACCGCATCGGGCCATGTGTGAGGGTGCGCCCGTATCAGCGCTTCGACTTCGTCGCGGATGCGGGTCAGCTCCTCGCGGCTCGTATCGTATGTGAGATCGAGATCGGTGCGGAACAGAATGCGGTCGCGCTCACTGACGATTTCGATCCGGTCGTCGGCGAGTCGCCCGTTGGGCACCTTCACCACGGTGCGGTCCATCGTGCGGATACTCGTCGAACGGAGTCCGATGCGCTCCACCGCCCCTTCGGTCGTCCCGGTCTTCACCCAGTCGCCCAGGCGCATCACCTTGTCGGCGGCGAGACTCACACTGCCGAAGAGATGCTCCATGGTCTTCTGTGCCGCGAGCGCCACCGCGATACCGCCGATGCCAAGACCGGCCAGCAGCGTGCCCACGGGATACCCGAACTGCGACAGCGCCACCAGCAGGGCGATGACGGTGAGGGCCACACGCAGGAAGTTGCCGAGCAGCGGTACCAGCGTGCGTGCCTGCGCACCCTGCCCCGTTTCCCAGGCGGCGTTCTCGATACGCGACTGCGCGATGCGGATGATCTGCAGCAGCGCCCAGAAGAACGACAGCAGCACCATGCCCCGCGTGACCGCACCCAGAAACCCCGCCACGCGGGCATTCAGATCCAGCACCGACAGCAGGGGCTCGGCCACCACGGCCGCCGCCCACAGGCGAAACGGACCGCGGAGATGTTCGAGCAGTTGATCGTCCCACGTGGTGACCGTGTGCGAGGCGATACGCGCCAGCACCTGTCGCAGGAGTGCCCCCAGCAACCAGGCGATGAGGACCAGGATCGGCAGTGCGACCCCGATCCCGATCCACTGCCACCAGTACACATTGAGCGGGCCTTCCCGCATCAGCGACGCCGGCACACGTTCGCGCACCCAGGGCGCGCCCAGCGCGTCGAACCAGGCATCGATGTTGGCCACCGTTGCCTGGGAAAAAACCCAGCGGGTGGGCGTTCCCGTGATCCGCACGAGCCGCACCGGCTCTTCGTGGCCACTGGGGCTGCCGATCACGCCAATCCGGTCGCCATTGGCGTCCCCGTCGGTGGTGTCTCCGACCACCAGAGGCGACAGACTGTTGAGATCGAGCGCCAGCCGCTGATCCATGACCGCCTTGAGGCGGCGGGCCAGCACGGGCGCGCGCTCACGTTCGGCCGGGGGCACCGCGAGGTAGTCGCCCGCGGCGGTCCAGTCCCCGCCATTGGCGAGACGCAGGAAATCGCGGACGGCGGCGCGAGGCGAAGCCGGTGAGACGGCCGAGGCGGAGTCGGCGGGCCCGGCCATCTTGCCGAGGCCGAGCTGGGCCGCCGCGGGGCGGGCGGCGACCATGTGCAGTGCCGCGAGCAGTACCGCGGGGGCTGCCGCGATCAGCACCCGGAACGACCGGCGAAACATTGGCATGGACATGGGGAGAAAATGGCGCCGCGACCGTGACCGGGGTGGGGATCGAACCCACGACCTACGGATTAAAAGTCCGCTGCTCTACCGACTGAGCTACCCGGTCGTACGGCGCGCGACATGTGGCCTATGCGCCGAGGAAGGATCACCGGTTTGCCGGTGGGGGTCAACTGTCTGCGGAGAACACGGGCGGGAACCGGTGCAAAAAATCCGAACGGCGCGGGAGGCTGGCCCCTCTCGCGCCGTTCGGATTTCCTCCGGACTTGGCCGGAGGGAGCAACGGACTGTTAATCCGCAGGTCGTGCTGGTACGCCTCTGCTACCGTGCGTCTCAGTCGTTCGAGGACATGACCGCGACCGTGGCCGCCGTGGCCGGCGTTTCGATCACGAACGTCACGCGACGATTGAGTTCCGCGCCGTCTTCACTGCCCTTGGCGCCGGGACGCACGAGACGCGTCTTGCCATATCCCACGGTGCGAAGCTGCGTGCCATCCAGCCCCTTGGTCACCAGGAAGTCGCGCACCGCATCGGCGCGTTCGCGCGAGAGGCGGAGGTTGTAGGCCGCGCTGCCCGCCGGGTCGGCGAAACCTTCCACGGTGATCGTGGCGCCCGGATAGTGCTGGCGCGCCACTTCGGCGAACTTCTCGAGAGCCGCCTGATCTTCCTGCCGCACCGCGGCGTCATCGAAGCCGAAGTGCACCGGCATCGCGAACTTCACGGCGCCTTCGAGCGCCGAGATCTTCGCGCCGTATTCCGTACGGAGCGTCTGCAGATCGGTGCGCAGTGCGTTGAGGTCCGTGCGCAGACTGTCCACGCGCCCACGCAAGCCGTTCACATCCCCACGCAGGGCATCGTCGCCCGCCACGCGTTCGGTACGCTCCGACGACAGCGCGACGCGCTGCTCTTCCAGTCCCTTACGGACAAAGCCCTTCGTGGCACACGCGCTCAGCGTGCTCGCCGCCAGAATCGCCGTGGCCACAAACTTGACGTGCCGCATGTGACTTCCTCCTCGTTTCGTGTAAGACCTGCACACCGACTCAGTGCTCTGGTGTGACCTGGTTCGTGCCGGCATCGCTCGCGCATTCGCGCGCTCGGTCGGGTGCGAACCACGAGGTGAAGGTCATCAGAATGAGGGGGGTCGCGAAGTGCCTCAAATCACCAATTTTCCACTTTTTTGTGTCATTCGTGACACCAGTCACGGGGAGAAGCCGGGAATTTTTCAGTCGATCTCCCGAATGGTGACGCGCGTTTCACACTCGCTTCACGGTCGTTCCATTGAACTCCCCCCTGACCAGCTCCCACCTGCTTCCTCTTGAAATATTGACGCCGTGGAACCGGTCCTGTCCGGATGCCCGAGACGATCAGAAGTCTGAAATCAGATGATCTGATATCCGACGTCTGATATCTGACAGGCCCCGTGCGTCATCCGGACACACTCGGCGCCCCGGCCTCACGATATCAAGAGGAAGCAGGCCGGAGTTGCTCAGGGAGGAGATCAATAGCCATGGCGCGCTCAGTCGCCTTTGCACCCAGGAGTGCCGTCACCCGTCCCCCATCCCCTGCCGCCCGCCCTTCGACAGCCATTCGCCGCCGTCCACCACGAAGATCGCGCCGGTGATCCAATCGCCGGCCGGCGACGCGAGAAACGCCACCATGTTCGCGATGTCGCGCGGCGTCCCCCACCGACCCAACGGGATCCCGGTGCGTGCATACTCCGCCATCTTCTCCTCGGCGGTGGCAAACACATCCGCCGCACCGCTGTCGGCGGGGGGCGTGAACGCCTTCTTCACGCCTTCGGTGGGGATCGGGCCCGGTGCGATCGCGTTCACACGGATGCGCTGCGGCGCCCACTCCACCGCCAGGGTACGCGTCAGCGCGTCCACACCCGCCTTCGCGGCCGTGGCGTGAGCCATCAGCGGCCAGCCACGGTAGTGCAGCGTCATCGACGTGCTGACGATGCGCCCGCCACCCTGTGCCGCCATGACCGGATACACGGCCTGGGAGCAATGAAACGTGCCGTAGAGATCGATCTCCACCACACTCTTCCAGGCATTCGGCGAGAGTGTCGCGCTGGGCGCATAGAAGTTGCCGGCCGCGTTGTTCACCAGCACATCGATGCGGCCGTGCCGGTCGGCGATCTCCTGCACCACGGCCTTCACCTGTTCCGCGTTGCGCACATCGAGCACGGCGGCACTCGCGCGGTGACCACGCGCCGCGAGCGTCTGCACGGCGTGCTCCACATGATCGGCCTTGCGGCTCGCGATCACCACATGCGCGCCAAGCTCGGCCAACAGTTCCGAGATGCCAAAACCGATACCCGTCCCGCCTCCGGTGATGAACACCACCTGACCGTCGAGCAACCCGGGACGAAACACGGACACCTGGTGCGGATCAATCATCGGCCCCCTCGGCGTGAAGCGTGAGCGCGACGTCGTCCAGTGCCAGCGACGTCTGCACGTTGAGACAGAAACTCCGTCGATGATGCGCCGTCAGCCCATGATCGACAATGCCCGACCGGTGCTGGGTCGTCCCATACCCCGCATTCCGCTCCCACGCGTACTGCCCATACCGTTCGGCCAGCGCCGTCATGAGCCGGTCGCGCGTGACTTTGGCGACGATCGACGCGCAGGCGATGGCGTAACACTTGGCGTCTCCCTTCACGACGGCGGTGTGCGGCACGCCGAGTGTGCGCAGCGGTTTGCCATCGACCACCACGTGGTCCGGCGGTGTCGCGAGGCGCGAGGGAATGCGCGCCAGCGCGCGCTGCATGGCCAGCACGGTGGCGTGATAGATGTTGAGACGGTCGACTTCGCGCACGCTCGCGGCGCCCAGCGACAGCGCGAGCGCCTGTTCGCGGATGCGCGCCGCCAGGATCACCCGTGTGGCGGGATCGAGGCGTTTGGAATCGTCGACACCGGCAATGGCCCGCCGGTCTGGGGGCATGACAATGGCACATGCGACGACGGGGCCCGCGAGGGGGCCCCGTCCCACTTCATCCACTCCGACGAGAAGCGGACCATACGTTGCACGCAGGTTGCGTTCGATCGGGCTCCAGCGCGCCATCGCGCCGCCAGACTCTCGATACAGACGTCGCGAATTACTTCGCGGACGTCGGACGAACGACCTTGCGCTCCTTGATGCGGGCAGCCTTGCCCGTCACGTCGCGCAGGTAGTACAGCTTGGCGCGGCGCACGGCGCCACGGCGCACCACCACGATGCTGGCCAGCAGCGGGCTGTGGAGCGGGAAGATACGCTCGACCCCGACACCGTTCGACACCTTGCGGACCGTGAAGGTCTCGCTGACACCGCCGCCACGACGCGCGATGCAGATCCCTTCGAAGGCCTGGATGCGCTCCTTGTCGCCTTCCTTCACGCGGACATTGACACGCACCGTGTCGCCGGGACGAAACGGCGGCACTTCCTTCAACCACTCCTTCTGGGTTTCGATAAACGGATGCATCGTACGCTCCAGGGCACCGACACCGCGGGCCCACTCAGGTCCTTCGACTGCGAGGTTCCGCCCCATCGATCGCAACACCACCGCACCGATGAATGACGAGAGACTTCGTTGCGAGAGGCCATCGACGCGGCACCCGGAAGCGAAGTCTTCCGGACCGGATCATCGTGGCATCGCCACCGGGCCGTGAGAAGCGCCCAGGACTGTAACCGATCCCCCAATTCCGGGGGAGCTTGAAAAAATAGCCCGGACAGGGGAAGAAAAGCCAGTGGTCGGCAATTCCCCGTAGGCCAAGGTCTCACACCCTGTTTCCGTGGCCCTCCTTTATGATTTGTCCATATGATGGCAAGCCGGTTCAACTACCCCGTCTCGCGAAAAGACCAGACGGTCGACGACTACCACGGGACCCGGGTCCACGACCCCTTCCGGTGGCTGGAAGACGACCGGTCCGACGAAACGGCCGCCTGGGTGGAGGCCCAGAACGCCGTCACCTTTGCCCATCTGGCCGGCATCCCTTTCCGCGAGGCCCTGCGGGACCGGTTGACTGCGCTGGTGGACTACCAGCGCACCTCGGCGCCCGAGCAACGGGGCCCCTGGCTGCTCTTCGCCCGCAATGAGGGGCTGCAGAACCAGCCGGTGTACTACCTGCAGCGGGGCGAGGACGGCCCCGCCGAGGTGCTCATCGACCCCAATGGCCTCTCGGCGGACGGCACCACCCGGGTGGCCGGGCTCACGTTCGACGGCACCGCCCGGCGCATCGCCTACATGGTGAGCCATGCCGGATCCGACTGGCAGCAGATCCGCGTGCTGGACCTGGAGAGTCGCTCCCTCCTGCCCGACGTGGTCGACTGGGTGAAAGTCTCCGCGATTGCCTGGCAGGGCGACGGGTTCTACTACAGCCGTTATCCCGAGCCACGCGAAGACGAGGGTGCGTTTTCGTCGAAGAACGGGGATCACCAGGTCTACTATCACACCCTCGGCACAGATCAGTCGGAAGACCGTCTCGTCTATCACGATCCGGCGCATCCGCTGCGTTTCCATGTGCTCTGCACCACCGAAGACGAGCGTTTCGCGATTCTCGAGATCAGCGACCGTGGACAGGGGAGGGATGGCAACGCGGTCCGCCTGCTGGACGCCCGGCGTCCCGAAGTCGGGTGGCAATCCATCTGGTCGGCGTTCGACGATCAGATGCACGTGCTGGACAACGATGACGACACCCTGCTCGTCCTGACCAATCGCGGCGCGCCCAATCAGCGCGTGGTGCGCATCGATCCGCGGCGGCCCGACGAGACCCATTGGCAGACGGTGATCCCCGAACGTGACGAGCCGCTCGAAGCCGTGCACGCCGGGGGAGGACGGCTCTTCGCGCAATATCTCCGCGATGTCACCTCGCGTGTGTCCGTGTACACCTACGACGGTCGTCACGAGCGCGATGTGGAACTCCCGGGGCTGGGTACCGCGGTCGGCTTCGACGGAGAACGTGGAGCCGGGGTGGTGTTCTACACGTTCACGTCGTTCACCGCGCCGGCCACGGTGTATCGCTATGCGATCGACACGGGTGTGAGCACGGTCTATCGCGCGGTGACGTTGCCATTCGATCCGTCACGCTTCGAGACGCGACAGGTGTTCGTGACCAGCAGGGACGGCACGCGCGTGCCCGCCTTCATCGTGGCGAAGAAGGGGCTGGTGCTCGACGGCAACAATCCGACGTTGTTGTACGGCTACGGTGGGTTCAATGTCTCGTTGCCGCCCGCCTTCAGTGCGCTGCGTGTGGCATTCCTGGAACAGGGTGGCGTGTACGTGCAGGCCAATCTGCGTGGCGGCGGCGAGTACGGCGAAGCGTGGCATCAGGCCGGCATGAAGGAGCGCAAGCAGAACGTCTTCGACGACTTCGTGGCCGTGGCCGAGTGGCTCATCGCGAACGGGTATACGCGCAGCGAACGCCTGGCCATTCAGGGCGGATCGAACGGTGGTCTGCTCGTGGGGGCGATCATGACACAGCGTCCCACGCTGGCCGCGGTGGCACTGCCGGCCGTCGGGGTGATGGACATGCTGCGCTTCCACACCTTCACGATCGGCTGGAACTGGATCGCGGACTATGGATCGAGCGACGATCCCGAGGCGTTCCGGTATCTCCACGCCTACTCGCCGCTGCACAATCTGCGCGACGGCGTGCATTACCCGGCCACTCTGATCACCACCGCCGATCACGACGACCGCGTGGTGCCCGCGCACTCCTTCAAGTTCGCGGCTCGGCTGCAGGAAGCGCATGCCGGTGACCGCCCGGTGCTCATCCGCATCGAAACAAAGTCCGGGCACGGCAGTTCGTCACTCGGCAAGCAGATCGAAGAGACAGCCGACGTGTACGCGTTCCTGTTCGATCAGATGGGTGTGGTGCCGACGTTTGGCGAGGCTGGCGTGATGGATCTGGGCGTTCGGCAAGTCTGAGGGGCCGCCTGCGGCGGCGATACCGGCAGGATGAACTGCGGGATAACTGCAGGATTTGTCCCGTGCAGGCGATGAGGACGTCGCGCTGGGGACAGTCCCATTTTTTGAAATGAACTACGGAGACAAAGATCGTGCGGTCCCCACACGACCGTTGTTCCTCCCGCTGTTCAACTACAAAAACCCCACCTGTCCGTCACGCGAAATCGTTTGCCCCATTCGCAGGAATATCCTGCAGTTATCCCGCAGTTCATCCTGCCGGTATCGCCGCCGCAGGCGGCCCCCAAACACCCTCGGCTCGCCCGAATGCCAGCCGCAAGCTCACCCTCACGGAGAGATCCGCCGCACCTCCGCCCGGTCACCAAAATTGAGCAGTAACCCGATCGGCAGTCCCGACACGCGGAGATACCGCGTGACCTGCTCCCGATGCGCCTGCCCCAGTCTCTCCGCACACTTCGTTTCGATGAGCACGAGGTCGTTCACCATCAGATCCGCGCGATAGATCCCGATGCACTGATCACGGTATCGCACTTCAAACGGACGCTCCCGCTCGAGCAGCAGACCGTACTCCGCCAGCTCGATGGCGAGCGCCCGCTGATACAGCACCTCCGTGAGACCGCGAGGGAGCAGGTTATACACGACATAGTAGGCGTTGATGATGACGCCCGTGATTTCATCGGAAGGCAGCGTCATGAACACTCCGGGGACAGGTGCCACAAAGTCGGCACACTGCCCCCGGAACGTGTCATCGAATCGACGCGCGCTTCATCATTTCACCGGGAACGGCCTCGGCGCCGGCAGTTCGTCCGCAAAACGCCAGGGAGCCGCGCCATCGCGCGTGAGAGGCACCTTCGCCAGACGCGCTCTGACCATCGCGATGGGCATCGGACCACCCTGCAGAATCGCATCATGGAACTGCCGGTCCGTCATCTTCCGGGACATCACCAGTTCCTTGTACAGCGCCCGCAGCTGCAGCCCGCCCAGCATGTAGGCCGCCTGATAAATGGGCGAATAGCTGCCATTGAAAGAACGCCGCACTTCGGCTTCGGAGTTCGCGCGTTCGAACGGCACCTTGTCCACCAGATACTCGATGCACTGCTCCGGCGTCATCTTGCCCAGGTGGAAGCTGAGCGAGAAGACGATGCGCGCGCTGCGATGCATGCGCCACGCCAGCGCACCGAGCCGGTCTTCGGGACGCACATGGAAGTCCCGGTCCCAGAGGAACATCTCCCAGTACAACGACTGCCCCTCGTTCCAGAACGGCGTCGAGAACATCCGGCGATGCGGATTGTAACGCGCCGACATGAACCCCTGCAGATGATGCCCGGGATTGAGCTCGTGAAACACCACCGCCCGGGAGAAGTACGGATTGTTTCCCCGCAAACTCATGAGCTTCTCTTCTTCCGTCATATCCGCCGTGGGATAGGACACGAGAATGTTCTCGCCCCCGAGGAAGAACGGACTCACCCGCTGTCGCTCGGGCGAGAGCATCTCCATGCGCCAGTCCTCGCGCGCCAGTGCAGGGATGGTCACCCAGTCGTGTTTGTCGAAAAAAGACTCGGCTTCATTGGCGAGATCACGAATGAGATCCGGCTGCTTACCCGGCTCCACATACGCATCCTTGATCTTCTCCATCGCGGCCTTCCAATCGTCACCAAACCCCATCTGCCGCGCCGCCTTCTTCGCCTCGGCTTCGCTGAACGCATACTCCTTCTCCGCGATCGCGATCAGTTCCTCGGCCGAATACGGAATCATGGCGTGACGCAGATCCATCGCCAGCCCCTCGGCACCGATGGGATCCCCGATGATCGGTTCATTGGCCGCCGCTGCGTTGCGCGCTCCGCCACCGCCCGGAGCGCCACCGCCCTGCTGCCCTCCTGCCGGTGCACCGGGCGTCCCACCCTGACCGGCCGGCGCGGCGTTTGCCACCTGGATCCCCACGAGTCGCTGGCGTACCGTCTGCGCATAGCGCCGCAATGACTCGTCGAGACGCTGCCAGGGATTCGTCACCCACCACGAAAAGAGCGGATCGTAGCCGTTGTAGTAGCGATACCAGTTCGTCACCACCGACCGCACCTGATCGACCTCATCGGCCGCACGATTGGCCGCCGTGCGCGACACCCGCGGCACGGCGGGACGCGCTCGCGTGGCCGTGTCCCCGGCCGGCCGCGCGGGCGCCGGTTCGAGCAGCGCGCGCAGACTGTCCACCTGCTTCGTCACATCGGCCAGCAGACGGGCCGATTTCTGACCATCCACCGACAGCAACTCACGACGGTCTTCCTGCAACTTGAGCAGCGTCGGCGCAAAGGGAGTGAGCGCCGCCGTCTCACGCAGTTGCTGGTCCTCGCGGCCCATCAGCTCGAGCTGATATCGCAGATGGTTGTCCAACAGGACATAGTCCACCTTTCCTTCCTGCGACAGCTTGCCAAAATCGAACTCGGCCAGCCGCTGACGCCATGTGCCGTAGAAGTTCTTCAGACGCGCACGACGCGAAGGCGAATCCGGCGTGTCATAACGACGTTGCAGCGACCCCGCATCGGCAGAATAGCGCACCACGATGTCCGCCAGTTCGCTCGTGGTGCTGGTCATGACCGAGCCCAGCACCGGTACACTGGCCTTGGGATCGGCGGGGAAGATCTGTCGCGTGGTGGGCGGGATGCCGGCGCTCTGTGCCGTCGCGACGTCCGGATGCGCAAGGAGCATGGAAACCGTTGCCAGTACGGTCACGGGAAAAGCGACGGTCGAGCGAGCAGACATTGCGGAGAACTCCGGCATCACGGAAGGGAACGACCAAGCGAGTGGCGATGAACTTGTCGCGCCATCCGGCGTTGCACCAGCGGCAACGATCACCGCAGCGCTTCCAACACCTCCCACCGCTCCATCATCGCCAGCACCTCCTCGTCTAACTGCGCCGCCCGCGCCTGCAACGCCACCACGCGCGCACCATCGCGCAGGACCATTGGATCGGCCAGTTGCGCATAACACCCGTCACGCTCCTCCTCGGCGGCGGCGATCCGGTCGGGAAGTCCATCGAGTTCGGCGGACTCCTTGAATGAGAGTTTGCGCCTCTTCTCTTTGACTGGTGCGGCGGATGGCCGTGCCGGGGCGGCTTCCGATGCGCGGGCGGGCGCCAGCACCGCCTCCGCGGGCACCGGACGCTGACGGATCCAGTCGGAGTACCCACCGACGTACTCGTGCACCTCTCCCCGTCCTTCGAACACCAGGGTGCTCGTCACCACGGCATCGAGAAAGGCACGGTCGTGCGACACCAGCAGCAGCGTGCCACCGAACCCCAGCAACAGCGACTCGAGCACGTCCAGCGTCTCCATGTCGAGATCGTTGGTGGGTTCGTCGAGCACGAGCACGTTGAACCGTTTCGTGAACAGCCGCGCCAGCAGCAACCGATTGCGTTCACCGCCACTCAGGGCGCGAATGGGCGTGCGCGCACGATCCGGTGAGAACAGGAAATCCTGCAGATAGCCGTGCACATGCCGGCGCTCGTTGCCGATCTGCACCCATTCACTGCCTTCGCCGATGCTTTCGAAGACCGTCTGCTCGGGATCGAGCTGTTCACGCAACTGATCGAAGTACGCGATCTCGAGATTGGTGCCGTGCCGCACCACGCCGGCATCCGGAGCGAGTTCGCCGAGCAGCAACCGGATGAGCGTGGTCTTCCCCGAGCCATTGGGTCCGATGAGTCCCACCCGATCGCCGCGCATGATCGTGGTGGTGAGATCGCGCACGATGGGACGGTCGCCATGCGAAAAAGTCAGCCCCTGCGTTTCGATGACGAGACGTCCGGAGCGATCGGCTTCCTGCACCTGCGCGCGCGTAGTACCAACGCGTTCCCGTCGGGTCGCGCGATCCACGCGCATCGCCTCGAGCGCGCGCACGCGGCCTTCATTGCGCGTACGACGTGCCTGGATACCCGTTCGGATCCACACCTCTTCCTGCGCCAGGCGACGATCGAAGTCCTCCCACGCTTTCGATTCGGCGTGGAGCATCGCGTCCTTGCGCTCGAGATAGGTCTCGTAGCTCGTGCCAAAATCCGCGAGCTGGCCGCGATCGAGTTCCACCACGCGCGTGGCCACACGACGCAGGAAGGCGCGATCGTGCGTGACGAACACCAGCGTGATGCCCTGCGCGATGAGATACGTCTCCATCCACTCGATGGCATCGATATCGAGATGGTTGGTGGGTTCGTCCAGCAGCAGCACATCGGGCGCACTGACGAGGGCACGGGCCAGCAGCGTCTGCCGGGTGCGTCCACCGGATGCGTGCTCGATGAGCGCGTCGGCATCGAGCTGCAGATGCTGCAACACGGTCTCCACCCGTCGATGCAGTTGCCAACCATCGGCGGCATCGATCTGCCGGTGACGGCGATCGAGTTCCGCCAGCGCGGCGTCGGAGTGATCGGTGCTCACCCGCACCGAGGCCGCGTGAAACGCCGTGAGCAAACGTCCGCGCTCTCCGAGCCCCGATGCCACCACATCGAAAATCGAGCCGGAGAGCGTACGTGGCACATCCTGTTCGAGACGGGCCACGGTGACCCCGCCCTGCCGGACCACGAGGCCATCGTCGGGAGCGAGCGTGCCGTCGAGCACCTGCATGAACGTGCTCTTGCCGGCGCCGTTGCGTCCCAGCAGACACACCCGCTCCCCGCGTTCGATGGCGAAGTTCGCGCCATCGAGCACCGGCGGTCCGCCAAACGCGATCGTGGCGCCCTGCAGCGAGATCAGCGCCATGGACTGCACCAGGATGCGCGCTGCGAATGCGGACCATGCCCTGCCCTGCGGTTTCTCCGTCCCATGGGCGCAAGCTCGCCCGACCGGGGACGCAATGCAACGCCTGTCCGTGATGGTATTTGGTATATTTCGGGATGTCCGTCGCCGAGCCGCGACCCCTCGGGGCTTCACTGCCGCGGCAGGCCCCGATCCTGCTCTATGACGGTGAATGTGGAGTCTGCGCCGCGAGTGTACAGTTCGTGTTGCGGCACGAACGGGCTTTGGCATCCGCGGCGCACCGTCTGTATTTCGCCCCGTTGCGGGGAGAGGTCGCGAGCAGGCTCCGGAAGGAGCACCCGACGCTGGCCGGTGTCGATTCCGTCATCTGGGTGACCGGTATTTTGGGCCACTCTCCCGCGATCCTCGTCCGGAGTGATGCGGTGCTCGCGGTGCTGCGTTATCTGGGTGGCCCCTGGCGCTGGCTCGCGGCGGCAGGGCGTATCGTCCCCCGCGGGTTTCGCGATACCCTCTACGGGATGATCGCCCGCCGGCGTTACCGGCTGGCCCCGCGCAGGTGTCTGCTGCCGTCGGCGATCGGCCCCTCGCGCTTTCTGGATTGAACGGGCAGGATTCTGCATGACGCTTCCATTGCCCGAATACGACCAGCTCGATGGTCTCGCCATGGCGGACCTCGTGCACCGGAGGGAGATCACGCCCACGGAGCTGGCCGAGGCGGCGCTCGCCCGCATGGCCGCCCGCAATCCGGCGCTCAATGCCATCGTGCGTCCGCTCGAGGCGATGGCCCGTGAGATGGCGCAGGCACTGGAGGCCGCGCTGAAAGCATCACCCGATCATCACGCGCCGTTCGTCGGTGTGCCGATGGTCATCAAAGACATGCTCGCCAACATCGCGAACGTGCCCACCAGCTTCGGCAACCATCGCCTGCAGCAGATCGTGGCGCCGGATGACAGCGAACTCGTCGCGCGGTACCGACGGGCCGGCGCGGTGTTCATCGGCAAGTCCAACACACCGGAGTTCGGACTCACGCCATTCACGGAGAGCGAAGCGTTGGGGCCGGCGCACAATCCCTGGGACACCGGCAAGACCACGGGCGGATCGAGCGGGGGTTCGGGGGCGGCTGTCGCCGCGCGCATCGTCCCGATCGGTCATGGTGGTGATGGCGGCGGCTCCATCCGCATCCCGGCATCATGCAACGGCGTCTTCGGTCTCAAACCGAGTCGTGGTCGCATGCCCACCGGCCCGGTGTTCGGCGATTCGTGGCGGGGGTTCGTGCAGGAGCATGTGCTCACCATCAGCGTGCGCGATTCGGCGGCGATGCTCGACGCCACTGCCGGTGAGGACATCGGCACACCGGTGGCCTGTCCGCGGCAGGAGCGCCCCTATCTCGACGAAGTGCAACGTGACCCGGAGCCCCTGCGTATCGCGGTGACCACCACGCCATTCTTCGGCAAGGATGTGCATCCCGATTGCATCGCGGCGCTCGACGATGCCGCGACGCTGCTGTCGTCGCTGGGGCATCATGTCGAGCGCGCGGAGCCCGTGGTGAACGGCGCGGCGCTGGCGCGTGCGTTCCTCACCATCGTGGCCGGTGAATGCCGCGCCGATATCGCATGGCTTGGCCAGCAACTCGGCCGCCGTCCGCGCATGGATGACGTGGAGGTCTCCACCTGGGCACTCGGCCTCGTGGGCCGCTCCCTCAGCGCGGGCGACTATGCGAGCGCCGCGCGTGAACTGCAGATGGCCGGTCGCGTCGTCGGTCGTTTTCACGAACGGTACGATCTGCTGCTCACGCCCACACTGGCCGCACCGCCCTTCACCATCGGCGCGCTGCAACCCACGGCGCTGGAACGGGCCGCGTTGAGTGTGATCGGTCGTTTCGGACTGGGCAATGCATTGCGTGCCGCCGGCATGCTGGACGACATCGTCGACAAGGTCTACGCATTCATGCCCTACACGGCGCTGTTCAATGTCACGGGTCAGCCGGCGATGTCGGTGCCGCTGTACTGGAATGCGACGGGGCTGCCCATCGGCACGCAGATGGTTGCGCGGTTCGGCGATGAAGCCACCCTGTTTCAGGTGGCCGGTCAGTTGGAACGCGCGAGACCGTGGGCCGCGCGCGTTCCGTTCTGACTGTATCAGCTCACCGTCACCCTCCACCCGGCTTCACTTCCGCACCATCGCCCCCACCAACTTCGCCACCGCGCCCAGCGTGGTCTGCGCGGCATTCAGTCCCAGCCGGAAATCGGCGTCACTGAAGGTGATGAACAGATCGGTGGGCTGATGCCAGTGGGGATCCCATCCGCTGCCGATCTGCGTGCCGCGTTCGTTCTCCCGCATGCTCACCGACGCCACGAGATCCTGAAATGGACCCGAGTCGGTGTTGGTCATGTGCGGCCCCACCTGCGCGGGATAGTCGGTCGCGTATTTCGTATTCGCTCCATGCAGCGCCCACGCCAGCTCGGCCGATTGCTTCGCCATCTTCGAGTTGGCCTGGAACTCGATGTTCACGTCGGCTTCGGGACGCTGATCCTTCGGGATGGTGCCATCGGCCTTCGGCATGCCATGATCGAACATCATCATGTCGTGCTGGATCATGCCGAGCCAGCGGGGCTCGGGATACTTCCCTGAACCCTTCGGTTCTTCGATGCCCTGCAGACGTGCGCGCTGATCGACGTAGGCATGCGCACCGTTGAGGCCCGTCTCCTCGTTGTTCCAGAGGATGAAGCGCACCGATCGTTCGGTCTGCACACGCGGATCACTGAAGATGCGCGCCAGCTCCATGACGATGGCCGTGCCCGATGCATCGTCATTGACGGCTTCTCCCCATCCGATGCCGTCCATGTGCCCACCGACGATGTACATCTCGTCGGGACGTGTCGTGCCGACTTTCGTGCAGTACACCTCCTGGCGCCTGCCCGGCGTGCTGGGCTCCGCATTCAGCGCGCGAAGACGGGCATCGGGCTGCCGCAATGAATCGTTGTTCACGCCCGTACGTGTCCGGATGCCACGCGGCCGGCCACCACCAACGGCCGTGAGAGCGGCAGGCGGACGATTCGCCGCGTTGCCGGCACCGCCGGTATTCGCAGGACGCGGCTGCGGCGCCGGCGGATTGTATTCGTACGTGATACGCTCCGTGTTCGTACAGCCGTAGCTCCTGAGCTGGGCTTCGATCCAGTCCACCGCATCACGATTGCGCTTGGTGCCCTGGCGGCGGTCACCGAACTGCGCGAGGCCTTTGATGGTGGCCTTGTATTTCGCGAGATCGAGTTGGGAGACCATCACCGCCACCGGGTCGGCGGAGTCGATCACGATGGACGCGGTGGGCAGTACCGCCGGAACCGCGGCGGTCGACGCCCCCGACTGCGCGCCGGTGGCGCACACCGGAATGGAAAGCAGGCAGGCCGCCATCAATGGGGTGATGCGGGCCACGCGGGAACGGGAAAGCATGGGCAGGTGGGAAGACATGGGGATGATCCGTTCAAACCCTGCGGTGGGAACACTCTGTCCAAACGGTGGCAGGAATGGATCGGGCCTCGTCGCCCGACGCCTGCCGTTTCTGCAATCGCTCCGCAGAGACACGTGAAACCTCGCACCGCTGACCACGTGGTGTCAGGGGTCCGGGTCAATCACATCAACATCGGGTCTCATGAGTCCTTCCCTGCGAAACAACCCGCAGCGTCCGCGTGGTCTTCGTCCGACGTCGTGGCCGAACACCGGCCTCATGACCGGGGCCGTGAGTGCGGTCTTCCTGACGTTCACCAGTCCCCTCCAGGCACAGACCGAACGCCAGACGCTCAGCGGCGAGCGCGTGGCCCTGTACAATCTGGCGGGCGAAGTGCGCATCGAACGTGGACGTGGACGTGGACGCACCGTGGAATTCGAGATCACCCGCCGCGGCGCCGATGCACGCCGGCTGCGCATCGAAACCGGTACGGTGCGTGGCATCCCCACGCTGCGCGTCATCTATCCCGACGACGACATCGTCTACAGCCCCGCGTCGGAGCGCAACCGGGGCGCCACCGACAGCCGCATCAACGACGATGGTACCTGGGGTGGCGACAACGGCTGGCGCGGCGGACGACGCGTGCGCATCCGTTCGCGTGGTGATGGCATGGAAGCATGGGCCGACATCCGCGTGCTCGTGCCGGATGGGCAGAAGTTCAACGCCCATCTGCTGGTGGGTGAACTCAAGGCGATCGACGTCGACGCCACCCTCTCGCTCGATGCGGCCTCGGCGCGCATCACCGCCGAACAGGTGCGCGGCAATCTGGATATCGATACGGGATCCGGCGGTATCGTCGTGCGCGACGCCCGGGTATCGACGCTGCGTCTCGATACCGGTTCCGGTGGGGTCACCCTCGATGGCGTCACGGCCGAGGATTGCTCCATCGAGACGGGATCGGGTGGGGTGAGCGGCAGCGCCGCCAACTGTCAGCGTCTCGACATCGACGTGGGATCGGGCGGCGTGCGTCTCGAGGACGCCACCGCGGAAACCATCACCGTCGACGCCGGCAGTGGCAGTGTCTCTCTGGGCTTGCGTCGTTCACCACGTTCGGCCGCGATCGAATCGGGATCCGGTGGTGTCACTCTGAATCTGCCGGCCGACTTCAGTGCGACGGTGGACATCGAAACCGGCAGCGGTGGGATCAGCTCCGATTTCGAGATCAGGACCAGCCGTTTCGCGCGTCGCGAAATACACGGCACGATCGGTGATGGGCGCGGTCGCCTGCGTGTGGAAAGTGGTTCGGGATCGGTGCGCCTCAGACGGGCGCCCTGAGGATCGCCAGCAAGCGTCCGGTGAATCCGAATTCCCAGGTGGTTCCGTAACGAATGTCCGCCACCACATAGCGTCCCCGTTCACGCGTGACGACCACGGTGTCACGCCAGTTCACCGCGGGACGCTGTGTGGTGTTGGTGAAGGCCATCACCACCAACGCCGTGTCACCCTGCGTGATGGTGGTGTCGGGTCTGGCGCTGGTGCGTCCTTCGAACAGACTGCTGAAGGGATCCCCATCGGCGAAGACCGGCTTTTGATCGGGCCGCTCACGCGCCGCCGTCCGTCGCGCCTGATCCGCGTGCGCGAGGGCATCGGCCAGGGAGTCACTGAGAAAGGGCCGCAGTGCCGTGAGGGACAACGAATCGGGCACCGTCTGCACACCCAGCGCATCGAGCATGGCATAGAGTTGCACGGCGGCGTGCGCTGGCGTCTTCGCTTCGGATGGTGCGCACGAGACGGCACCACCCGCGCCGGCGATCAATGCGACGGTCGCCAGACACCGCTGAATCATGCGCGCTCCACGATGGCCAGGCATCATCACGCGACCGCCGGTTCGGATCGCACGGCGGCCCGCTTGTCGAGCTCCCGGTGCAGCAACCAGAACACGAATGCGGCCTGCAGCACCATCGTGCCCACCGACAGCCACCACAGATGCGCGAGTCGGAATGACGACTGACGCGCGAGCCACAGCGCCGGCAGCGCAAAGGTCACCAGACGCGACGCACTGCTGAACAGCGAGGGCATCGTGTTGCCCAGCGCCTGGAACATGCCGCTGCAGGTGAAGATCAGCCCCGTTGCCACGAAGTTCCACGAGATGATGCGCAGAAACTCCGCGGCCACGGCGATGACTTCCGCTTCCGGTGTGAATCCCTTCACCAGCAGGTCGGGGCGCCACTGACAGAGCAACGCCAGCACCGTCATGAGTCCTCCACCCATGATCACGGCCGACCGGAACGTTTCGCGCACCCGATCGAGATGTCCGGCGCCCATGTTCTGTCCGGCCAGCGGCGCCGCCGAGAAGGCGATGGCCATGGCCGGCAGGAAGATCGACTGCATCACCCGTGAACCGATGCCGTAACCGGCCTGCGCCGCCGCACCGAAGTCGCGAATGACATAGTAGTTCACCGCCGTGAACACGAACATCAGGGCGAATTCACCACCGGGCGGCACGCCGATCTTCAGCATGCGTCGTACGACATCCCAGCGCACGCCGAGCAATGCCCGCTGGAAGTACACGTAGTGCTCGAGTCGGAAGAAGTAGCCGAGCAGCAGCATCACACCGGCCGCGATGGCGATCGTGCTGGACAATCCCGCACCGGCCACACCGAGAGCACGACCGGTGCCCCACCCCGCGATGAGCACGGGCGCCAACACGATGTTGAGAATGACGGTGAGCATCTGCACCACCATCATCGGCTTGACGATGCCGGTGCCGCGCAACGCCGAGCCCATCGACACCAGGGCGAACTGCAGGGCCAGACCGGGGATGAACCAGCGCAGATAGGTGACGCCCGCGGCATGGGTGGCCGCATCGGCGCCCACGGTGTTCATGTACCGTTCGCACAGCGCGTATCCGCCCACCAGTGTGATGAGTGCGCACACACCGGCCCACACCACGCTCTGATTGAAGATCAGATTGGCGTCGTCGCGATCCTTGCGGCCGACGGCGTGCGAGATCAACGCCATCGTCCCCACACCGAGCACCTGGGTGAGCGCCATGACGATGTACTGCACATTGCCCGCCGCTCCCACGCCGGCCACCGCGGCGTCGCCGAGCCTGGCGACGAACCACAGGTCGACCAGGAAGTACAGCGTCTGGAAGATCATCCCCGCCGCCATGGGGAGGGCGAGGCGCAGCAGATGTCTGGGGATGGAGCCGTGAGTGAGGTCGCGCACGAGAAGAAAATTCGGGAGACTTCCGGAGAATCGATGGTTGGGAACGCTGGCGTACTGGGATCGGTCGCGCAATATCGCGGCCATATCAGGTCCTGTCGCCGGTGATTGCCGGTGATTGCCGGACCCGGATCGCCGGCCCAGTTTTCCATTTCCCACCGTTGCCCGCCCCTACCAGAACCTGTTCATGCGTCGCTTCGCCATCTTTGCGGGGTCCGCCCTCGCGGCATTCGTTGCGCTCGCCATCCCGGCCAGTCGTGCGGCCGGACAGTCCGACCCGTCCATGCCGCCGGTCAATGACCGCCCCAATCCGTTCCGGACGGTGGAGGGGTGGGCCAAACTGCCCGAGGGCCGAACGTGGGGCTCCACCAGCGCGGTCGCGATCGACAAGGACGGCCGGAGTATCTGGGTGGCCGAACGCTGCGGTGTGAACTCCTGCGCGGCTTCGTCATTGCCGTCGGTACTCAAGTTCGACGAACGTGGTACGCTCGTCACGGCGTTCGGCGCCGGCATGATTCTCTCGCCCCATGGTATCCATGTCGACCGGGACGGGAACATCTGGGTGGTGGATTGTACCTGCACCGGCGGCAGGACGCCGGCACCTCCGGGCAAGGGGCATCAGATCTACAAGTTCTCGCCCACCGGCACTCTCCTCATGACACTCGGCGCACCAGGCGGTGGCCGGGACAGCGCCTTCTTCTGGCAACCCAACACGGTCATCACGGCGCGCAACGGCGACATCTACGTGGCCGAGGGACATTCGTCGCGTGAGGGCTCCAACGCGCGCATTCTGGTGTTCGACGCGCAGGGCAAGCTCAAGCGGACCTGGGGCTCGTTCGGGAAAGGTGACGGACAGCTCGATCAACCGCATGCACTGGCCATGGATTCGCGCGGGCGCTTGTTCATCGGGGATCGTGGCAACAGCCGGATCCTGATCGTCGACGAGCAGTTCAGAGTGCTCGATACCTGGTATCAGTTCAGCAGCCCCAGTGGCATCTGGATCGATGCGCGCGATTCGATCTATGTGGCCGACTCCGAATCGGGATCGGTGAACCCGCCGCATGGGGCGTGGAAGCGCGGCATCCGTATCGGCAGCGCCCGGACCGGGGTGGTGACGGCCTTCATTCCCGATCCGGAGCCGAACCCGCCCACGACGAGCAGCGCCGAGGGCGTGGCCGTGGACGCGGCCGGCAATATCTACGGCGCGGAAGTGGGGCAGAAGGCGCTCAAGCGGTACGAGCGCAGGAAATAACGAAACAAGAAAACTGCTTTGCCGCGGATTACGCGGCAAAGCAGTTGCTGTTGGCCGTTACCGCTTCCTCGGCAACCGTAAAGCGACCAGGCTCGTGTTCTCCTCAGCTCCCGTCGCAAAGACGATGTACTGTTCGCCCTTGTGCAGGAACGTCATCGGCACCGCGGTGGTCTTGGCCGGAATCTCCAGCGCACCGACCTGTTTTCCACTCGCCTTGTCCAGCGCGAACAGCTTGGGCGGTTCACCCGGCAGACCGCCGCTGCGTCCCGTGCCGTAGATCAGCAACGACTTGGTCGTGATGGCCTGCGCCTGTCCACGGCCCGGAAGCTGCGGGATCGTGACCCCGCTCCAGATCGGATCACGGCTGGTCTGCTTGATGTATCCCGCGTTCGGCATCCACCACGCCTTGTCGCCCGTCTTCATGTCGTAGGCCGTGATGCCGCCATACTGTTTGGGCTTCAGAATCGAGATGCCGCCGATCATCGAGCCGGACGCACGTCCGGCAAACCCCACGTTCTCCGGCTTCTTGTAACCCGCCGGCGTCGGCAGCGCACCGATCAGACCACAGTTCGACGCCGGTGAGCTGTAGTCGAACTCCGAACACGGATCGTTGAGCAGCGACGTGGTGCTGAGTCCCGTGATCGAAGCCACGTACAGCAGACCCGTTTCCGGATCGTGCGTCGCGCCACCATCGATGTTCACGCCACCGCTCGCGCCTGGCGCATACCACGCACAACGGAACCCCGTCGAATCCTTGCCGTCACCTGCGGCGGGCGGAATGTAGTACGGCCCCATACGACACCGCTTCGCCAACACGAGCGCCGAGTCCCTGATGGCCGGCGTGTAGTCGATGAGATCCTCGGCCATCAATCCCTGCTGCGAATACGGAGCGGGTTTGGATGGAATGGGCTGTGTTGGTGCAGACTTCTCGCCCGGCACGCCACTCTGCAGCACCGGCTTCTCGTCGATCGGCCAGATCGGTTCGCCCGTGGCGCGGTCGAAGACATACAACCACCCCTGCTTCGTGGGCTGCGCCACCACCTTGCGCACGCGTCCGTTCACCGTGACATCCATGAGATTCGGCGCCATCGGTGCGTCGTAGTCCCAGATGTCATGATGCACCATCTGGTAGTGCCACTTGCGCTTGCCCGTCTTCACATCGAGCGCCACCAGACTGTTGCCGAACAGATTGTCACCCGGACGATGGCCGCCGTATTCGTCCATGAGCGGCATGCCGGCGGGGATGTACACCAGGCCGAGTTGTTCGTCGGCAGCATACGGCGCCCAGGCATCCACCTTGCCCACACCCTTCGTTCCCTGCTTCGACCCGTTCTTCCACGTCTCGGCGCCGAACTCACCAGGCTGCGGCACGAGATTGAACTTCCAGAGCAACCGGCCGGTGGGAATATCGAACGCGCGGATCGTGCCGATCGGGTTGGTCGCGCGAATGGGATAGTAGCCGTGAATGGACGAGTTGCCGACGATGAACACATTGCCCACCACCATGCCGGGTGAACTGGAGGCGACCTGCCCCTCGATTCCCACCGTGCCGTCGGCGCCGATCTTCTTCACCGGATCCCATGTCTCTCCCGGCTTCGCTTTGCGATACGGCGCGGCATCGGAGATGATGAGCGGACCGGAATCGTCGACGGCGAGCGGAACCATGGGATACCCCAGGCCCTCCATCAGATCGACCACGCCACTCTTGCCGAACGTGGCATCCGGGCGACCGGTCTTTGCATCGAGCGACACGAGATGATAGCCCGGCGT